>CAUPZP010000004.1:0-175778 GCA_963516105.1 uncultured Campylobacter sp.
CCATTTTAAACTCTTTAGGTTTATACCCCGTGCTTAGCATTAGTTCTGCCATTTGTGGCAGGTTTTTTGAGACTACGTATTTAAACGGCTCTACCTTCTCGCCATCACAAGTTTCGACACAGGCCGGATTATTTATGTCTGTATCAGGGTATCGTCCAGGATGATCCGGGTCTATCGTATAGTTTATGGTTATGTCGTTACCGTCTATTATTAGCGACGACATCCATCCGTAGCCCTCTTTTGAGTTTAATATAAAATACGCCACATACTCCACCTCTTCAAATTTAACCCCTTTTTCTAGTAGTATCTTGGCGGTATCAACAGAGTTTAACATAATGGCATAAGCCATAGGAGATAGGCCGAATCTATCTTTAGCCCTTATGTCGGCTCCTAAATTTATCAAAGCATTTGAAGTATTTACGTCGTTTCTAAAGCAGCTTCATCAGCGGAGTTCTTTTATCTCTCATCTCTACGTCGGCGGTTAGGTTGTTGTCTTTGATAAATTTAACTACGAAATCGGTATCTTTTCTATCAAGAGCGGCTCTTAAAGGCACGAGCGTAGCGTTTTTCTCTTTATCGCAAACTATATCGGACGAACCGAATCCAAACGCCTCTATCTCCTCTTGCGTTACGTATTTGGCTAGCTCGGAGTTTGGATCTATTTTAGTGTCTGGGGTGATAGTAAAACCAGTCGGCATAGAGCTTGATCCAAATTTATCAAATTTAACTCCTAAAAAAGAAAGATAAAAGAGGACGGCGGTGAAGGCTGCGAGTGTGAATATAAATTTAAAAAAGCTTTGCAAATTTGATCCTTTTGCCCGTGACTAAATTTACGAAATAGTAGCCAAAGGGCGGTTAAATTTGAGTGAATCTGGATGGCGGATTTGGAAAATGTAGGGGTAAATTTGGGCGGGTTAAAGAGGCTAAAAAATCGCGCCGAAAACGGACGGGTTTTTCTAGCTAAATTTAAAGAGCAAATTTGACGAGAAACTGCTACCCTAGTGATCCCGCCTGGTCAAATTTGCCTGCATCGGTATGCCCTAGCAAGCAAATTTAAGCGCGCAAGCCTCAGTCGTCGAACTCTTGCGAGATGACGGGCGAGAACTCCTCCCAGCGGAGTTTGGTTTTGGCCGTAGGCATCTTGCTTTGAAACGGCTCTTTTTTCATCGAGGCTACCGCCGCGCTGTCGCCGATCGGCGCAGGAGGGGCCTCCACGCCTAGCACCGCGCGCTCAAGCTCGATAAAATCGCGCAAGATAGCCGCGTAAGAAGCGAAAAAGTCGGCATTTTTGTGAGCGGACAAAAATTTGATAAATTCGTCGATAAATTTATTCGTAACGTCAGTAAATAGCTTGCTGCTGATATTCGCCGCGCCCGCTACTTCGTCGCGCAAAAAGGTCGCCGTGGCTAAAAATATAAATCCGACGTAGTCCTCGCTGTCCTTGCAGACCTCTTTGTCTCTGCGGTACGGGCTTAGCTTTAGACACTCGATCACGCGCAGCCTAGCCGCGCCGTCGTCGCGCCCGTCCTCGTAAAAGGAGGCGTTTAGCGGGATGTTGGAGTAAGAAAAGTCAAAAAGCACGTCGTTTTGCTCTCTAGCGAATTTCTCAAAGTCAAATTTGGCCAAATTTGCAAACGCAGCCTCGCTTTGGGGCGTAACCGGACTAGTCGCTAGGTAGGCTAGCTGCTCGCGCCAGCGGTCAAATTTGCCGCCGTGCTCGTGAAAAAACAGCGGATAGGCCAAAAACTCGTAAAAATACGCGCGCGCCTTGGTTAAGTTATTATCCATTTAAAACCTCTTCTTTCATTTGATCCATTTGCGCTTTTATCATCACTTTGGCTTTGCAGTCCGAGCAGCAATAAAGCGTCTTTAGCTTGGCTTTGTCGCCGTTAAATTTAGGCGCCATGATCGCGGCGATCTTTTCGACGGCCTTTTTGGTCGCAAACTCTTTGCCGCACTCGATACAGGCGAAAAGCTCGTCTCTGGCTAGCTCGCCAAAGGCAAAGAAACTAGGCTCCAGATCGATCTTGCCGGGGCGTAAAAATATCGTGTCTTTTTCCGCGCAGCTAAGCTCGCAGTATCCGCACGCGGTGCAGACGCTAGGGTTAAAGACGATGGAGTTTGTTTTCTTGTCCGCGACCAGAGCGGCGACGTTGCACGCTCCCACGCAGCTTAGGCACAGCGTGCAGGTGTCTTGATTTATCTCGACGCGGCCGTATCTGATGAGCTCTGTGGTGCTAACGGAGCCTAAATTTTGATTTCCGACTAGCCACTCTAGGCGTTTGGCGAAAATCTCGCGCTTTGGCATGGCGTACTCGGCGATGGAGTGCTGCGAGCCCTCTATAAATTTAGCCTGAGATAGGGCGCTTTTTAGTTTGTCTTCGTTTTGCGCGACTAGGACGGCTTTTTCATTAAATTTAAGCTCGTAAATTTGATTTAAAATATCCACTGCATCTTTGGTGCCTTTGCCGATATTTTTCTCGTAGATCACGACCTGCGCGCCACTTTCTTGAAGCAACCCGAGCAGATGCGTCTCGCTCAAAAATCTCTCGCCGCTCACGGCAAAAGGCAGCACGTTTGCGGGTAAATTTACGCTTAGGTTTTCTAAATTTGCCTTTGCGGGCACGACTAGCGCGATCTTGCCTCGGTAGAGTTTGGCTATCTGGGCAAACGAATTTCTCGGCATATCGGAGTAATCAAGCGCGCCGCTAGGGCATACGCTCACGCAGCCGCCGCAGTTTATGCAGTCGATGTGAGAGAAAACTAGGTGCTTGGTTTCGTCCTCTTTTAGGATCGCTACCGTAGGGCAGGCCTCGACGCACCTGCCGCAGATCTCGTGTCTGCGCTCGTGATACTGGCAGATCGTGGAGTCGTAGTGGACATGGCTTTTAAATTTAAATTTTGGACTTTGCGCGTCTAGTAGCGAGGCGATTTCATCGTCGCTTTTGCCCGCGATCTCGTAGCAGCCGCTTTGTTTTAGCATGTATTCGCGCGCGTTTTCTACGAGGAAAAAGTCGCAGTCCACCTCAAACTCGCCGTCTGGGCGCAGCACTAGCACGCTTAGCTCGCCTGCTGCTCCGTAGATAAATTTGATCTCAAAATGCGTTAGCTCGATGGTTTTAAAGCCTTTAACCTTTAGCAAATTCGCCAAATTTTCGCGGCCGCCGTTGCTAACGATAACGACGTTTTTGCCGACCGGTTTTTCGTAGTCGATGTCGCGCGCTAGGTCAAAGGCGCTAGCTCTTGCCTCATAAAGTAAAAGCGTGTTTTTGGCTTTATCAAGCACCGAGTCCGCGGTGTTTTTTAGATAAAAATTTATCTCCGGCGCTACGACGCTTGCCTTTAGTTTGGGCGAATTTGAGACGAGATACTCGCCTTCGCCATTTATCTCAATCTGCTCGTTTAGCATCAAATTCTCGTCAAAATCGTTGTAAAAACCGAATTCTTTCATGATTTTCTCCCCCGCGCTGCGCGTTATCAAAATTGAGCACATTTTAATACTAAAGGCATTAATAGGCTCTGAAATTTTATATTTATTTTTTTTAATAAGATTAGATTTATCCAAATTTATGCTAAAATCGCGCTCGGTAACACAAATTTACTAGGAGCGAATTTGAACGAACTACGAAAACTCCCGCAGATAGATAAATTTATAAAAAACGAGCGATTTTTCGGGCTTGATACGAGCTTGCTAACTAAAGTCGCTAGGGCCGAGCTAGAGAGCCTGCGCGCACAAATTTTAGGCGGCAAAAACTGCCCAGAGCTTGACGCTATCGTCCAAAATACGCTCGCAAGGTACGAAAAGGCGTCAAATTTGAGCCTGCGAAGCCTAATAAACGCAACCGGCGTCATTATCCACACAAACCTCGGCCGCAGCGCGATCGATCCTGAAATTTTACGCCGAGCTCAGCCTGTTATCACGGGGTATTCAAATTTAGAATACAGCGTCGAAAAGGGCGGCCGCTCAAACCGCTACGACTACGTGGGCGGGCTGTTGGCGGAGCTTTTTGGTTTTGAGGACGCCGTCATAGTAAATAACAACGCAAGCGCCGTGTTTTTGGTGCTAAATACCTTCTCAAAAGGCGGCGAGGCTATCATCAGCAGAGGCGAGCTAGTCGAGATCGGCGGGAGCTTTCGCGTGCCCGAAGTCATGGCAAACTCGGGCGCGATCCTGCGCGAAGTGGGCACGACGAATAAAACCAACCTGTGCGACTACGAGGACGCTATAAACGAAAACTCGAAGCTGATTTTAAAGGTGCACAGATCAAATTTTGACATCGTGGGCTTTAGCGAGGATGTGGCGATGCAGGATCTTAGCGCGCTGGCGAGGGAGCGAAATTTGATTGATTATTTCGATCTTGGCGGCGGATTTTACGGTGAGCTGCCCTACGGCCTAGAGCGCAACGAGCCCAATCTAAAAAACCTAAAAGATGCCTCGCTCGTTAGCTTTAGCGGCGACAAGCTCTTTGGCTCCGTGCAGTGCGGCATAATCCTAGGTAAAAAGGGGCTCATCGCAAAACTAAAGAAAAATCAGCTGCTAAGAATGCTGCGCGTAGATAAGGTGATCATCTCGATTTTGGCTGAAAGCGTCAAAGCCTACGCAAACCGCGAATTTGAGCTTATCACGACGGTAAAACAGCTCTATAAAAGCGTGGGCGAGCTGGAAAACACGGCAAATTTCATAAACTCGCGGCTAAAAAATCCGCTTGAAATCGTGCGCACGACGACCTTCGTAGGAGGCGGCACTATGCCAAACAAACGCATACCTAGCCTCGCGCTAGCCGTCAAAGGAAACGCGAACGAAAACGAGGCTAAATTTAGGAAAAATCTCGTGATCGGGCGCATCAAGGAGGGTAAATTTTTGCTCGATCTTCGCAGCGTGCTGGACGCGGACGTGCAAAATTTGATAGAAAAAATCAACGAAACGGATGAAAAATGAGCCTAATAATAGGAACAGCCGGGCACATCGACCACGGCAAAACGGCGCTGATAAAGGAACTAAACGGCTTTGAGGGCGACAGACTCGAAGAGGAGCAAAAGCGCGGGATCACGATCGATCTTAGCTTTTCAAATTTGAGCAAAAACGGCGAAAACATCGCGTTTATCGACGTGCCCGGGCATGAAAATTTGATCAAAACGATGATCAGCGGCGCGTATGGATTTGATGCGTGCCTCTTCGTCGTGGCGGCAAACGACGGGCTTATGCCGCAGTCTTTGGAACATTTGGAGGTTTTAAATATCCTTGGCGTTGGCTCTCTCATCGTAGCCCTAACCAAATGCGACCTAGCAAGCGCAGAGCTAATAGAACAGCGAAAAAACGAAATTTACTCCGCCGCGCAAAACTACAAAAATCTGCAAATTTTAGAGATTTTTCCGGTTAGCATTAAAGATAGCGCGAGCATCGACGAGCTGCGAAATTATCTTTTCACGCTAAAGGCGGCTAACCGCGAGCAAGATGGCGTTTTTAGGTATTACATCGACCGCGTTTTTAGCCTAAAAGGTATCGGAAACGTAGTCACGGGCACCGTGATAGAGGGCAGCGTGAGTAAAAACGAGAAGCTGTTTAACTACGACGCGGGCAAAGAAGTGCAGGTGCGAAGCGTGCAGAGCCACGATAATTTCGTCGACCGCGCGGGAGTTAGCAGCCGCGTGGCGCTAAATTTGACGGGGATCGAGCTAAACGATCTAAAAAAGGGCCAACTACTTAGCAAAAAGGGCTTTTTTAGGGGATTTCGCGAGATAGATGCGATCGTTTTCGCCCGAGAGCTAACGCACGGTGAAAGCGTGACATTTTGCGTCGGTGCAAAGGCCGCGCCCGCAAAGGCGCTAGTCCTCAGCGAAAAAGAGGGCGGGATATTTGCGACGTTTAAATTTGAAAGGGATATGTTTTTAAAATTTGACGAGCCGTTCGTACTCATCGCAAACGGTCGCGTCATAGGCGGTGGCAGGGTGCTAAACGCCGTGAGCGAGCCGATGAAAAAATCAAGCAAAATTTCGTTTTTAAACGCGCTGCTTAAAAAGGACTTCGTAAGCGCATTTGCGATGCTAAAAGATACGCATAAAAACGGCTTTGGCATCATCTCGGCCTATCAGCGTTTCGGGCTAAATCATGAGGAAGCCGTCGCCATCGCCAAACAGGCGCCAAACGTATTCGTCGATGAAAAGGCGCTAAATATCTACGATCTAAGTGCGGTCGATAGGATAAAAAGTGCGGTAAAATTTATGATAGAAAAGAACGAATTTGCGGTATTTTCGGCTACGAGTATCAGCCTAAAGCTCTCATGGGCTAGTGAAAACATCGCTCAAAAGGCGCTTGATGAGCTAGAAAGTGCGGGCATGGTCGCTAAAAACGACGGCGTCTACACCAAAACTGGCGTGGATATGAGCAAGCTAAAAATCAGGCTCGAGGAGAAAATTTACGAGATTTTGCAAAGCGGAAATTTAGCTCCCTTGGCACCCTATAACATCTACGACGAGCTTGAGATCGACCGCGTTAGCGGCGATAACGCGCTAAAAAAACTAACGGGAATCGGACGCGTGGTGAGGCTCGCGCATAATCTTTTCGTAACGTCAAAAGCCCTAAACGAGGTGCTTGCGAAGCTAAAAGCTATCATCGCCGCGCAAGGATCCGTAAACGTAACGAATGCGAAAGAGGCGCTAAATCTGAGCCGAAAATACGTAATCGCATATCTAGAGCAGCTCGATCTAGATCCAAATATCGTTAAAAACGGTACCGACCGAGTTTTAAAAGCGTGATTTTTTATCTATTTATAAAAAGCTAATATAATCCGCGCAAATTTTTAAAAAGGAATGAAATGAAAAAAATAGTTTTGTCGCTAATGGCGGCCTCTGCGATGTTTGCTGCGTCAAACGAGCAAGTAGTCGGTTTTTACTCACAGATGGTCGGCGAGGGCGTGAAAGTAAACGTAACTGAGCGCAAACCTGTGGTTGATGGCATTGAAGCGGTCGTGGTAAATTTGAGCAACGGTCAAGTCAGCCAAGACGAGGTTATCTTTACTAAAGGCGACCTGCTTTTCCCCGACATCATCGACCTAAAGGCGCAAAAAGCCTACCTGCAAGAGATAAAAAAGGAAATAGCGGCGAAAAATATCTCAAAAGTCTATAAAAACGAGCAAAAAGAAAATATCATCACTCTAGGAAACGACTCTAAAAAGCCGACTATCGTGATGTTTTCGGATCCTGAGTGCCCATACTGCCGCCTAGAGCTTGAAAAGATCGAAGCGACGCTAAAAGAAAGCAACGTAAAGCTAATCTTAACTCCGGTTCACGACGTTTCGTCTTTGCAAAAGAGCTTTTTGATATATAAAGATGCCGCGAGCGCGAAAACCGATAGCGACAAGATCAAAATTTTACGAAAATATTTCGCGGACGACTATAAGGTAGCAGACGGTGCCGTTAGCGACGCAGACGTGAAAGCGATGGATAATTTAAGACAAAAATACTCCGCAGCCGGCGTTCGCTCAGTGCCTTTCATAGTAAATTTAAGCGACCTTCAAAAATAACATCTAACGCAAATTTGAGCTAAATTTGATAAATTTGGCTCAAACCCCCAAATTTACATAAAATATATATTTTTAACTTGATATGTAGTATTGAAATTTAAGCTAAATTTTAGGTTTCCTTAACTATTTATTAAGTTTCATAATTAATCTAATATTTTTACTTCATTTATTCTCAAAATATGCTAAATTTGCACAGTGATATTTTAAAATATGCAAGTGCCCTAAAATACGCGCCTGTAGGGCGCACTACGCCTAGGAAATATGCAAAATTTGAACAATATCTTTCTAAAAACGTCTCAAAAATTTCAAATTTGGGATTAATAAGGAGAAAACATGCAAGGATCAAGACGAGATTTCCTCAAAAAATCTCTGAAGGTCGGCGCGGTAGGCGGGACTGTATTGGCCACCGCAGCTATCGCAAAACCGACTAGCGACGAGCTTGCTCCTGACGACAACGGCGTAGTTGTCGGCAAGTCGAGCAAAAAAGAGGTGCTTTACAAAAAAAGCAAAGAGTGGGAATACTACTATAAGATCGCTTACTAAGGGAGAAAACCATGAGTGATTCACGCATAGGAAGACGCTCGTTTTTAAAGCTTGCCGCTCTTGGTGCCGGTAGCACGATGGCATTTGGCGAAAACGAGACGTTTAGAAAGGCAACCAACGAGGAGATAAAAAATCCTTACGAAGGTTCAAAAAAAGTTAGAACGATTTGTTCTATTTGTTCGGCGGGCTGCGGTATCGAAGCCGAGGTAAAAGACGGAGTATGGGTACGCCAAGATATGGCTATGTATCACCCGATCTCTCAAGGTTCGCACTGCTCTAAGGGAATCGATCAGATCGACCTTACGAAATCAAAACAGCGTATCAAATTTCCGATGAAAAAAGTAAACGGAAAATGGGAGCGCATCAGCTGGGAACAAGCCGTAAACGAAATCGGCGATAAGATGCTACAAATCCGTAAAGAAGACGGTCCTGATAGCGTAGTTTTCTTGGGTTCGGCCAAATTTGACAACGAGCAGGCTTACTATTTCCGCAAATTTGCGGCGTTTTGGGGTACAAACAGCAACGATCACGTAGCACGCATTTGACATAGCGCAACAGTCGCCGGTGTGGCGAATACTTGGGGTTACGGCGCTATGACTAACCACTGCGGAGATATGGCCGCAAACTCGAAAGCCATCTTTATGATAGGCGCAAATTCGGCCGTGGCAAATCCCGTCGGCGGTATGAAGCATGCCCTTCAGGCTAAAGATAGAAATAACGCAAAGCTAATCGTTGCAGACCCGAATTTTACGAAATCTGCGGCAAAAGCAGACCTTTATTTAAGACATCGTTCGGGAACGGACGTAGCATTAATCTACGGATTAATCCACATCATCCTTAAAAACGGCTGGGAAGATAAAGAATTTTTAGAAAACAGAACTTACGGCATCGAAGAGGTTAGAAAAGAGGCCGAACACTGGACGCCTGAGGTAACTTCGGACGTTACGGGCGTACCTGTAGACAGACTAATGCAAGCCGCGCACATAATGGCTCACAATAAACCGGGAACGGTTATCTGGGCGCTAGGTATCACTCAGCACTCCGTAGGCACGTCAAATACGAGAATTTTACCTATCATGCAGCTAATTTTAGGCAACATGGGCAAACCGGGCGGCGGCTGTAATATCCTGCGCGGTCACGATAACGTCCAAGGCTCTACCGATATGTGTAACCTTTCTGATAGCTTGCCGATGTATTACGGACTAGGAGACGCCTCGTGGAAATATTACTGCAAAGGCTGGGGCGTTGATTATGACGAGTTTATCAAACGATTTGCGGTTTCTACCAAAGAGCCGAAACAGGGTGGCGCTCCGGTAAAAAATACCGTATTTGAAGAGTATTTTTATCACGATCCGCAAAATCCGGAAGATAGAAACTGGAGAAACGAAAAAGGCTGGTCGCTATCAAAATGGTGGCAAGGCGTCCTAAAAGAGGAAAAAACTTATACCAGTGGTAAACTTCGCGTTCTTTGGGTTCAAGGAACCGGTATCACCTCTATGGCTCACCTTACGAAAATTCAGCAAGCCGTCGACAAGCTAGATATGCTAGTAGTTGCGGAGCCTTTCGTCAATGAAGTTGCAATCCTAAGTGATAGAAAAGATGGAATTTACGTGCTTCCAGTGGCTACTGCGTTTGAAAACGAAGGTCATATAAGCTCGACTAACCGCTCTGGTCAGTGGAGAACAAAAGTCGTTGAGCCGCTTTATGAGAGTAAAGCCGACCACGAGGTCATGTTCTTATTCGCTAAAAAATTCGGCTTTTATGACGAGTACGTAAAAGGAATGAAGATGGCGACCGTAAATAACGAGCCAAAACAAGTTAAAGACGACTTCGTATGGCCTGACGACGCTACAAACGAGATAGCTCGCATGGGTAAATCTATCGGCTACACCGGTAGAACGGCCGAGATGTTTAGAAGACATCAGGCTAACTGGCAAAATTTCGACCCTGATACGCTAATGGGTATCGGCGGCGACGTAAAAGGCGAATACTACGGTAAGCCTTGGCCGGCATGGGACGAAAAACACCCTGGTACGCCGATACTTTATGATATGAGCAAGTCTTATGCAGAGGGCGGTTGCGGATTTAGAAATCGTTTCGGCTTAGAGCATAACGGCGTTAGTCAGCTAGCTAGCGAGGATACGACTTTGGTAGGATCGGACGTAAAAGGCGGCTATCCGCAAATTACCAAAGAAAATATCGAAAAAGTCCTAGGTATAACCTTAACCGAAGAAGAAAAAAGACTGATGGGGGCTACTTGGAGTACGGATCACAGCGGACTTATCTTAGAAAAATGCCGCGAAAAAGGCGTAGTGCCGTTTGGTAACGCAAGGGCTAGAATGATCGTTTGGGAATTCCTAGATCCGATCCCTAAACACCGCGAGCCTATCCACTCTCCGCGCTGGGATTTGGTGCAAAAATACCCGACTTTCGACGATCAGGCTAGAAACTTCCGCGTCGAAACGAAATATAAATCCGAGCAGCAAGCAAAAGACTGGAGCAAGGAATTCCCTATCGTATTTAGCACATTGCGCCTAGTAAACCTAAGTGGTGCGGGTATGATAGAGCGAACGAGCAAGTATCTAGCGGCAATCACGCCTGAGATGTTTGCTAACGTCCACCCTGAGCTTGCCCTAAAATACGGTATCCAAGATCGCGATATGATGTGGATCCACTCTCCGCAAGGCACTAAGATCAAGGTTCGCTGTTATCATACTCAGATGGTTACGCCGGATAGAATTTGTATGCCGTATAACTTTGCGGGCGTTATGCAAGGCGTGAGCTTAGAAGACCGCTATCCTGAGGGTACTAAACCTTATACGATCGGCGAGAGCTTTAATACCGTAACAAACTACGGCTTTGACCCGGTTACTCAAATTTCAGAGTTTAACGCCGGTCTATGTAGGATAGAAAAAGCAGATGGAGAGGGCTTTAAGACCTTCTTCCATGAATACGGCGAGAATAATGCGCAAGGTAAAGAGGGAGCATAAAGATGGCAAGAATGAAATTTTTCGTAGATACGAACAGATGTATCAGTTGCTTTGGATGTCAGGTAGCTTGTTCCTCTGCGCATGAGCTTCCTGTGGGGTTATATCGCCGCAAGGTTATCACGCTTTTTGACGGTATAGAAGGCAAGGAAGTATCGACTACGATAGCCTGCCAACACTGCACCGACGCTCCTTGCGAGCAGGTTTGTCCGGTGGATTGTTTTTACATCAGAGCTGACGGTATCGTGCTCCACGATAAAAACAAATGCATAGGCTGTGGATACTGCCTCTATGCGTGTCCGTTCGGTGCGCCGCAGTTTCCTAGAGACGGGGCGTTTGGCGTCAAAGGTTCTATGGATAAATGCACTATGTGCGCCGGAGGTCCGGAGGAAACGAACTCTCACGAGGAGCGAGAGCTATACGGACAAAATAGAATGTCTGAAGGCAAAGTGCCGATGTGTGCCGCCGTTTGCGCCACCAACGCTCTACTTGTTGGCGACGCAGCCGAAGTTTCAAATGTATTTCGCAAGCGTGTTATGCTCAGACAAGCGGGTGCTACTATCTAATTCAAATTCGGGGGCGACTCGCTCCCGAAATTTCTTTCAAATTTTACCCATTCAATTTACTTAAATTTCAAAGTCTGACTAATCTGATAATCAAAAAAAGAGCTTGTTGATACTATGGATACTTGATAGCCGTTTTTATTTTCGCTAAAGTTTTGAAATGGTAAAATAGGGGATTAAAACATATTTTATCGGAGTTTTTATGAGTAAATTTTTGAAATTTATACTTGCTTTGTTTATCCCCTTTATGCTAAATGCACAGGATGCCGACTACGGCCCTGAGATACAGAGCATAAAAGATTCATTCGTAAGTATCATGCAGCAGTACAAGGACGGCAAGATAGATGAAGCCAAGACAAACGTTCAAAATGCGTATTTTGGGCATTTTGAAAATATCGAAGCTGGCATAAGGATAAATTTAGGACAGAAAAAAGCCTATGCGATGGAGAAGCAATTTGGCGATATAAGAAAAGCCATCGTCGCCAAAAAGTCAGTCGAAGAGATACAAGCGATGATGGATAATCTCTCAAAAGAGATGGACGAGGTCCTGCCTATCATAAATTCAGGACACAAGCTTGTAGCCGAATACTCCGACCCAAAAAATGCTGACACTGCCGCAAATACCGCTACCGACGCGAATGCGCCAGCCACCACGCAAACAGCGAGCACAAACATTGAGCCACACTGGCAAGTCGTTTATAATGACATAAAATCAGCCCTTGACGCCGCGTCCGCCGCATACGAAAAGGGCGATAAAGAAGCTGCAAAACAAGCAATAAACAACAAGGCTAAATTTGAGCTTTATCGCAATACCAAGCTCGAAGAAGCTGTGCGTAAATTTGTAGATGGCGGACAGGGCATAGACGGCGACATCCAAAAAAGAATGGGCTCGGCGATCATCGCGATAAACGGCGACGTCGCAGCTGATGTGTTAAAGTCAAATTTAGAAGAGCTTGATAAGATCATATTTGACACCGTGGCAAAGCTGCCTGCCGACTCTGGCGCGCTGGCTACAAATGTAACCTTGCCTGATGATGGCGAGGATAGTGGCGCGACAGACTTTACCCAAGTTGTCGCAAATATCAATGCCAAGATCGCAGAAGCGATACAAGACTACAAGGCTGGAAACGTCCAAAAGGCGATCGCTGACGTGCAGGATTTATATTTTGACGAGTTTGAAGGCAGCGGTATGGAAAACAGCGTCGGAGCTCGCGATGTAAATTTAAAAACTGCTATCGAGGGGAGCTTTGGCACTATACCAGCTCTGATGAAATCGGGCGCAAGCGTGGATAAGATAGAGGCTGCCGCAGCCACTATGAGCGAGCAGCTAAACGCAGCTCTTGGCAAAACAAGCACTCCAACTTCGCCTTGGTTTTTATTTATCTCGGCATTTACTATTATCTTGCGCGAGGGCTTTGAGGCTCTCATTATCGTAGCAGCCGTCGTCGCCTATCTCGTAAAAACTGGAAATAACGCCAAAATGGGCAAAGTCGTATATAGCTCAGTCGGCATAGCGGTCGTTTTGAGCTTTGTTATGGCGTGGATCATGAACCTCATCTTTGGTCAAGCAGCCGGTCAAAAGCGTGAGCTTATGGAAGGTATCGTCATGCTCATAGCCGTAGGGCTTCTATTTTACGTGGGCTTTTGGCTACTGTCAAATGCGGGTGCTAAAAAATGGAACGAGTATATCAAATCTCACGTGACAGAGTCGCTAGCTAATGACTCAGCCATGGCACTTTGGTGGACGGTATTTTTAGCTGTGTTTAGAGAGGGTGCAGAGACGGTGCTCTTTTATCAGTCACTTATCTTTGACGCCAAAGATAGCAGCGGCTACTCGGCTATCGGTGCCGGCTTCATCGCTGGTCTTGTGATATTGCTGGTCGTATATTTTGTATTTAAGAAATTTTCGATCAAAATTCCTATTAAGCCGTTTTTTGTCTTTACGTCAGCGATCATTTTTTATATGTCGATCGTCTTTGTCGGCAAAGGTGTGATGGAGCTAGTCGAGGGTAAAATTTTCGTTCCGACCATCATAAGCGGACTAGAATTCCCGCAATGGATGGGCGACTGGTTTGGCTTGAAGCCATACTATGAGAGCTTGATACCACAAATTTTGATGATCACGGCTTTGATCGTTGGTATCGTTATAATGAAAAGAAAACAAGCCAAACAGGCTTAAATTTAACTTTCCTGTTTTCGCAGGTTTCCGAAAGATGTAAAATCAAATTTGCAAACCAAATTTAAAGGAGAAAGTATGAACAAATTTGTTAAAACAGCTTTGGCATTCAGCCTTGTTGCTTCAGTTGCCGTTGCAGGCGAATTCCCTATCGGTGATCCGGTAGAAGCAAATGGTATGGAGATCGCAGCTGTCTATCTTCAACCAATCGACATGGAGCCAAAAGGTATCGACCTTGCACCAAGCAAGGCTGACATCCACTTGGAGGCTGACATCCACGCTATCGAAGGCAACAAAAACGGCTTTGGTGCTGGCGAGTGGATACCGTATTTGAAAATCAACTACGAGCTAAAAAACCTTGATAACGGTAAAGTAAAAAAAGGCACGTTTATGCCTATGGTTGCAAGCGACGGCCCACACTACGGCGCTAATCTAAAAATGGACGCCGGCGTGGGCAACTACGAGCTAAAATTTCATATAGAAAATCCTGAAAAACAAGGCTTTGGTCGTCACGCAGACAAAGAAACAGGCGTAGGTAAATGGTTTGAGCCGTTCACCACGACTTATAAATTCCAATATACTGGAGCGCCTGCTAAATAATTCGGGCTTAGAGCGGCTAAGTCCGCTCTAAATTTTATTCAAATTCTCAAATTACAGGGCTGATCATGTCTATATATTTCGTCCAAGTTATCTCATCGTTACTGGGATTTGTCCTTTTTGCAGCGTTAAACAACGACAAAAAGAGCCTAAAAGCGCTGTTTTTACCCTCGGTTTTGGGTATTGCAGCAGGCGTAGTCGTTTTTAAGATCGCTAGACTCACGCTTCACGACGCAGGCGTGAAAATGGCATTTGATGCGGCTACTTTGGTATTTTTGCTAGTTAGCGCGCTTTGGATTTTTATCAAATTTAACCCTGCAAAGATGATAACGTTTTTCGCCTTAGGCGCGGGCTACGGTCTCACATACGCTCACGCGGGCGCGAATTTCCCGGTATTTGCCGGCGAGCTACTCGATACGCAGTCTATCATCAGCCTATTTTTGATGATATTTGCGTTTTTGCTTTTGCTGATTTTGTTTTTCGTCGTTTCAAATTTAAAAGAGTGCCTATGCAAGCACGTCTTATGGACGTTTTCGCTTCTTTTTCTTGCAGTTTTGATAGTGCAGGCTCTTTCAAACACGGGGCTTGAGTTTATGCGGGCGGGCATGATACCTACATATCCTTGGGCGCTCTCGCTCGTGGCTAAGGGCATTTACTATACGACCTTTTCGCAGTATTTTTTCATCTTTTTAGTTTTAGTTTTGGCGGTTATAAATTTCAAAAAACGCCCCGCCCCACTCGTAAAATCGGTCGTGGGCTCGAATAAATTTAGATTTAACAACGCGGCTAGAAATTTTATGGCGGCAAATTCAAAAAGTAGTGCGGCGATCGTCGTCACGGCTCTGATTTTTGGGCTTTACTACGACCTGCACGCATCTAAGCCGCCCGAGATCTCTGATCCTATCATCGTAGAACCCGTAAACAACGAGTTTAAATTCGACGTGGCAGAGTTAGCCGACAACGAACTTCACCGCTACGCCTATATAAACGACGAGGGCAGGGAGATAAGGTTTTTCCTCTTAAACCGCTTTTCAGACCGCGCTTCGCCGATCATCGTCTTTGACGCGTGCGCGATATGCGGCGATATGGGCTACGTTAAAAAGGGCGGCGATCTCATCTGCATCTCGTGCAATGTACGCATTTTCTTGCCGTCAGTCGGCAAAGAGGGCGGCTGCAACCCGATACCTATGCCGTTTGAATTTGACGGCAAATTCGTAACCGTAACGCTCGATACCATCCAAAGCGGTGCGAACTACTTCTCAAAAGTTGTCGAAAAAATGGTGCTAGATCCGGTAAGCCGCAAAAAAGTAAGCAACATCGGCTCGAAATCTTATTTATACTACAACAGGACGTATTTCTTTGAAAACGAAAAAACTCAGGCGGAATTTGAAGCCAATCCCGAAAAATACGTCGACACGAACGGAACTTTGAAATGAAAAATATGCAACTAAGGCTCATAAAAAGCTCGATCACCGGCTCGAAAGTGCAAAAAGGAATGGCCTTCATCACCATACTTTTGGCGACGGTTTTGATTGCTTGTATGCTAAATATCACGCTAAAAATCGGCGATCAGATCGCTAGCGAGCTGCGAGGCTACGGCTCAAACATCGTCGTCTTGCCAAAGGGCGAAGCGCTAGCTATCGAGATCGAGGGTAAAAATTTCACCCCGCTAAAATCGCAAAACTACCTAAACGAAGAGGATTTGCATAAGATCAAGGAAATTTTTTGGCGAAATAACATCGTGGCGTTTGCGCCGTTTCTAAACGGCGAGGTAAAGGACGCTAGCGACGAAAAATACCAAATCACGGGCACTTGGTTTGACAAATTTGCAAACGTGGCTGATGAGCCGGAGTTTAAAACGGGCGTGAAAACGCTGTTTGGCTTTTGGGCGGTTGAGGGCAAATGGATAGAGGACGACGATACGCAAAACGTGCTCGTAGGCGAAAATTTAGCCTCGAAGCGAAATTTGAGCGTCGGCGGCGAGCTAAATTTAAACGGACGTAGCGTAAAAATCGCAGGCGTGCTAAAAGGAGCCGGCGAGGAGAGCTATAAGATCGTAGCCTCGCTAAAGCTTGCCCAGGAGCTTTTAGGTAAGCCGGGGCAATACTCAAAAGCCGAGGTTTCAGCGATGACGATCCCGGAAAACGACCTCTCCGTCAAGGCCAGGCGAAATTTAGACAACCTAGACAGCGCCGAGTACGATATGTGGTACTGCTCGGCGTATGTTAGCTCCATAGCCTATCAGATCGAGGAGAACTACGCGGGCGTGGCGGCAAAGGCGATGATGCAGGTAAGCGACGCCGAGAGTAATATCGTGAAAAAAATCCAAAGTCTGATGGGTATCGTTAGCGTCATCGCGCTCGCGGTCTCCTCTATTGGCATTACTTCGCTGATGACTAGCGAAATTTACAGACGCAAAAAAGAGATCGGCCTTCTAAAAGCCATAGGTGCTAGCAACTTTGAAATTTACGCCCTTTTTGCGAGCGAAAGCCTAGTCGTGGCGTTTTTTGCGGGCATTTTGGGAGCGTTTTTGGGCTACGCGCTTAGCTACGCTATCGCTTACAGTATCTTTGGCTACGGCATCGGCATCGCTTGGATCGTGCTTCCGCTTAGTATCGCTTTTGCGCTTCTTATCTCGATCGCGGGCTCGCTCGTGCCGATGAGAAGCGTCGTCAAACTCTTGCCTGCGGAGGTGCTATATGATCGCAAATAAGGGCTTTTTTTATAACGTCATCTTTAAAAGCCTGCGCTTTGGCGCGGCCAGAGTGGGCGTCATCATCGTCTCTATCCTGCTTGGCGCGTGCGTGACGGCGGCGTTTGTAAACGTATATCTCGATATCGACTCAAAAGTAACGAAGGAGCTAAAAAGCTACGGCGCAAACGTGGTTTTCGCTCCCGCAGACCCCGTTAGCGACGCGATAGACGAGGCTAAATTTAACGAAAAGATCGCCAAAATCCCAAGCGACAAGCTAATCGGGCAGAGCGGATATCTTTTCACGCAGGTAAATATTGGTCCTACGACTGCGATCGCCATGGGCGTCAAATTTAGCGACCTAACGCGGGTTAAGCCGTTTTTGGAGGTTAAAGAGGGGCAGGGCATAACGCTTGATTTTGACGAGAGAAACGCGCTAATCGGCACCGATCTAGCCAAACAAAGCGGCTTTAAGGTCGGCGACGTGATCGAAGTAAGGCAAATCGGCGCGAATGCAGGCGAAAAGGTAAAGATCCGCGGCATCGTGCAAGATGGCGACAAAGAGGACTCGCTACTCATCATCTCGCTGCCTCTAGCGCAAAAGATAGCAAACGAGCCAAACACGCTAAACTACGCCGAGGCCGTAGTAACGGGTAAATTTGACTACATAAGCGAGCTTGGCAAAAGCCTTAGCGACGAGCAAATTTCGGTTAAACCCGTGGCTAAAATTTCAAAATCAGAGGGTCTGATTTTAGACAAGATCAAGCTTTTGATGGCGCTTGTTAGCTTTGTCATCTTGCTCATTACTTCGATGTGCGTAAATACGACGCTAAGCGCAATTTTGTTCTCGCGCTCAAAGGAGATCGCGCTGCTTAGAGCGCTGGGAGCTAGTAAGAAAAACGTGCTAAATTTGTTTGGCGTCGAGACCTTTGTCACGGCGTTTGCGGCGGCTTTGGCGGGCGCTATTTTAGGCTACGGCTTAGCGCAAATTTTAGGCTACGCGATTTTTGATTCGAGCATAGATTTTAGATTTATGAGCATACCGATAGCGATGGCTATCTCGCTCGTTTTTGCGGGCGTGGCCTCGATCTATCCGATCAAACGGGCGCTGGAAAACAAGATGGCCGATATTTTAAGAGGAGAATAATATGCAATACGCGATAAGATTAAACGGGATAGAAAAAAGATTTGGCGAAGTAAGGGCGCTAGAGGGCATTACCTTTGACGTAAACGCCGGCGAGTGGGTCAGCATAATGGGGCCAAGCGGTAGCGGTAAAAGTACGCTGGTAAATATCCTCTCGCTGATGGATGAGCCGACCGCGGGCACGTACACGCTAGGCGGAGACGACGCTAGCAGGCTTAGCGACGAGGAGACGCTCAAATTTCGCCGCGAGAAGATCGGACTGATATTTCAGCAGTTTCACCTCATCCCCTACCTAAACTGCGTCGAAAACGTGATGATAGCGCAGTACTATCACAGCAGCGTGGACGAAGAGGACGCTAAAAAGGCGCTCGAGCGAGTGGGGCTAGGGCACAGGCTCGATCACCGTCCGAGCCAGCTTAGCGGCGGCGAGCAGCAGCGTCTGTGCATCGCACGCGCCCTGATAAACGATCCTGATATCTTGATAGCAGACGAGCCGACGGGCAACCTCGACGAAGCCAACGAACGCGTGGTTTTGGAGCTATTTCAAAAACTGCGAAGCGAGGGCAAAACCATCCTGCTCATCACGCATAACCCCGATCTTGGGCAGTTTGGCGACAAGATCGTCTATCTAAGGCACGGCAAGATGGAAAATATCCACTACGTTAGCGACGGCGAGCGCGCGGAGGCATGCGAGAGGCTAGCAAGCGAGCCAAAGGGTCAAAGCGCCTTTGCGACGGTTTAAATTTGGGAGAATTATGATAAAAAAATATATATTATTAGTCTTTGCGGCGGCGATGATAGCGGGCTGCGGAAATAGCGGCTTTGACAAGCACCACATCAGCCTAAACTCGCCAAAAGGCGTTGATACGCACTATTTCCCCGAGGGTAGACGGCTCAAAACGGACGGCAAGCCTTATATGCTCTTTTTCTTCGGCACATCCTGCGGCGCCTGCGTAGCGCAAGCCCCGATCGTAAATGAAATTTACTCTGAGTTTAAGGACAAATTTGGCGTTTACGGGATATTTGGACCCAGCCTTGGATTTGATAAAGATATCGACATGGTGAAGCACCACGGCATCGCCTACGACGTCATTAGCGATAAAGTTTCGGTTGATTATTTCAGCAAAGCAGTTGGCGGCGTGATGGGCGTGCCTGCGATATTCGTCTTTGACGGCGAGGGTAATCTCAAAAAGCGCTTCATCGGACTCACTCCAAAAGCCACTCTAGAAAACGAGATCAAGCTGGTATTATAAATTTACTCAAACGTAAAGATTTAGTAGTAAAATACGCTTAAATTTGATCCTAAATTTGACCCGTCCTCATTAAATTTCCGGCGGTCAAATTTGAATAAGGAGACGCAAAATGAAAATAAAAATTTTCTCTATTTTGCTATTTGCATTTTTTTTCGTAGGCTGCGGCGAACCCCGCACGCCCGAGCTTTACGCTAGAAGCACGATGCCGATTTTTATAACAAACGGCGACGTAAAAAAAGCCTCTCGCAGCGTTTACGTTTACTTTAAAAACTCTTGCGGCTACGCAAACACGCTAGAAAACACCGTGCGAAACAAACTTCTTCAAAACGGCTTTACGCAAAGCATGGATCAAAAGAGCGCCGATATCGTGATAATGGGCGATTTTGCGAGTTTGCAGCGCTTTGAGCGACGCGAACGCTCGCGCGCGTATATGAGCATGGGTTATGGTTTTGGTAGCTACGGATACAGGCGTAGCATGGGCTTTGGCATGCTTTTTGGCGACCCGTTTGACGATGATTTTTACGACAGGACGGATTATTATCTTTACAGAGCCTATATCAGCGTGATGATCCGCGCAAACGGCAGCGAGCAAAGGACTAATCTCGAGATCGAAAGCGGCCAGAATCTTTATTCGCCAAGTTATATAATCCCATACATAGAAGAAAAGGCGGCGACGCAGATACTTAGTTTCTTTTATCCTTAGCGGCTTGTCTCGTGAGTGCTTTTCCGAGATTTCGCAAAATTTTCGCTCCGCAGGCTATATGCCTAGCGCACGCTCAATTTTGCTTCAAAACTCGAAAAATCATCTCACGATACTTCGCCTTATTGTTTTACGTTCAAATTTGTAAATTTCGGCTCCAAATTTTACCCGCCGAGACCCGCGTCTTTAAAATGCAAATTTGAGTTTTTAAATTTTACACATCGATTCAGGCTGTCTTTTTTTCATGATTAAATTTAAAGCACCGAAACTAAGATTAAATTTGGTACGAGCCTCTTTGCCTAAAAATTGCTTTTATCAAATTTAACTTTGCCGCCGTCTGCAAACCAAACCGCGCGAAATTGATGAATCTTATCTTAACGAAAATCAGGAAATATTCAAACACCTTTCTATATAATTATGATACAAAAAATCAAAATTATCATAAAGGATACTAAATGAGATTAGCTATCAGTCTGGCTGCGGCTGCGACGGCTCTGCTCGCAAATGGCGCAAATCCCGACACCATAAAGCCGATAAAGGATTTTACGCCTCCGCCACCATATACGCCAAACGTCGCCCAAAGCGTATTTGCTGAAAATCAATTCGACCACGCGCCCAGGGATGATTATTTTTTCGTGACGGATTTGCTTGATAATTCGATGGATAAATTTCACGTCGCGGGCGGATTTTACGGCAGGACGTTTTACGGCTCGGGACTTTTTAAGTACCGCGGCGCAAATTTCTATACGATTTTAAACGCGAACTTTTCTAAAGCAAACCGCTACAAAGACGGCGGCGGCAGAGAGTGGAACTACGGCTACGCCAGGCAAGGGCAAAGCGCGGTCGTGGGTTTCGTGCCTAGCGAGCTAAGCGAGTTTAGATTTACGCTCGTACACGATAACATCGACGACGACAAGCAGCCTCACCATCTCATGGACGCCGTTAAAACCGAGCGATACGTTGGTAAATTTAACGCTCGCATCGGTGCGGAGGATCTATCAAATACGCTAAATTTCGAGCTAATGCTGCGCGACGTGAGCAGAAACGCCGACAACTACCGCCTAAGAAGCGCGGCGCAGACGGTCAAGGTCGAACTGGATAGAAAAATCGTGGACGCCGAGCTAAAATACGACGCTGATTTTGGCGACTTTCACAATCTTGCTGGCATCAGCTATCAGCGCGATAATCACGAGGGCAAAAGATATCAGAGACAGCCTAGCGGATGGGTTTTTAACGGCTATAGATTTGCCGACGTGACAAATAAACGAACGAGGATTTTTGATACGCTGAGTTATAAATTTAGCGACGCTCACAAGCTTAGCCTAGCTCTAAACTACGACTGGATGAGGTCAAATTTAAAGGGGCTAAACGAGCCATATTTTGCGCCTGCCGCACCACTTAGGACGGTAAAGGGGCTTATCCGCAGCGTTTACGGCTACGATTTTGACGGTAGCGTCAAGCAAGACGGCCTAAGCGTCAGCCTAAAATACGATTTCACGCCAAACGAGCTGGATAGCTACTACGCGGCGCTTGAGAGCTTGCAGCGCATGCCTGGCAATATGGAGCGATTTAACACGCTTTACGGTCCGCTCGATAACGGCTGGGTGAGCAACCCGTTGCTAAAACCGGAGCGCCACAACCGCATAAATTTGGGCTTTACTTACAAGAGCGAATTTTATAAAGAATACATGAGTTCGCGCCAGGGCGAGGATAGCTTTAGCGTGGGCGGGCACTTTATCGCAGACGACGCGCAGGATCTAGTTATCTACGATCGCCGTCATGCCGCTTCATCCACGCCGCCAATAAACAGAAACGCCGTCATCACGCGCAACGTCGACGCTAGGATTTACAGCGTAAATTTGCGCGGCGAGTATAATTTCGCGCGAAATTTCGGGCTAAAAACATCGCTATTTTACAACTACGGACAAAATAAAACCGACGGCAGACCGCTCTATCAGATCCGCCCGTTTGAGGCAAATTTGGCCTTTGATTACAAAGACTACGCGAGCTTTGGCAGTTACAATATCGGCACTGCGGTGCGCTACGTAGCAAAGCAAAATAGAGGCGACTTCGATAAATCTACCGGCTTTGGCATCGACAAGCGCGAAGCAGCAAAGAGCTTTACGACGATGGACGTTTACGGCGGATTCGAGTTTAAAAACAGCTGGGGCGTGAGGCTTGGCGTGACAAATATCTTTGATAAAGATTACGCCGAGTTTATCAGCGGCGAGCACGTAGGTGCGCTAGATCCTGCGGTGGTGCATGCGCCGGGGAGGGCGGTGTTTGTTAGCTTCCACTCTAGTTTTTAAAACTTAAGCGGCGGCTCGTCTCGCGAGCGCTTTTTGTGGATTTTGTTAAAATTTGACTCGATAGGCTACATGCCTTATCTTCGTCAAATTTTAACTTCAAAACCCCAAAAATCATCTCTCGATACTTCGCCTTATCGTTTTACGCTCAAATTTGAGTCGCCGAGACCCGCATCTTGAAAATGCAAATTTAAAATTTGCAGTGCGGTAGCGCCAAATTTAACCTGCACGCAGCGAGGCATCTTTTCGCGTTGCATGGCTAGTATGCTGCAAAAAAGTCGGATTTTAAAAATTTGAGTATATAAATTTAACGCTCAAATTTAACAACCCAAATCAATAAAAAATCAAAATTTAAATCAAGATTTTTGATTTAAATCTTGGGTATAATTATCAAAAATAAGTTGAGGTAAGCTCAAATTTGCCTCGAGTAAATTTAGCATTTTCTCGGTGCGGGTCTGAGCCGTCCAAATTTAACGCAAAGCTAAATTTAAGCGCTCGGCGACGCGTAAAAATTGACGGGCGGCGCGGCAAATTTGAGCTCAAATTTAACCGCGAATAAAAGCGAAGCGAAATAAAATTTAAAATCTTAATACAAGGAGAACGCTATGAACAGACGAGGATTTTTAGGACTCGGCGCGGCGCTGGGCGCGACGACGATGGCTCCTAGCCTTTTTGCGAAGGAAAATTTTACGATGTGGGGCGCGCCTGCGATCCCTAGCGTGATAATGGCAGTAGCAAGCATGCAAGGCGAGCTAGCTAAGACGCACGACGTGAAGCTGCGCATCTGGAACACTCCGGACGTCCTGCGCGCGGGAGTGGCTAGCGGCGATATAAAGGTCACTATGTCGCCCTCAAACGTCGCAGCGAACCTACGAAACCAGGGGTTAAATTTCGCGATGTTAAATTTACTCACGCTAGGCGTCATGAACGCAATGATAAAGGACGAGAGTATCAAGACGCTCGAGGACTTCGTCGGCAAAAAAATCATAATGCCGTTTAAAAATGATATGCCCGACCTCGTGCTACGCGCGCTTTGCAAAAAACGAGGCGTAGACGCGAGCAAGCTTGACATCACGTACACCCAGACTCCGCCTGAAGCGGTGGGGCTGTTTATCCAAAAGGACTACGACGTGCTTATCGTGCCACAGCCTCTTAGCGAAGCGACGATTTTGCGCGGTAAAAAAGCGGGCGTGGCGGTGCATTACGGGCTTGATTTTCCTAAAACTTGGGGCGAGAGCTTTGGTACCAAACCATACATCCCGATGGCCGGAATCATCGTAAACGTGGACTACTACGAGGCAAATCGCGCGCTTTTTGAGACGCTGCACACCGATCTAACAAGCGCGCTAAAATGGATCCTAGAAAATAAACAAAGCGCGGCTAAAATCGGCGCCGAGTATCTGCCGGCTCCCGAGCCTGCGCTAGCCGGGGCTTTTGATAAAGCAAATTTGACCGTAACAAAAGCGCATGAGTTGCAAGACGACGTAATGGCGTTTTTTGAGCAAATTTTCGAGTTTAATCCAAAGCTTCTGGGTGGCAAAATGCCTGATAAGAGCCTGTTTTTATGATACTCGTCGATAACGTCAAAAAAGACCGCGGCGCGTTTTTAAAGGTCGCGGACTACCTTTGGGGCGGCTTTAGCGGACTTGCGACGATAGCGCTTATCATCGCGCTTTGGCAGATCGGCAGCGAGCTGGGAGGGGAGTTTTTACTTCCCGCGCCTCAGGCGGTTTTCGTGCGGGCTTATGAGCTTTTGGCGGATTATAAAAACAGCGAGATAAACATCACTCTCGTGCGCTCGCTAGTCGGAGTCGGTACAGCCTGTGCCATCGGTATCACGCTGGGGCTGGTTGCGGGAGCATATAAAAGCTTTGCCGCATTTTTAAAACCGGTTATCACGACGCTACTTTCTATGCCGCCTATTATTTGGATCGTTTTAGCTATATTTTGGTTTGGGTTTGGAAACGCGAGCACCATCTTTACGATCATTATCACGGTTTTGCCGCTAACCTTTGCTAGCTCGATGGTCGGTATGATGAGCGTGAGCGAGGAGCTAAAGGAGATGTTTGACGCCTATAAACTAGGCGTTTGGAAAAAAATTCGCCACCTTTACGTTCCGCATCTAACTAGCCACATCATCAGCTCTCTAAGCGTCGCTGTGGGCATGGGCGTAAAGATCGTCATCATGGGCGAGCTGCTAGGCGCGAACGACGGTATGGGCGCCAAGATCGCAAACGCTCGCGTGATGCTAGATACCACCGAAGTGATGGCCTACGTCGTGCTCACTATCGCTATCATTATGCTTTTTGAGTATCTGGTTATTGAGCCGCTAAAGATCACGCTAATGCCGTGGAAAAGGTAGTTTGTGATGCTGGAACTTCAAAATTTAGAATACGAAATTTTACGCGACAAGGTCGTGCGCGACTTTAGTCTAAAGGTCGGCGCGGGCGAAGTGGTGACGCTATTTGGCGCGAGCGGCTGCGGTAAAACTACGATTCTACGCCTGATCTCGGGTCTCATAGATCCTCGCAAAGGCAAAATAATCAATAAATTTAACAAAACGACCTATCTCTTTCAGGAAAATCGCCTGCTCGAGTGGAAAAATGCGCTTGATAACGTACTACTCGTGATGGACGAACCAAATGAAAAGGCCGTGCTAGAGCTCTTTGCTAGGCTGGGCCTAAGTCAAAAAGACGCGCTAAAGTACCCAGGCGAGCTAAGCGGCGGTATGCGCCAAAGAGTAGCTTTCGTGCGGGCGATCGTAACAAAGCCTGATTTGCTGCTGATGGACGAGCCGTTTTCGGGGCTTGATTATGATATGAAAGAAATCCTGATAGACATCGTCACGCGCCGCGTCGAGGAGGGTATGAGCGTAGTGCTGGTGACTCACGATAGGATGGAGGCTGCGAGGATGTCGAGTAAAATTTGCTTTTTAGCGAGCAAGGGCGCGGTGATCGAGCGCGAGCTGGAGCTTGATCGCGCCTTTTCGCAGCGAGATTTTGCCTACGCTAGCGGCGTGATAGACGAAAATTTTAAAGGAAAAATTTATTATGATTAACGACTTTTTCACCCATCCGATGAGAATTTTTTTCCTTACGAGCGCGGTTTGCGCGGCGCTGGGCGGTGCGGTGTTTTTTACGCCCGTGGATTTTGTTAGCTGGCACAAATTTATATTTTTGCACCTTGTTGCGGCGCTTGCGTACGCGGGATTTTTGCTAACGGGACTAACTGATTGGACGAATTTTGGCGGAGGGCTTAAAAAGCACGCTTACGCTATGTTTTCGTTTTTTGCGGCGAGTTTTGTTAGCGCGTTTTTTAGCTTGTTTGCGGCGCACTTTTTTATGGCGCTTTTTTGGGTGTATCTTGCGGGACTTTGCGTTTATATGATCTGGCTTGACCGCAACGACGATCAGCTGGGCGTTTTAGCATTTTTACTCGGCATTTTGGGTTTTGAGATTTACTATTTGCTTAGCGGCGAGGAGAGATTTCTAAATTTACAAATTCACCTACATGTTATCGCGATTTTGCTTATATCTTTTCGCGTTAGCGTGGTGCTTGGCAAAGAGGCGCTAAACCGCGAGCCTGGCATGCAAGACGCGGCTTTCGTGCCAAATTTCGTTTATAAAAACATCGCGATCGTTAGCGTTTGCGCGTTTTTGTTAGTTAGCCTGTTTTTTGAAGACAGCAAGGCGGTAAATTTCGCCGCGATAGCCTGCGGTAGCGCGATTTTAGCCAAGCTAAAAGAGTGGCACTACAAGGAGCTTTTGCGTCATAGCTTCGTGATTTACTACTACTTGATGCAGCTTTTGCTGGCCGCGGGCTATATCATTTACGGCGCGAGCGGGATTTTGGGGCTGGGGCTAGAGACAAATATGCTGCACGTCATCGCTCTAAACGGCATTATCTTTAGCATTATGCTTATCTTTAATATCGCAGGCCTGCGCCACAGCGGGCAGGAGCTTGAGTTTTTACGCCTGAGCAAGATTGCCTTTGTGCTCGTTATCGCCGCGGGTGTTTGCAGGGGCTTTTTGGCTTACGTTTGGAGCGGATTTTACATCCATCTGCCAGCGACCCTCATCGCCGTAGCATTTGCGCTTTGGTTTATCGACTTTTATAAAATTTTTAGAGATAACGAGTTTAGCGACGACCCGGAGTAGGCTAATCTAGCGTCCTTTTATACCTAGCGAGCGATATGGCCGTGCTAACGCATAAAAACGCCAAAATCGCGGCCAGGTCGTAGTAAAAATCGCTAAGCTGGGCGCTTTTTAGCCATACGCCTCTAATGATACGCAAAAAATGCGTCAGCGGAAAGCACTCGCCGATAAACCGCGCCCACGCGGGCATCCCGTAAAAAGGAAACATAAATCCAGATAGCAGCATCGAAGGCAAAAAGAAAAAATAAGTCATCTGCATCGCCTGTAGTTGGCTGCGAGCTAGCGTGCTAAATGTAAATCCCACGCCCAAATTTGCAAGCATCAGCAAGGTGCAAGCCATAAAAAGCGCGACCCAGTCGCCGATAGGGGGCAACCCAAAAAGCAGCCTAGCTATCAGCAAAAGCGCGCCCACTTGCAGATAGGCTATGAGCAGGTAGGGTAAAATTTTGCCTATCATCACCTCGGCCGGGCGCAACGGAGCGGCTAGGATATTTTCCATCGTGCCGCGCTCAAACTCCCTCGTTACCGAGATACTCGTTAGCAGGATCGTCGTTAGCGTGAGCAAGATACCCATGAGTCCCGGGATGATCTGATAGCGCGTGAGTGGCTCGGGGTTGTAGCGAGAGTGTGCCCGTAGCTCAAATTCCGCCCTAGGCTGGGCGTAGCCGGGTTTATCTCTAGCAAGAGCCTGCTCAAATGCTATTTGCAGCGCAGCCGCGGCGCCCGAGTTTGCCGAGGGATCGGTGGCGTCGGTGGCGATTAAAATTTTAGGCGTTTGGCCTCGCATGAGGTCGCGTTCTAAATTCGGCGGAAAATATATAATAAACTGCGCCTCGCCGCTTTGCATCATGGCTTCAGCTCTATCCGCGTCCGCGCCGACGTGTTTGACGTCGAAAAACTCCGTATTTTTCATCGCGCTAACTAGCGAGCGGGTGAGCTTGCCGCCGCCCTCCGCGATCACTACGGCTGAGGGCAGGTGGCGCGGATTGTTGTTTATCGCGTAACCAAAAAGCAGCATTAGCATCAGCGGCATCGCGATGATCATCGCTAGCGTCGCGCGGTCTCTTAAAATTTGACGAAATTCCTTTACGATCATCGCCGCGGTCCGAGAAAACGAGATAAATTTCATCGTCGCTCCTAAAACCGCTCGTCTTTATAAAGCTCTAGCAGGTGGATGAAAACATCCTCCAGGCTCGCTTTGATCGGTATTAGACTTAGCTCGCCTTGTGGTATAGCAAGGCTCTTAACTGCCTCTTGTAGCGCGGCCTCGTCCTTTGCTGTGACGTGATAGCCGTTACCGAAAGCCGAAACGCTAAGCGCGGCGTTTGAGGCTAGCAGCGCCGCCGCTTCGCCCGCTCTATCTCCGCTTAGCTGCCAGACGTTTAGATCGTAGCTGGCGATGATGTCTGCTTGCGTGCCGCGGGCTAGAATCTTGCCGTAGGCGATGTAGATGAGCTCGTGGCAGCGCTCGGCCTCGTCCATGTAGTGCGTGGAGACTAGCACCGTGATGCCGTCCTGGGCTAGTTCGTGGATGATATCCCAAAACTCGCGCCTAGCCTTTGGATCTACGCCAGCCGTGGGCTCGTCGAGCAAAAGCAGCTCCGGGCCATGCACGAGGCACATCGCAAGCGCTAGCCGCTGCTTCCAGCCGCCCGATAAACTGCCCGCTAGGTGGTTTTGACGCGGGGCGAGGTCTAGGCGGTCTAGGATTTGATTTACGGCGGCTTTTTGGTTTTTGACCGCAAAAAGCCTAGCGATAAATTCCAAATTTTCCCTCACGCTAAGGTCGTCGTACCAGCCAAATTTTTGCGTCATATAGCCCGTTTTTAGGCGTATGGCTTCGCTTCGGCTGCGAAAATCATACCCCAGACAGCTGCCGCTACCGCCGTCTGGCTTTAAAAGGCCGCAAAGCATGCGTATCGTGGTCGTCTTGCCGCTACCGTTTGGTCCTAAAAATCCGCACACGCTGCCCTTTTTGACCCTGATATCTACGCCGTCCGTGATGATCTTTTTGCCGAATTTTTTGGTGAGGCCTCTAACGTCGATGGCGTAGTCGCCGTTCTGCTGTTTGGGGCTCAAATTTGGAGTCAAATTTGAGCTTTGGCTTGCGGTTAAATTTGAGGCGTTTGTCAAATTTGACGGCAAATTTGCGTTGCTAAATTTAGCCTTGATCTCGTTTACTAAATTTGATCCGCTCAAATTTGATTTTCTTTCAGTCTGCGACGGAGCTTTGTTTGTGCCGTAAATTTTGCTACTGTGTGCGTTTAAATTTTGCCCCGGCGAAATTTCGTCCAAATTTAAACGCCGAATTTGAGCGGAGATATTTTGCGCATTCACGGCTCTAGCCTCGCTCTTATCGGTAGTGACGGGTGCAGAGCGGTTGCGTTGTTTTCGGGCACGGCTTCGACTAGATAGACCAGCGTGCCTTGCGAGGTTTGGTTGTAGATGACCGGCGGGGCATACTCGGGAGCGGACGCGATTTTTACGATACGAGCGGTAAAATCCGCGCATCCCTCGCAGCTAATGCGCGCTTTTTGTCCCTCGTGCAGGCTAGGCAGCGCGCCTGCAGGCACGAAAAATCTGATCTTGACCTCGCTAGGCGACAGCAGAGGTAGCACGGGCTGCGAGCTTTGGACGAACTCGCCCGTTTTATAAAATATATCTTCGACGAGTCCGGATTTTGGCGCTAGGACGGCGGTTTGCTCTAGTCTCCACCGCGCGGCGCGCTCGTTAGCTTTGGCTACTTGTATTTTTGCTTTTAGGCTTGTTATTTGTTCGCTTCTAGCGGGCAAATTTGCGATCTTTAGCGCGGCGTTTAGCTCGCTAACCAGAGCGTTTGCACGGTCAAATTCCGCCTTTGCGGCGTCGAAATCTTTTTGCGAAACGGCATGTTTGGCCAGCAGCGACTTCGTGCGCTCGTAGTTGGCCCCAGCGATCCAAAGCGCGGCCTTTGCTTGTTTTAGCTCGGCATTTATCCGCTCGATCTCCTCTGGGCGCTTGCCAGTGCTAAGGTCGGCTAGCTCGGCCTCTAGCGCGTCTATGTTAGCCTTTGCGGCGTCTAAATTTGCTAGAGCTTCGGCGCTCTCAAGCGCAAAAAGTGGCTCACCCTCTTGGACGGCGGCACCCTCTTTGATGCTCAAATTTAAGATCCTGCCGCTAACGCTAGGCGCGACGTAAAGATAATCTCCCTCGACGTAGCCGTTAAAAAACGCCCCCCTTCTCATCTGCGCAGCCTGCAAAAATCAGGATAAAAAAGGCAAAAACGCGTAAAATTTGCTCAAATTTAAACCCATTTCGCCTCCTGAAAGCCGCTATTTTGATAGCATTATACCCCGCTTAGTTAAATTTGGCTACATTTTAGGACGCTACGCGGTACTCGAAAAGGAAATATTTTCGGCGTGTAGGCTTCGGATAGTGCGGTAGAAGTGGCGGTTTTTTATCTCTTTTTAGGAAAGAGTAATTTAAATTTGGAGCAAATTAGTGCGGCGATTATAGTATTTTTGCACTTTAAATTTCTTAGATGTGTTTTATAAGTACTGCAAAAACGGTATTACTAATAAAAAAGGATAAAAAATATCCAATTTAAGCATTCTTTGAAGATAGGGGTTATATAATTCCCGTTCCAATGATATTAGTTATTAATCTTAATCTTAAGGAGAGTGTATGAAAAAAATTATTTCAGGTGCGCTTGTCACATCTATTTTGGCTGCTTCGGCATTTGCTTTTAGTGTAGATGGCAACCCTAGCGTCAAATTCGTTGGTTATAAGTTAGCTAACAAAACAGCCGTCGAGGGTACGTTTAAAGATCTTGGCTTTAAAAGCGCGGAAAACGCAAATTTTGCCGATTTTCTAAAAACCTTTGAGTTTAACATCGATCCTAAAAATATCGATACAAAGTTGCCAGATCGCGACAAACGCATCGGTATGATCTTTGACAGCAACGCAATAATGGCTAAAATTGTATCCGTAAGCGGCGACGAAAAAGCGGGCGAAGCTGAAGTCGAAGTGAGCGTAAAAGGAAACTCAAAGTCTTACAAAACGCAGTATACGGTGGAAGATGGTAAACTAAAGGCTAAAATCGGCATTGATTTGTTGGCTGATTTGAAACTAGACGAAACGTTTGCTAAATTTGCGGCTTCAGCCAAGCCTTTTCATGGTGGCAAAAGCTATCCGGATGTAGAAATCTCACTCGAAGCTAAAATAAAATAATCCTTAAATTCGGCGCTTAAAGATCTGCTTGCGCCGAATTTTCTACTTTATTATTATTTTTTATTCCGTAATGCCGAAAAATCGATAACTTAAGATATAATGAGCCGTAAAATTTAATTAAGGCGAAAAAATGACGACGAAAGAAAATAAAAAAGGGGCGGTAAGCGCGCTATTTTTGGCTATTGCGCTGTTTGCGGCGGGATGCGCGGGGTATTTTTATTACGGCATAGGTGGGACGGGCGTCTTTACGATGGTCGTTGCCGTTATCTGCGCCGTTTTTTGCGTGAAAAAGATATTTCAGGTTAGCTTTTTAAGCATCGATGACGACGGGTTTTTGGTGCAAAAAGGCGGTAAAAACGCCAAATTTTACTTTAAAGATATCGAAGAGATCGGCGTTCGTATGGTTGATGCCAAACGCAAAATCGACGTTTTAAACGTGAGATTTAAAAGAGGCAAACTAGACCGCGACGCCGCTGATGGCCTCATGCAGCCTATCGGCGACGACGATGCGGTGATATACGATAAATATGAGCTCTCAAAACACGAAGTTTTTAAAATTTTAAAGCAAAAATTTGAGGTGTTAAACGCGCAAAAAAGCGAAAATAAGAAAAAGTAAAATTTGCGCGAACGCAAAAAGGGGCCGCTGTGAAAGAGGAGTTTGAAATAGCCTGTAAAAAGGTCACAATCTACCGCATAGGAGCGCAAAATTTAACGCTAAAGGCGGATGATGGCGGTTTGCAAAACGCGGCTCGTGCGCCGATAGTATTTTATAGCGCGTTTGCGAACGAAGCGGACGAGATCGCGCGAGCTTTAAGCGAGCTTGGCAGCGTAAATCTCACGCTCGCGGCAGTGAGCGGACTGGAGTGGAGCTCCGAAATGACGCCTTGGCCTATGCCTGCTCTTTTTAAGAAGGAGCCGCCTTTTGAGGGCGTGGCGGATGAATACCTGCAAACTCTAACGCAGCAGATCGTGCCTGCAGTGCTAAAAAGAACGGGCGATGCGGCGTGGCTTGGGATCGCCGGATACTCGCTAGGCGGGCTTTTCGCGCTTTATTCGCTTTATAAAACGCCTATGTTTACGCGCGTCGCTAGCGTTTCGGGTTCACTTTGGTATAAGGATTTTCGCGAGTTTGCGCTGGGCTCGCATCTTGCGGGTAAGCCGGAGCGCGCGTATCTCTCGATCGGCGACCGCGAAAGCATGAGTAAAAACGAATACCTAAAAACGGCTCTAGACGCCACGCGCGATATTGCCGAGCACTTTGAGAGCTTGGGCGTCGGAAGCAAATTTGAACTAAATCCTGGTAATCACTACGCAGACGAGATAGGGCGCACGGTAAAGGCGCTAACGTGGCTGGTTGGCGGTGAAATTTAACTCTAAATATGCTACAAAATCGCCGTCAAATTTGAAAAATTTAGCTGCAACAGAAGTTAAGATGGCGGGCTAAATTTACTAACGGACGGAGTTAAATTTAAATTAGAAATTTGAACACACTATAATAAGGTAAAGTATCGCTAGATGGATTGTGGTCACAACTGCTAACAAAAGCAACGAAAATTATAAAAATTTAGGTGCAGAATTTTTCGCTTAGACGAGGCGAAATTTCTACTTCGCTTCGCTCATAGCTGCAAGCAGAAGATTTTTAAGTGGAGCATGTATATTAAAATTTAAATACCACAAACCCACAGGTAAAGTGTCGTGAGATGGATTTTGGGGTTGCGAAGAAATTTTCATCCCAAGAATAGACATATAGTCTGTCGAAGGGTGAAAATTTCAAGCTCCGCAAAATACACTCACGAAACAAGCCTAAAAACTAAACTTCGTATCTCTCGCCCGGTTTCATCTCTATAATCTCCCACGGCAAGCCCTGTTTATTTAGCTCGTCCATGAAAGGCTTGGCGTCGAAATTTTCCATATTAAAGACGCCCTTACCGCTCCAAATGCCCTTTGCGACCATCATCGAGCCGATCATCGCAGGCACGCCAGTCGTGTAGCTCACGGCCTGCGCGCCCGTCTCAGCGTAGCAAGCCTCGTGATCGCAGACATTGTAGATATAGACTTGGCGCTCTTTGCCGTCTTTGAGCCCGCGGATCACGCATCCGATGTTGGTTTTGCCCTTCGTGCGAGGGCCTAGCGACGCAGGATCAGGCAGTAGGGTCTTTAAAAATTGAATCGGAATTATTTTCACGCCGTTGTGCTCGACCTCGTCGATACGTAGCATGCCGACGTTTTCTAGGCATTTCATATGCGTGAGGTAGCTCTGCCCAAATGTCATAAAAAAGCGGATTCGTTTTAGCCCTTTGATGTTTTTTACTAAGCTTTCAAGCTCCTCGTGGTAGAGCAGGTAGCTGTCTTTGACGCCGACTTTCGGGTAGTCCCATTTGAACATTATTTCCATCGGCTCGGTCTCTTTCCACTCGCCGCGCTCCCAGTAGCGGCCTTTTGCGCTCACTTCGCGCAGGTTGATTTCGGGGTTGAAATTCGTCGCAAACGGATATCCGTGATCGCCCGCGTTGCAGTCTAGGATGTCGATCTCGTGAATCTCGTCGAAGAGATTTTGCTGCGCGTAGGCGCAAAATACGTTCGTCACCCCCGGATCAAAGCCGCTTCCCAGCAGCGCCATCGTGTTTGCTGCTTTAAACTCGCCGTCCTTCGCCCACTGTAGTTTGTATTCAAATTTGGCGGTGTCGGGATGTTCGTAGTTTGCGGTGTCGATGTATGGGATGCCGGCGCGAGAACACGCGTCCATCAGCGTTAGGTCCTGGTACGGCAGCGCGACGTTTAGCAGTAGCTCGGCGCCCGTTTTTTTGATTAAATTTACGACCGCATCGGTGTCGTCCGCGTCGATCTGGGCGGTATCGATCTGCACGCCTAGGCGGTCTTTGATAAACTTAGCGATCGCGTCGCACTTGCTTTTGGTGCGGCTTGCAAGGGTGATTTTTGTAAAAACGTCCGCGTTCATCGCGCATTTTACGGTCGCGACTTGGCTCACGCCGCCCGCGCCTATGATTAAGATATTTGACATTTTGGCTCCTTTAAATTTTAGTGATTTTATCCAAAGCTTATATAAAATTTGCTTTTAGTAGTTACAATAGTACGAAATTTTAAAGGAAATTTATGCATAAGATTTTAATTTTTCTGCTTCCGATTTGGCTGTTTGGGATGAGTTGCGAGGAGGCGATGCAGCGCAGCATAGATGAGTTTATAAAGCCTGATCGCGATACTGCGGCTACGGCGACAGCGGGCGAAAAAGCGACTCAAATTTGTCTGGCTCAGTACAGCGAGGAGAATGAAAACACTATAATGGCGCTAAATAACGCAGGCGCGTTTTTTATGCTAGCAGGCGAGCCGCAAAAGGCGCTTGAGGCTTATGAGCGGTCGCTAAAAATTTTACAAAAAGGTCTGGGCAAAGAGCACAAAGCACTAGCAAAGTCCTATCACGGCGTGGCTAGCGCGCAGTCAGCACTTGGGAGATACGATGAGGCGATAGCAAATTTCGGCTCGGCGATAAGATGCTACGAGCTTGGCGGCGAGAATACGCAAAAAGATCTGATGAGCTGCTATGCGGGGCTAGGCGATACGCTCTATAAAACGGGCGATTTTAACGGCGCATACGTAAAACACGCCGTTGCGTTTAGGATTTGCGAAGAGGTTTTCGGCACAGACGGCGTAAATTTGCTACGCGCGAAGTACTATGCACTGATGGCGGGCAATCTGGCTGGACTTGGCAATAAAAAAGAAGCGCTGCAAAACTACGAAAAAGCCCTTAAAGTCGCGAATAAAATTTTAGAAAAAAGCAACGATAAACACGCAAAAAGCCTAAAAACAGAGGTGGAAGCAAAGATAAAAGAGTTGTAAATTTGGCGATTAGATCTTGAGGCGGGCTAAATTTGCCGCTCAAATTTAACTCGGTCGTTGCTACTCGGTATTTAACCGCTTTGCCAAATTTGCCGCACAGGCAAACGCAAAATGCAGGTTGTACCCGCCGAGCATCCCCGTCACGTTTAAAACCTCGCCGATAAAGTAAAGCCCGCGAGTGCCGCCACGGCCGCAGTTTGCGTCTAGCTCGTCCGTATCTACGCCGCCTTTTGTTACTTCGGCTCGCTCGAAGCCAAACGTGCCCGCAGGCGCAAATTCGTAAGCAAAGAGCCGCGAGATTTTCGCCATCTCATCCACTTTGTACTCGCCGTAAGGTTTGTCGCTAAGCCCCGCCGCGCGTAAAAACTCGAGCGTAAATCGTCTAGGTAGCGGCAGGACGGTGCTGAGCTGTTTTTTGCTTTTTTTCGCGGTTTCGATGCTAAAATTCGGGCAAAAATTTATCGCGATCAAGCCCTTTTGCCAAAAAAGCGAAGCGTTTAGCACGGCCGGGCCGCTTATGCCTTTGTACGTAAAAAGCACGTCGCCTGCGATTTTAATCCGATTTTTTTGACTAGATTTCCAGGCTTTTGCATCGCCGTTTAAAATTTCGTCGCCGTTAAATTTTATTTCTTGCGAGGCTTTAAATTTAGCGTCTGAGTCGTAAAAATCTCGGTTCTTATCCAAAGTCTCTTCGTTTGCCGTTAAATTTAGCTCTAAAATTTTGCCGTTTTGTCTTGGCGAATTTAAATCGCCCGTTTGCAAGGGCGCGAGCTTGTCGCTTGGTTGCTTTAAATTTGCGCCGATAATTTTTCGGCATACGCTAAATTTATCCGCGTCGCCGCTTTTGCTTTGCGAGTAGGATTTGCTCTCGCCGCCGCTTTTTTGCGGTACTCGTTCCAGCAAAATCTGCGCGGGAAAGCAAACCCCGCTTAGATTTTTAAACCAAAACTCGTCTTTTTGCACGGTAAATCCCACGAGCGCTGGAGCGGGCGAGACGACTCTGGTACCAAAACTCTGCGCTATTTCGTAGCCGATACCGCTAGCGCCCAGGCTTTTGTAGCTTAGTCCGCCGCTAGCTACGACGAGATTTCTAGCGTAAAATTTATCTCCGTTTTCGGCTAGCACTTCAAAAATTTCGTTTAAATTTTGCTCGCAGCGATCAAATTTTGTCTCAAAATCCGTCAAATTTTCATCGCGATTTTGCACGGGAGAAATGTCTAAAATTTGCCCGTTTTCATCGGTCGAAATTTTCCTCGCGCCCTTTACGCAAACGCCGCAAAATATTTGCGCTCCGCTTTGTCTAGCGCGCTTTAAAAGTACGCCCAAAACGTCTTTGGCGCCACTTTCGCAGAAAAATTGATTTTGCTTTTGCTCGTTAAATTTCAGCTCGTAGAAAAACTTTAAAACGTCTTTGAAATCTAGATTTTTTAGGATATTTGTGACGAAATTTGCGTCGCCGAGGTAGTTTGACGCGTCGATACGGCGGTTTGTGACGTTGCACCTGCCGCCGCCGCTAGCTAGGATTTTCTTGCCCGGAGTTGCGTTTTTTTCGAGTACGGCGACGCTTTTACCGCGTAAATTCGCCGCCAAAAATAGCCCCGCCGCGCCCGCTCCGATTATTAAAACGTCGTAAATTTTGCAAATTTTAGCCATCATAAAACCTCAAATTTTACGCGCGGCAAAGCTAACTAAAATCAAAAGCTGTTTTTTAGCGCTAGGAATTTTTGCTCTTGCACTTCGTCTAGTTTCATTTTTTCGTTGCGATTTACGAAAAGCTTAAAAATCACGTTGTGATCCGCGTCATAAAAGTGCAGGCTGTGTCCGAGAAAGCCCATAAATTTAGTACTTACAAAGCCGATGCTTGCGATTGATTCTTCTTTTAGGTGGCCGCCCAAAAAGCCGCTTTTATCGGTGAAATTTAAAAATCCTCTCGCTTTTTTAGGCATAGGTACGCTCACCTTGATCTCGATGATAAACTCAGGCGTATTTTTGATGAAAAGCATCTCGCCCCAAGTGCTGACTTCTTCGAAAATTTTCATCAAATTTTCTGCGCCGACTTCCTTAAATTCGTCATCGCCGCGGTACTGCAAGATTTCGTATTCGCGTACGTTTAGCTGTTTAGCCGCATCGTAAACGGACATCTTTTTATCCTCGAAAAGCTCATCGATTTGTTTTTTTAGATCGCTCATTTTTATCCTTTTTTGAAATTAGATTTTGATAATAGTATTTAAAAATAGCTAAAAATCGGCTAAATTTAGGCGTTCGGCGTCGTTGCGTTATCAAACGGCGCGCGAGCTGAAGTTTTAGCGCTCGGCAGTGGATGGGTTTAGTAAATTTGCACCACCCGCAAAGCCTGCTAAACGCCTAAAATTCGCTTTATCTCCGCCTCGTTAGTGAGCTTGGAGTTGTATTTTACAACGAGATTTTGAGCGTTTTTGTAGCACTCCACGACGCCTTTTTGCTTTTCGATCTCGGCTAGATCGGCGTCTGTGTCAGACGGCAGATAGATATTTTTAAAGATATTTGGGTTATCTAGCCATTTTAGCGCAATCAGCCACACGACGCAAAGCACAGTCACGACGGCGGAAAGCGCGCTAAGACCGTAAAATTTAAGCAAAGTACCGCCGCCGATACCGCCGATAAAGCTTCCCATATAGCCAAAGGCGTTAAAGATGCCCAAAACCGCGCCTTTTTGGCTTACTTTACTAAATTTGGATGCCATTGATTGCAAGATCGGCTCGTGCAGGTTAAAGCCGATAAAAAATATAATCACGCCGGCGTAAAACAGCGGCTTGTGCCCGAGTGAGAGCGCGAAAAGTCCGTAGCAAACGACGAAAAGCGAGACGCCGATGACTAAAATTTGCTTTGTGATGCGCTTCGTTTCGCCGATCGCGCCGCCTATGCCCATCGCGATAAAGCCAAACACCGTCGCGACCGAGTAGATACCGCTGAGGTCCTTTTTATCCATGCCAAAATACTTCACGATGGCGATCGGAATCACGATAAAGGCCGCCGACATCAGCATTTTTTGCATGAAGTTGCTGATGTTCATCAGTAGTAAATTTCTGTTTGAGAGTAGCTTTACGGCCGGCATTTTGGCCTGCGAGTGCGTAAATTTAGGCTCCTCGCCCACTGCCGTGTATAAAAGCACGATACAAACGACTGTAACCGCGATCGAGAGGTAAAAGAGGCTTGAAAGGCCGTATTTAGCGCTAAGTATCGGCGAAAGTATCATAGAAAGCGTAAAGCTAATGCCGATAAACGCGCCCATCATCGCCATCGCGTGCCCGCGCACTTCCTCTTTAGTCATATCGCTCATCAGCGCGATCGCCACGGCTCCTATCGCGCCCGCGCCCTGGATAAATCTACCAAAAATCATCGTATAGATATCAGTCGCCACAGCGCAGATCGCGGCTCCCACGATGAAAACCAGCAGGCCGATCAGCATAGAGTTTTTGCGTCCGAAGCGATCCGAGACGTAGCCGAAAACCACCTGAAACGTGATCTGCGACATCGCGTAAACGCCGATAAGAACGCCGACTAGAAACTCGGTCGCCCCCTCAAGCTCGAGCGCGTAGACGCTAATAACGGGCAAAATGATAAATAGTCCGAAAAACCTGCTGCCGATGATAAAAGATAACGGTAATGCGCTTTTTACTATCATAAATTTTCCTTTTAAAGGAGTGATTTTACCCGAATTTTGATAATACGTAAATTAAAGTCGATTTTGATAAAATGCGCGGGTTAAAAAATAGCATAGCGAAGTATTTTTGGATTATTTTTACGGTTGCGTAGATGAAATTTTGCGTAGGCTAGGCACGCAGCCTGCCGAGCAAAATTTTAGCAAGCTACGTAAAAAGAACCAAAAAGACAAGCTAGAAAAAGGAAAAATTTGAAAATAGTTTTAGCAACATCCAACTCCGACAAAGTACGCGAAATAAAGGATTTTTTAAAAGATTACGAAATTTACGCACTGCGCGAAATTTGCGAGCCCTTTGAGATCGTCGAGAACGGAGCGACTTTCGCCGCAAACGCGCTAATCAAAGCTCGCGCGGTACATGCTAAACTGCGCGAGCTAAATTTGGCGGACGAGTTTATCGCTCTAAGCGACGATAGCGGCATCAGCGTGGAGGCTCTTGGCGGCAGGCCAGGGATTTACTCCGCGAGATTTAGCGATATGAACGAGTACGGGCAGATAACCGGCAAAAGCGCGACCGATGCTAGCAACCGCGCAAAGCTGATTTCTGAGCTAAAGGCGCTAAATTTGACTAGCTCGCCCGCTTTTTATACCGCTTGTATCGCGGTTAGCTCAAATTTGGGCGACTTTACGGCGCACGGCTTTATGCACGGAACTGCGATTTCCCAGGAGCGCGGCAGCAACGGCTTTGGCTACGATAGTCTTTTTATCCCCAAAGGCTTTACGCGCACGCTTGGCGAGCTAGACGACGCCACGAAGCTAAAAATATCTCACCGATCAAAGGGGCTAGAGCTCGTAAAGTACGTGTTAAAGAGCCTTGATAGAAAATTTGGGCACTAAATTTAGAGCGCAAAAGAGGAGGCAAATCCGCGCGGCAAAACCTGGCTAAATTTGCCGTCCTTTAACTCTAGCGCGCTATAATCGCGCAAATTTAAAATTTGAGACGAAGATGAATCTGGTTTTATTCGACTTTGACGGGACGATCACGCGCGACGACTCGCTGCTGGAGTTTATCGCTTACGTCGTGGGATTTAAGAAATTTTTTAGGGGGATTTTTTGGCTTTCGCCCGTTTTGATCGGCTATAAGCTAAAAATTTGCAGCAACAACTACGCTCGCAGGCGGCTGATGACGTACTTTTTCGCGGGTATGAGCGCGGATAAATTCGCTCAAATTTGCAAAAAATACTCAAACACGCACATCGAAGATATCGTGAAATTTTCCGCGATGGCAAAGATCGCCGAGTATAAGGCAAACGGCGACAAGGTCGTGATCGTGACGGCGTCGCTCGAGGACTGGCTAGCTCCGTGGTGCAGGGCACAGGGCATCGAGCTACTAGGCACTCGTATCAAGAAAAAGGGCGGCGTGATAACGGGCGAGATCGACGGCGCCAACTGCTACGGTGCTGAGAAGGTGCGCCGCGTGCGCGAGGCGTACGACACGGACGCCTTTGATCGCGTGATCGCATACGGCGACAGTAGGGGCGACAAGGAGATGTTGGAGTTTGCCGACGAGGCGCATTATAGGGTGTTTGAGTGAGTCGTAAAACCGTAGGACAATCTCAACCTGAATTTCTTTTTTGATTAAATTTACATTTTATAAAAATCTTTTTGAGCAAAATAGCGTATTTTTTAGAAGCGTTTTATGATTTTAAAGTTCAAATAGAGCAATCGTTCAAACGGCGTTTTGTAGTTTTTGTAAATTTTAAAGCTTGTATATTTACCTCTTTGATGAGTCTTGCGATATTTAAAACCTTATTTTTTTGCTTATTAAGCGTGAGAAAAGGAGCATTTCGGTACTCGCTGCGTTAAGGCTTCGTTTATAATAAAACCTACAGTGTTATCATTTTAGTATCCTGTCTCTAAAACGAAATGAATGTCTTTTGTTTATTCGAAATGTTGCAAAAATAGTAATTTGGTTTTTTGAGAATACTTCTAGTTTGTGTCGATTTTATCGCACCGATATTGCGTTGTATTTTAGCTCTTGCTTAAAAATCTTATAGCCGATTTCCTAGCTTTTTCTATTTTTTCTTCATCTTGGTTTTCAACTGAGGTAGATGATATCCATTTTTTACCAAATAAAATTTGGGCTGCTTCTACCATGATCCCGCAAGCGTACAGATCTTTTTCGGCTGAAATGCTTTGAATAAATGCGGTTTTTGTTTTGATGCGTAATATCTCTTGTTTGACTCGGTGAAAGGACATTTGCATGAGGCTCGCTGCCGACCATGCCCTACAAAGGCTATCTTTGTTGCTTAGCATCTCTCCCGTCAAGATATCTATCTCCTCTTGTCTGCCTATCCAGCCTAAGGCTATTATGAGCTTTTGGCGAAGTACATTATCGGCGTTCATAAAAGAGAGGATCTGCGGGATAAGGCGGTCGCAAAACGGTGCGTAAAAATCTCTATGCTTGGATCTAGAAAGGATCTGCGCCGCAAGATAGATAGTTGAAATTTTTAGATTTTGATCGGCTGTTTTGGTTAGCTGCTCAAGTAAAAACTCTATCCCATCTCCTCCATGCTTATCAAAGCTGCTTTCTAAATTTAGCCTCTTGTCTTCTCGCCACTGCTTGCAGATGAGCTCATAGTGGTAGGCTGCTTCGTCGCTGTCGCCTAAATTTGCAATAAATTTGATCCTTTTATTGTCTGGGAAATTTTCTTTTCCTAAATTTAAATAGATTTTTTCAAGATCCGCTCTTGTAAGATTTTCACGGCTTATTCCCTGCTGCTCAAGCTCTTTTGAAATTTCGTCGGCTAAATTTGTCATAACTTTATTCCATTTTATTTTAATTCGTTGCACATGCTTTATATAAATATATTTTAAAATTAAATATGCATCATAAAATACTACAATGCCTTTTAAGTTTACAAAAATCTAATTTTATAATCCGTTTTTGGCTTTTTAACAGCAATCCCAATACATCCACGTCTTATCGAAATTCCTGTTTTTCAAATCGTCTTTATTGATAAAAAAATGAGCCGTGCCGGTATCGCCGAACATAATCTTATCATCGCTGTCGATTTGCAAAAGCGAAACATCATTCTTATGTTCTTGCCCGTAATCGCGCGGATCGGTTTGCGTAAAATATGAATAACCGCCTATCTTGTGCCCCGTGCCGTAAAATAAATCGTCAAATGCTTCTTTTTGTGCAGGTTCAAGCGTATCATAAAGCTCCCACGGACTTTTTCCGTTGAACATACAGCTACACCGAAAATCTTCGGTACCGCCGTATTCTTCAGCTTCTTTAAACTGCAAACGGTGCCCGCACCATATCGGGCAGTCTTCGTACAAATCTTCAGTTAAGAACGGAAAATCAGTTTGAGGCGGTGCGTCCGTATGCTCGTGGAAAAGTACTTTTATTTCTTCGCAATCGTACCACCCATCCGCCGAAACGAAAAACTGCATAATACCATTTTTGGGATAATCGTCCAAATGCGGAATTTCCGAAAAATTTAATTGCGCCCATAAAATAAGCGGCTTGCCATCCTTGTCTTTCGGATAGTCCGTACCGATAGGCAAATAAGGGGCTCCCAAAAACTTGGAACTTTTTATATTCGTTGTTTCACCGCTTTTTAGGGGGTCCGCAAGAATTCGGGCAGAACGCAGTTTGTATTTTTGGAGGGTAGGTTCGTACTCTCTTAGAAAATCCGGAAATTGTTTCATGGTTATACTCCTTAAATTTGGCGCTGGAGGAATTTACCCTGCGCCCCTAAGTTGTAAAACTAAATTTAACCACAAATTTAAACCATTTTCAGTACTTCGACTATTTCGCCCTTTGCGATAAATTCGGTTTCTTTTGGGATGATTAAAAGCGCGGCGTCGTTTGTTAGGTTATTTACGATCGCCGAGCTGCCCAGCTTCTTGCCGTCTAAATTTACGTAAATTTTGCCGTCTCGATTGACTAAATTTACCGCCGTAAACTCCAAAAACGGCGAGCGTTTTTTGTAGTCCTCGTCCATGATCGCCGTGATTTTAGGCTCGCTAGCGCCAAACCACGCATTTAGCAGTACGCGCACGTAGAGCACGCACATCACCATCGCCGAGTACGGGAAGCCCGGCAGCGCAAATATATACTTTTCGCCCGCTTTTGCGACCTTGATGTGGCGGCCCGGTTTGATCGCGGCGCCGTCGATGATGATGTCGAAATTTTCGCCCAGCGCGCCCTTGACGAAGTCGTAGTCGCCCATGCTGATGCCGCCCGTGGTGACGAGCACGTCGGCTGATTTTAGCGCGCGGACGATGGCGTCTTTTACGAGCTCGGCACGGTCGCGCACTATCTCGCACAGTACGGGTTCGCCGCCCATTTTGCGCACCATGGCGGCGATGCCTACGTGGTTTGAGCTGTGGATCTGCGCGGCGTTTTCTAGCGGTTCGCCGAGGTCTTTTATCTCGCTTCCGGTCGCCAACACCGCAACGCGCGGCCGCACGAATACGCTAACGTTAAAGATCCCAAGCTCGGCTAGCAGCGCAGTCTCGGCGTAGCCTATCGTCGCACCTTTTTTGATTAGGATTTCGCCTTTTTTGTAGCTTTCGCCCACTTCTCGCACGGCAAAGCCCTTTGGCACGGGTTTTTTGATCACAACCTTGCTACCTACGACCTCGACGTTTTCGACCGGGATTAGCGTGTCGGTACCTTCGCTCATCAGCGAGCCAGTGAAGGTTTTGACGCATTTTACGCCCTCGACTTTTAGCCCTTTATCGCTACCTGCGGGCAGGTCGGTGATGAGCTCGAGCTTGCTCAAATCCTCTCTCCATGCAAACGCGTAGCCGTCCATCGCTGAGACGGGCTGGGCAGGGTAGTTATCCTGTGCCGCGATATCTACGGCGATGTGGCGATCAAGTGCCTGCGTGAGCGTGACCTTTTCCACGCGGTCCCAAGGAGCCAGCGTAGAGCGTAAAATTTCAAGAGAGGTTTCATAACTCATAAATTCTTTCATTTTTGTCCTTTTTTGATTCCCATAAATGACGTATTTCAAGCTTTAAAATTTTAAACCCGTTGCGGTTACGGACGACGAGTCCGCGCCCTCACGGGTTAAAATTTTAAAGTTAAACTACGCCTATTCTGTCTGGAATATTTCTGCCGATTTTACTAAATTTAATCGTAAATTATGCTAATAAAGCATAGAAGTTTACTATTAAGATGATAAAAAAGCATACGAATTTAGTTATAATAACCCTTAAATTTAAGCAAAGGACAAGCCTTGAATCAAATCGCTAAAACTCCACAAGACGTCGTCGCTCTACTTATCGAAAAAAGGAAAGAATTTACCGATCCCAAAGAATTTATCGTGTCGTTCGGCAAAGACGAACTAGGCGAGTTTGAGAAGCTAAACGGCGATATGGATATGAAGGTCGGCGACTTGCTTAGTATGAGTCAAAGCGTGGGAAGCTCGGTCGGCGAGTCGCTAAAATCGGTCAAAAAATACTCCGCCGAACTTATAAAAGCAAGCGATAAGATAAAAGAGGGCGGACTGGGCGCGAAATTTATAAATTTCTTACTCGGTAAAGACCTAGCCGCCGAACTAGCTAGCAAATATCAAAGCGTGTCAAGCTTGTTTGAAGAAATCACGGCAAATTTAAAGCACTCGATAAATGTTTTAGAAGCTAGAAACGCCGAAATATCCGAAAAACAAAAGGAACTTTCGCTCATCATAGAAAGTCTAAAAGGCAAGATAGAAATTTTAAGCAAAACAGACGAGCTCATCGAAAATTTAGCGGCAAATCAAACAGACGAAGAGCAGAAAAAATTTCTCCTCGAAGAGGCGCTATTTTACATACGTATGCATTTGCAAAATTTGCAACAAGTGCTTGTTGTGATGCAGCAAAGCCTCGCAAACTACGCTACTATCAAACACAATAACTCGCTTTTGAGTTTCGCCACGCAAAACACGATCACAACTAGCATCACAGCGCTAAAAACCAACGTCTATATCGCAAGTGCAGCGCAAGAAGGCAAGAAGCAGCTAAAAGCGGTTTCTGAGATGGACAAGCTCGCAAACGACGTTATCCTAAAAAACGCGCAGGACGTAAACGATACGGCAACGGACGTGATGGCAAAGGTCGCAGGCGGCGCGCTAGATAACCAAAACCTTGAAAAAGCGATAAATTTGATGATAGATTCGCTAGATAAGATAGAAAATTTTAAAAACGAGGCGCTACCGAAGATGAAAGAAAATATCGCTAAAATCGCGCAGATGAGCAAGACGCTGGAAAGCAAGGTAAATAAACTCGAAAAGATCGAGCAAAGCGACGTGTATAGTATAGAGTAGGGAGCCGAGTGGGGGCAAATTTGACTAATGAGCGATGAGTTTTGGGTTTTCTAGCGGTAAACGTCAAATTTGCATCTAGCGAGTAAATCCCCCGTTCAAATTTGATTTTGAAAACGGCAAAATTTAAAAACAAAAAGGTAAAAGATGGATCAATTTTTAACGCTTCTTGGCAATAATCTCATATTTTCCGTTCCGCTGGCCATCGTTACGGTTTTTGCATTGCTTGAGATTATTTTAATGATGACCGGATTTTCAGTACTTGAGCCGATAAACGGGCTATTTGACGGAACGGACGGCATAGATGCGCCCGGCGCCGAGCTGTTAGCTTGGGTAAATAAAGGCGGCGTGCCGAGTACGATTTTTTACGGGATTTTGCTTATGAGCTTCGGAGCGTGCGGGCTTTTTATCGTTAGCGTTTTTTATGGATTTGCGGCGCCTGCGTGGTATATGAGCGCGGTTATCGCCGCGGTTTCGTTTTTTATCGCTTTGATATGGACTAGATGGGTTAGTCTGCTCGCGGCAAAATACCTGCCTCAAGTGCAAAGCGCTGCGTTTAGCAAAAAGGAGCTTCTTGGCTGCGAATGCGAAGTAAAGGACTATAAAATAACCAAAGAGCAAGGCGGCGACGTTAAGGTTGCGGATAAAAACGGAAAAGAACGTTTCGTTTTTGCAAGGACTGCCGATGAAAAAGAGCTTGTAAAAGGCGATATAGCGCTCATCGTTAGAATCGATAAAAATAACTTTTACGTCAAGAAAAAATCATAAATTTAATCAAAGGAGAGTGGTATGAACATTGACGCAATGACGTCTTTAGCCGTATTTGTCGGTATAGGACTTTTTTCTATCATTATCTTAGGTATCGTTTTTTCGAGGCTTTACCGAAAAACGACAAAGGAGCTTACGTTCGTGCGAACGGGTTTTGGCGGCGAGAAGGTCGTCGTAGACGGCGGCGCGCTAATACTACCGATACTGCATGATTATATCGACATAAATATGCAGTCGATGAAGGTCACAGTAGCTCGCTCTAAAAGCGATAGCTTTATCACCAAAGATAGGATGCGCGTGGATATCACGGCTGATTTTTACATCAGAGTGGGCGAGGATAGAGAGTCTATCTCGCGCGCGGCGCAAACGCTGGGTAAAAAGACGGTCGATCTAAGAGAGCTAACCGGTCTTATCGAAGGTAAGCTAATCGCCACGCTTCGTTCGGTGGCAAGCTCGATGGAGATGAAGGAACTGCACGAGAAAAGAGATGAATTTAGCTCTCAGGTCAAAAATGCTATCGAAGCCGATCTATCTAAAAACGGCCTTCAGCTAGAGTCTGTCTCTCTCACGTCGCTAGATCAAACGGCTAAAGAGTTTTTTAACGAAAACAACGCTTTTGACGCAGAAGGTTTAACAAGCCTAACGCAAACTATCGAAGAGCGCAAAAAGCTACGAAACGATATCGAACGCTCTACCGAGGTGCAAATCGCGCAAAAAAACTACGAAACGCAGTCGGAGAAATTTGAAATCCAAAGAAAACAAGCCGAGGCTGAAGCCACGCAACAAACCAAGATAGCAAATTTTCAAGCAGAACAAGAAGCGCTAAGGGCAAAAGAGGCCGAAAGTAGGCGAAAAGAGGCCGAAGAAGCCAAGATCGTCGCAAACAAAGCTATTGAAGAGGCGCAGATAAACAAAGCGCGCGCTATCGAAACCGTCGAGATAGAAAAGGCTAGAGCTATCAGGGAAGCCGAGATCAACAAAGAAAAAGCCGTCGAGCTCGCAAATCAGAGCAAAAACATAGAAATCGCCAAAAAAGTCGAGGAAGAGGCCGCCGCTAAAACTCTAGCCAACGAGAAAAAGGCGCTAGAAGCCGCATCTTTTGAAAAGATCAAAACATCGTCCGAGACCGAGCAGGCCGAGCGCGCTAAAAAGCTAGCGCTAATCGAAGCGCAAAAAGAGGCCGAGCAGCTCTCTATCGAAAAAACCGTCGCCGCAAAGGCCGAAAAAGAGGCAGAAGAAAACCTAGCCCAAGCCGCTAAAATCAAAGCTATGGGTGCGAGCGAAGCGCTAAAAATCAAGGCTACCGCAGAAGCCGAAGCTATAAAGATAACGGCTGAAGCAAACAGGCTAAACTACGAAGTCGAAGCTAAAGGTAAAACCGAGATAAATAATGCAGAAAATATTGTCTCAGCGGCGATTTTGGAAAATAGATTTAAGCTTGCTTTGATAGAGTTTATGCCGCAAATCATTGCCCAGGTCGTAAAACCGGCGGAGAAAATCGACTCTATAAAAATCGTGCAAATGGCAGGCATGGGCGGCGCAAATCAGGGCGGAATCGGCTCAAATACAAATGGTGGCGTTAGTAACGCTGGAGCATCGCTCTCCGATCAAATCGTAAACGCGTCTTTAAACTATAAAGTAAACGCGCCTATAATAGACGATCTAATGAAACAAGTGGGTATCGATCTAAACGGCGGGATACAAAATATCGCCTCGCCCTTGCTAGACGGTTGCGAAAAAGCTAAAGACACGTCAAATTTTAGCGCAAAAGAGACTGAGAAATTTAATGCTGCAAGCGAACAAAAAGACGGCAAGAAAAAGTAAATCTAGCCTCAAATTTGATTAAAGTTGTGTGAGGGGGCGGCACGCTAGCGCGGTAAAGCCCGCTAAATTTGGCCGTCCTTTTTTACAATCAAAACAATAGCTGCTTTTTGTGGTTGTTTTTGGCATATTTTGAGCTGTCTACACGGCTGTAAATTTAACATCTGCAAATTTTAAACACGTTTAATATTTATATAAATTTAACTGCTTAAGTTAAATTTTATATTCCCTTTCAAATTTGATTAAATCGCAAGCAAATTTTATTAATTTTTTATTTTAACATCAGTAAAATACAGCCTAAGAAATCGGGTCGATTTTACCTTTTCAAAGGACACTTCATGAATTTTTCAAATTCAAAATGGTTTATCATTTCAGGTGCGGCGCTTGGCGCTCTTGGCGCACTCCTTGTGTATTTTGGTAACCCCGGCAACATGGGCGTTTGCGCAGCTTGCTTTTTGCGCGATACGGCGGGGGCGCTGGGCTTTCACCGCGCAGGAGTCGTGCAGTACGTGCGCCCGGAGATTATCGGGCTCATTTTGGGTGGCTTTTTAGCTAGCGTGCTTTGGACGAAAGAGTTTAGCGCGACCACGGGCTCGTCGCCTTTCGTGCGCTTTTTTCTCGGATTTTTCGCGATGATCGGTTGCCTCGTGTTTTTGGGCTGCCCGTGGAGAGCGTTTTTGCGTCTCGGCGGCGGCGATATGACGGCGATTGCGGGAGTCGTCGGTATTTTTGCAGGCGTGTGCGCGGGCGTATTTTTCAAAAAGCTCGGCTACGGCCTCACGCACGAGACTAAAGCTCAGGCCGCGATAGGCGTTTTGCCGACGGTTATGGGTATTTTGCTGCTTGCGGCGCTGGCTCTTGGGCTAAAGCTTGGCGAAAACGGCGCGCTTTTTAGCTCCGCCAAAGGCCCCGGCTCCATGCACGCTCCTATCCTGATTTCGCTTGGATTTAGCATCGTCGTGGGCGCGCTAATGCACAAAAGCAAATTTTGCAGCGTCGGGGCGTTTGGTAGGCTTTTTAAAGGGGATCTCTCGATGTTTACGGGCATTATCAGTATCGTCGTTTTTGCCAGCATCGTAAATTTGGCACTTGGACAGTATAAATTCGGCTTTGAAGGCCAGCCTATCGCGCACAACGACGTGGTTTGGAACTTCCTTAGCATGACGCTAGCTGGGCTTTGCTTTAGCCTGAGCGAAGGCTGCCCGGGCAAACATCTCGTGCAAATGGGTACCGGCAATCTAAGCTCGGTAATCTTTGTCATCGGTATGGCGGCTGGCGCGGCCGTAGCGCATAACTTCTTGCTCGCTAGCTCTCCGAGCGCTATAACGGCGGCGGCTCCGTGGGCGGTGGCGATGGGGTTTGTTTTTGCGGTTTATGTGGGATTTTTCCACAAAAAAGCCGCTTGATTCCCCATAATTTTGCTTCGACTTCGTCTCGCAACCGCTAATCGCTTCGCTGCGGACGAACGGATTTCAAGCTTTAAAATTTTAAACCCGTTTCGGTTACGTATTTCATATACGCGCCCTTACGGGTTAAAATTTTAAAGTTAAACACGCCTATTCTGTCTGGAATATTTGCTTCATATCTTGCCAAATTTGACATTTTCGCGGTACGGGTCTCGGTGAGTAAGAGATTATGAAAAACGAGTTTAAATTTGCCAAATTTTATAGCAGTTAAGAGTAAAAGCAGGCTAAAACATATCCTAGCCTGCAAGAAATAAATCTTTTATCTAAAAAGCAGTCAAATTTGCTCGGCGCGTATATCAAAGCCGAGTCAAGTAAATTCAGCCTAAAAGTCCGGCCCCTTTTATCGCCTGGCTGCGCTCTTTTGCGTAGATGCGCTCGCCTCCCACTACGTCGTATTTCCAGATCGGCGCGTTAGCCTTAAAGTCCTCAACAAACTCGTTTATCAGCCGTAAGGCTACCTTTCTTTGCGGACTCACGACACCTGCGACGTAGGAGCTCTCGTGTACCGGCACGTCTCCGCGAGAATGTGCGAAAAGCACATATGCGCCCAGATCCTTTGCCTTTTGCTCCCAGCCCGCTAGCCATTTGCGCAGGATCGGCTCGTAGATATCAAAGCTAAGCGCGCTGATGCCGCCTTCCTCGCGCACGATGCCGGTAAACGTGATGAGTGCGCCACAGTTTTTGTCCTTAAACTCGTCGTACCAAGCGTTTGTGATCGCTTTGGCGTCGAGGCTTCCTTCAAATATCTGCATATTAACCCCCGCAAACCGGCGGTAAAATGGAAATTTTATCCCCGTCTTTTAGCGGCGCGTCTAGTGAGCTTGCGATCTCGTCGTTTACGGCGACGGCGCAGATTTTTAGCCACTCGGACAGCTCCGCGTATTCGCCTAGTTTTTCTTTTACTTCGCTTAAATTTGCCGCTTCCAGCTTTAAATTATTCATTTTTATCGGGCCCAAAAACTCGATTTCTACCATAAATTTGCCTTTGAAATTAAATTTTTTTCTTGATTTTACTTAAAAAAATATTTAGATATACTTACGCCAAATTTTAAACGAAAGAGCCGTAATGAACGAAATATTAAGCAAAATAAAAACGCCCGCCTACGTCTGCGAAGAGGCCAAAGTGCGCAAAAATCTCGAAATTTTAAAACGCGTCAAGGATGAAAGCGGCGCAAAGGTGCTAGTCGCCCTAAAAGGCTTTGCATTTAGCGGCGTGATGGGGCTTGTCGGCGAGTATTTAAACGGTGCGACGTGCAGCGGCCTACACGAGGCTAAATTTGCCGCAAAATACGTTCGCGGCGAGATTCACACGTATTCGCCGGCATTTAAAGACGAGGACATAGATGAGGTGCTAGCGCTCTCAAAGCACGTGGTTTTTAACTCCTTTGCGCAGTGGGCGAAATTTAAAGAAAAAGCCCTATCTGCAGGCGTTACCTGTGGGCTTCGCGTAAATCCGGAGCTATCCGTCGCGCCGACTGACGCGTATAACCCGTGCGGCAGATATAGCCGACTAGGTATCACGCGCGCAAATTTCGACGCTGACGCGCTTGATGGCATCACGGGGCTGCATTTTCACGCGCTTTGCGAAGAGAGCGCACAGAGTCTGGAGACCGTGCTGATGGCGTTTGAGGAGAAATTCGGCGAGTTTATCCCGCGTATGAAGTGGGTAAATTTCGGCGGCGGACATCACGTAACCAAAGAAGGCTACGACGTCGATCTGCTCATAAATTTGATCAAAAACTTCCGTGCAAAATACGGCGTCGAGGTCTACATAGAGCCTGGCGAAGCGGTTGGCTGGCAGACGGGATTTTTAGCCGCTTCGGTGCTTGATTTCGTACAAAACGAAAAAACCATAGTGATCCTGGACGTCTCGGCCGAGGCGCACATGCCAGATACCGTGCTGATGCCGTACCGACCGACCGTGCGAGGCGAGAGCAGGGGCGGTAAATTTAGCTACCGTTTCGGCGGAAACACCTGTCTGGCCGGCGATATCGTGGGGCTTGACGCCGGCGAGCCCGAGTATAAATTTGACGCGCCGCTAAGCGTGGGCGACAAAGTGATCTTTGAGGATCAGATCCACTACACGATCGTGAAAAACACTACCTTTAACGGTATAAAGTTGCCCGATTTACTCCTTTTAAAAGAAAACGGCGAGCTTGTTACCGTGCGGGAATTTGGCTTTGAAGAGTATGAGAGGCGAAACTAAATTTGCCTCCTGAAACTGCGCCCTTTAGGGTGCAAATTTGACGTTTGAGGGCGCCGTTTGTGGCTATAAATTTAAATCAAATTTTACGCCAGGTTTCTGCCTGATATGCGCGTGCGCTAGACTCGTAGCTTTTCGGCTTTAAATTTTGAAATTTAGTTTATTGTCCGTCAAATTTGCCGTAAATTTAATCACAAACGAAGTTAAATTTAAGATAAATAAAATCTAGCTTATATAAATGAATTAGTATAGAGGATTATAAATTTGACCCCTATTTTGATAAAAACGCGCCGCAACCGCCTAAAAATGCGTTGTTTTGACGCTAAGCTTGCATTACGTTATTTTTTGATATAATTTCACGAAAATCCGCAAAATTTAGCCTTTGGCTGGATGCCGACCACAACAAGCTTTTTAAGACGGAAAACAAAACCAAAGGGAGATAGCATGACGAGAATTTTTAGTTTGCTTTCGGTTTTCGCCTGTTGGGCCTTCGCTATCGAGGCGAGTCCTAGCACAAACCAATACCAGAGCAATATCTGGGCTGCTGGTAGAATCGAAAACATTAAGCCTTACGAAGACGGTTTGGGGCCGATTTTCACGTTTCTTCAAGGCAACGACTACTTCGCGATAGCGGCCTTGTCGCTTATTTTGGCTGTTATCGGCGCGTTCGTTCTGCACTTTTTGATCATCGGACCAAAACACTTCAGCCACGACGGCAAAAAGGTCTATGCTTTTAATATGATAGAGCGCGTATCTCACGGCACTGCGGCGATCGCATGGATAGTGCTCATACCGACGGGCGTCATTATGATGTGGGGCGCAGAGCTTGGCGGAGGCGCGTTTGTTAGATTTTGTAAAGACATCCACGGATTAGCTACGATTTTATTTGCCGTTTCGGTGCCTCCGATGCTGATAGCTTGGACAGTGAGGATGCTACCTACGGTTTATGATATCAGATGGATGCTGATCGTCGGCGGATATCTCTCAAAGATTAAACGTCCAGTACCTGCGGGCAAATTTAACGCTGGCCAAAAGGCGTGGTACTGGGTGGCTATCCCTGGCGGTATCGTGATGATACTAACGGGTGCAGCTATGTTTTTCCTTGACTTTAGAGCTCCAGACGTTGCGAGCTGGCTTGGCGTATCGCAGATCGAAATTTTAAGAGCTTCTGCGCTAATCCATAACGTGCTTGGCATCGTGTGCGCGGTATTTTTCCTAGTGCACATCTACATGGCGGCCATCGCTATCCACGGCGCTATCTGGTCTATGATAACTGGCTACAAAGAAGAAGAAGAGGTTTATGTACTTCACCACTACTGGTACCAAGAGCTAATCTCTAAAAATAAAATCCCCGTATCTGAATACGAAAAAACTTATCCAAAATTAAAATAATAAAAAAGGAGAAATTTTTCTCCTTTTTTGCTTCAGAGGCGAGCCTGCAAGCCGCCTTTTATACGAAATTTAAAATCTTTTAGATAAAATTCCCCTCAGACTTCAGGTTGAAGAGTAATAAATTTAAGGAAAAATCATGCAAATCGATTGTAGAAATTTGGCTTGCCCTGAGCCTGTTATCAGGACTAAAAACGCGCTTGAAGGCCTAAAAAAAGGCGAAAAGCTTGAAATTTTAGTAAATTCAATCGCCCCAAAAGAAAATATCAGCCGCTTTTTGAAAAACCAAAACGTCGAATTTAGCGTAGAGCAAAACGGTACCGAGACGAAAATCACCGCCGTTAAGGGCGAATCTAAGCTGGAGCTAGCCAATTTTGACGAATTTGTTTGCGAAATCACGCCAAAAGCAAAAAAAACAGTCGTTTATCTAAATGAAGAATACGCTGGAAGCGGTGATGTAGGCGTTAGCTTGCTAGCTAAATTTTTAGGCGCGCTTTTGCAAGTAGATAGTAAACCAGAATACGTCCTTTGCGTAAACAATGCCGTTAAAATGACGACGAACCGCGCTCATCCGAGCTTTAAGCCGCTTAAAGATTTGGAGGCTGCGGGCGTTAAAATTTTAAGCTGCGGTAGCTGCCTGGAGGCATATAAGCTCGTAAGCGACCTAAGCGTCGGCGAGGTGTCAAACGCCTACGAAGTCATGCAAATTTTAACTACGCACGAGCAAATCAAACTATGATTTATAACGACAAACGTCTCACGAAATTCGTCCGAGCGGCGGGTTGAGCGGCCAAGCTTGACCCGTCGGGTCTAAACAAAACTATCGGCGATTTAAATTTAGCTCACCCAAATTTGCTCTCAAACATCGGTACAAACGAAGACGCAAGCGTCTTTAAGATCACGGACGACATCGCGATCGTGCAGACGCTAGACTTTATCACGCCGGTGGCAGACGATCCGTTTATATTCGGTCAGATCGCTGCCGCAAATAGCCTAAGCGACGTATTTGCGATGGGCGGCAGGGTGCTAAACGCGTTAAATATCGTCGGTTTTGATAGCTGTAATCTAAGTGGCGAAATTTTGGGCGAAATTTTACGCGGCGGGCAGGATAAAGTCGCCGAGTGCGGCGGCGTGATCGTGGGCGGACACACCATAGAGACGCAGCAGATGTATTACGGACTTAGCGTCACGGGCGTCGTTTCGCCAAGCTCTTTTTGGTCAAACAACACCGCGCGAGAGGGCGACGCGCTCATACTCACAAAGCCGCTGGGAACGGGCATTTTAAGCACGGCGATCAAGGCTGATCTGCTAAATTTAACCCAAATCGCGCAGGCCGTCGAGACGATGCGGCAGCTAAATTTTTATGCCGTGGATGCGCTAAAAGATATCAAAGTAACGGCGGCAACCGACGTCACGGGATTTGGCTTTTTGGGACACTTAAGCGAAATGCTAAACGACAAAATCAGCTTTGAAATTTACGCGGATAGCGTGCCCGTGATAGCGGCTGCACGGGAGTTTGCCGATATGGGCATCATCCCCGAGGGCAGCTACAAAAACCGCGAATTTGCGAGTAAATTCGTTGGCGGCGAGGCAGATATATTGCTCTACGATGCGCAGACTTCTGGCGGATTACTGCTAGCCGTGCCGCAAAGCGAGGTAAATTTAGCTCTTTCTCGTCTAAAAGAGGCGGGTTACGAGAGCACGGCGATCGTGGGCGTAGCTAAAAAACGCGGCGAATACGGCATAAATTTACGGTAACCAGGCTTAAATTTAAACGCGCAAATTTAATCAAATTTGACTGGCTTAAATTCGGTCAAATTTGAAATATAAAGTTTAAAACGGTAAGCTCACCAAATTTATTTATATAAACCGGCAAAGCCCCGAGCCTATAAATTTGTTCAAATTTGAGCCGTCTAAAATACGAAAAAGCCAAAATCCTTAAAAATAAAATTTAACTAAAATAAAAAATCATAGTAAAATAAAACAGCAAATTTGCGCGTAATCCCGTGTTAAAATATCCGTAAATTTAGCTATTTGTTCGCAAACCAAATCCGTCAAATTTCCAAAATATTTCTCCAAATTTTAAAGTAATCTGCAATGTATTATCAAAAACATCTCAATATTTAAGCAAGAATATAAAAAAATTAAATTAAAATCACAATCTAATATTAATGATATAAAGGAGATAAAATGGAATTTTTATCGTTTCTCTTTTTGGCTATAGCCGTTTTTATAGCTTGGAAAAAGCCTGAAAAAGAGGGCTTAGCGTTTGGCGCATTTGCCGTAGGGACGGCGATTTGCTTTATTATGTTTTTCATCGCCAGCTGGACGTCCCTGCTGCCTTACGCGGCATATTAGGAGGTCTAGATGAGTTTTTTTAACGAGAAAAATTTCGACTTTATCATGGCGAGCGCGGTTTTGCTCGTGCTTGCTATCCCCGTCGGTATCGCAAACATCTATCTTGGCTACGTCATCGGCGAGGGCCCTTGCACGCTTTGCTGGTGGGAGCGCATCGGCATGGTCGTGGTCGGCGTCGCGGGCATCTTGATACTGCGCTACGGACTAAAGGCGCGCTACATAGCCGCCGTGCTTTTTGGCGCTGCGTATGGCATTTTTATGACGCTAAGGCACGCTAGCTTTAGCTTGTATAGAGACGTAGGTATGGGTTTTGGCGGCGATATATTCGGCGCGCACACCTATACGTGGGGTATTTTAGTGTACTGGATCGTGGTCGTAGCGATGGGACTTATGATGCTTTTTGCCAAAGACAAGGTCGTCTCGGACGATATCTCGCGCTCTGACACTAGGATCAAGCCTCTTAGCGTGTATTCAAAATTTGTGATCGCATTGAGCCTCTTTGTCATCCTATCAAATGCCGTTCAGGCGCTAATCTCGGCAGGTATCCCTCCGTATAGCGGCAAGGGCGATCCTGAGCGTATCAGCCTAAATAATACTTGGACCTCAGGCGTTTGGAAAAGGTTTGAAAAGCCGTTTTCATTTGTCGGTGCAAACGCCGTCGAGGATCCGTTTATAGCGGGCGAGCCTAAAGATATAAGCGTCAAATTTAACTCCGATCCAAGTGCTGGCGCATTTACGGACGTAGAGCCTGCGCTTAGCGTGAAAAACAGCTTCCCACTTCCTTTTGAGACGAAGGGAATTTTTGGCAAAGGCGTAACGAGCGGCCTAGCGTATAACGCTAAAAACGATACTTTTGGCATCTCAAACACCGAAGGCGGCGTTTATTTTACGGATGCGAATTTTAAAGAGATCGCTCACGCCATCATCGACAAGTCAAACGGCCGCAATATCAAAAAAGCCGTCGCATCGACCTTCGTCGGCGATATGCTGGTAACTACGGGCTTTAACAAAACGACATTTGCTGTTAAACCTGCCCAAAATGTGGACGCGTATCACGAGTGGAGATATTTTAGAGAGAGCAGCGGCGTACTCGAGTCTACGTGGAAATTTGACCGCCCGGCGCTTTTAACGATAAGAGCGAAAAAACAATACGTCCTAACGCTTGTTAAAGATCCGCAAAGTACCTACATGTACATGATCACGGTGCCAAACGAGCGCGCTAAAAACATGATCCTCATAAAAGTCGATAGCAAGGACAAGATGCTAAGCGGCGAAACTATCGTGACTTCGGGCCTTGCGCTAAAAGATAAACGCGACCTAAAGGACTACTATGTCACAGCCGGCGATATAGCGGGCGGTAAGTTTTTGACCTACTCCAAAAACTACAACACCTTGCTTGTGATCGACCTTGCGGACGCAAAGATAACGGACGCCTACGCGATGCCGCAAATCGGCGATATCTCAGGGCTAGCGATAAAGGGCGGCAGTATCTACGCTCTAGCTCATAAAGACGGCAAGGTAAACGTCGTAGAGCTAAACAATCCTCTGGGCGAGTAAATTTAACCCAGGCCAACGCAAATTTGTCCGTTTCTCGCGGGCGAGTTTGCCTATATCCTAAATCCTCTTTAAGCTTAAATTCGGTCAAATTTTATATAATTTGGCGTAACCATAAAAACCAAAGGAGCGAAAATGAATTTTTTAGAATCAATGAAATTTCGTCATGCGTGCAAGGTCTTTGACGAAAACAAGAAAATCAGTGCGGGTGAGTTTGATTTTATCTTGGAAGCAGGCAGACTAAGCCCGAGTTCTACGGGGCTAGAGCAGTGGGATTTCCTCGTCGTGCAAAATGAGCAGCTAAGGCAAAAGATCCGCGAAGCCTCGTGGAATCAAGTGCAAATCACCTCATGCTCGCATTTGCTAGTTATTCTTGCCAAAGTCGCCGAGGTAAAAAGCGTGAGCGAATACGTGGAGAAAATGATCGACCGCCGCGAAGACAAGGCACCTGATATGATCGGCGACAGGAAGAAATTTTACAGCGATTTTTTAGAGGGACGCTTTCATCACGATGACGAGCTAGTCTATCACTGGTCTAGCAAACAGTGCTACATCGCGGCGGCAAATATGATGACCGCGGCGGCGAGTCTGGGTATCGACAGCTGCCCGATCGAGGGCTTTGACGAGGCGGCATTAAATAAAATTTTAGGCCTTGACACGAGCAAGCAGCGCGTGTGCCTCATGATACCGTTTGGCTACCGCGTCAAACCGCAACCAAAAAGATACCGTCGCGAACTAAGCGACATCGTGAAGTGGATTTATTAAAATTTCGGGCGAGATAGTTGCCGAAATTTAACGGAGTCAGCACGAGCTAAATGCGGTTTTGGCGCCGACCGAGTTTTAAATTTGAGTTTTGCTACTCAAATTTGCCGCAAATTTAAATTTGCCGAGGCGGCGAAAACGAAAAACAAACCGATAAAATCTACGTCGGCAAAGAAAGCGTGCGCCGCAGACGAACGGTTTGTCTATATGTTTATAACGATTTTGACGATTTTTGCGGCAAAGCTTTTTGGAAAACTGCCGTATGGCAAGCCGTCCGTGCTATCTGGGCCGGCCTGTAGTAAAACGCGGGCGGCGCTAGGGGTGTGGGATAATCATCTGTGTTAAAAAGACAGCTGTGCGCTTATATCGTGCGATATTTTATACGAGGTGATATTTGACCGCGCTGCATGATGAAAATCGGTATGAGCTAAGTGTGGGGAGCGTCTTTATTTATTTTGCGAGTGGCTTGACAGATTTGATCAAATTTGAGAGGCTAAATTTGGCACAACTTCAAATTTGCCGAGACTGTAAATTTATCCAAACTCAAATTTGACTAAAAATTATCGCTCTGCCCGTTTAGTAGTTTGTCCACGACGTAGACGGCGATCTTTTTGGCGCCGTTCATACTGATGTGCATGCCGTCGTCCTTGCGTAGCGGCTTTTTGTCCGCGCCCTCTTTTAGATATTTACCGTTATCGCAGATCGCGCCGCTGATGTCGATGTAGCGCGCGCCGTATTTTTGCGCCGCGTCCTTGTAGATCAGGTTTAGCGCCTTCATTTTTTTGTCGAATTTCTCGCTCTTCATGCACGGAACCCCCAGCCACACAACCTGCGCGCCGTGTTGCCCTGCGATCTCGTATATCTCGGCGATCCTGCCCTCGTAGGCCTCGCGCCATGCGTCGGTACCAAAGTCCAGCGCCTGCTCGTCAAAGGTGTAGCTATAAGCGTCGTTTGCGCCAAAAAGCGCCAAAATCAGTAAATTTTGCGGACGGTTTTTTAGATTTTCTAGCGCGTTTTTTAGTTCTTCGCTCCAGTCGTAAAATTTCTTATTTGTTAGCCCCGTGCTTGCTTTTGCCATATTTTTGATTGAGATTTTACTCGTTTTTAGTGCGTTTTCAAACCCCCAGCCAAAACCTTGCATTATGGAGTCGCCTATCAAAATGACGCCTAAATTTTCATTTAGTTCGATATCAAAAGTCGCGGATTTATTTGTTTTGATTGGAGCGCTCGGCGTTAAATTTGAGGCTAGCGAGCCGTTTTTATCTAAATTTGAAACGGTTTTAGCGGGAGAAATTTGAGCGGTTTGCGCAGTTAAATTTGCCTCTTTTACCGCGCCGATACTAGGCGTTAAATTTAGCGTATTTTGAGCGTTTAAATTTGCTAGTTTGATTTGCGAGGCGGTTAAATTTTGCTCCGTTTTAGCGCTAGTTGCGACCTGTTTTTTGTCGCCCGAAAAAATACCCATAAGTTTATCGATGGCCGATTTTGCGCTCTGTAAACCATCCTCGGCGGCGTTTATAAATTTATCGCTCAGCGCTATCGCTCGCTCGTCCGTGATGAAAAAATCCTTTTGATATTTGGCTTCGTAGTAGTTTGACAGTGGTCGCAAAAATAGCGCAATCAGCGTAAAAAACGCGATAAATACCCCAAAAAACGCTCTCATTAAAATCCTTGATATATAAAGTTGGGCATGCCTGACGGCATCAAAAAGTAAATAATTATCCCAAAAATCGCCAAAAAAACGGCTGAAAAAATAACGTTTATATTTTCAAAAAATTTGACCAAAAGCGGATAAACGTCAAGCGCGGCGTATAAAAATACGAACACGAAAACGCCCGCAAATAGCGCGCAAATAGCAAGAAGCTCTCCGCCCGAGTTTCTAAAAATCTCTCCGATGTAGCGCACCGCTCCCTCAAAATCCATCGTGAAAAATACCCAAACCATACTCACGAAAATAAACGTAAAATATCGTCCAAGTATCGCCGAGTTTAGCCATTTGCGCTCGCTGGTTAAATTTAAAAACACAACGCCAAGGCCGTGGATGAGCCCCCAGAGCAAAAAGCTAAGCCCCGCGCCGTGCCAGATGCCCGAAATCGCAAAGACTAGCATCACGTTTAACTGTGTCTGCGCCGCCGTACCGCGACTGCCGCCGAGTGGAAAATAGACGCACTCTTTGAAAAAATTCATGAGGCTGATGTGCCAATTTTGCCAGAAAATTTTTAAATTTTGCGCCGTAAAAGGGCGGTTGAAGTTTTGCGGCAAAACAAAGCCGCACATGAGTCCTAGTGCCGTCACGAAGTCCACGTAGCCGCTAAAATCGGCGTAAAGCAGCACGCTATAGCCAAAAAGCGCGCCTAAAAGATGCGAGGCGGGCAGGGTGGGTGCGGCGAAAACGGGATTTACTATCTCAAAAAGATGGTTTGCGACGATGAGCTTTTTAAAAAGCGCGGAGCACAAAAGCGCGAATATGACGGGACTAGCGCGAAAAACTTTGGGAGAGTTTAACGCCTCGAAAAATAGCTTTGGCTGTAAAATCGGACCCGAAATAATCGTGGCAAAAAAGCTAAGAAAAATCAGCGTATCAAGGTAGCTAGGCGCCTCTAGCTCGCCATCTTGCACGGCCTTTAGCAGCAAAATGCTCATAAACGAATAAAACGAAATGCCAAGCGGAAGTGCGATGGTTTCAAGCCTCATGACGCCAAATTTGATCGTGAAATAGCCGCCGTATTTAAAAAACGCAAGCGCGCAAAGCACGAAAATAACGCCCGCGGCAAACGGGAGCGCTGAGTCTTTGCCCTGAGCCGCCCTTGCAAAAAGAAAAATCGCCGTGCTAAAGATAAAATTTATGATTAGAAATTTAAGTCCGAACGAGGCTAAAAATAGGTAAGAAAAGGCGAGTAAAACGATTTTTTGTAGGTGCGGGCGTGTGTTTAAAAAATAATAAATCGGCCAAAAAATAAAAAAGCACAAGCCAAATTCTATGGAGAAAAGATTCATATCCCGCCTAAATTTTTGCGTAATTATATAAAAAAATTATTTTGGGTTAGGTTAAATTTACGTTTGACGGGAATTTAAAATTTGACTTGCGGTCTTACTTGCGAGTGTTTTAAATTCGGCATCAAATTTGGGGCTTAAATTTGAGTTTAAACGGCTCAAATTCTCGTCAAAATTTGAGTCCTAAAGTAGCTCGCCGTATTGCGAAAATCAGCCAAAATTTAAAGCCGCTCTATGGCTGCAAGTACGTTTGCCGCGTCGTTTGCGGGCTCTGCCACGTCGTTAAATCTTTTTACGACTTCGCCGTTTTTTATGATCAGAGTTTGGCGGCGGTAAAATTTCTTGCCGTCGTTTGTCGTAAAGGTTTGTAAATTTAGCGGGGATTCTAGCTCAAAGTTCTCATCGCTCAAAAATATAAAATTTGCGCCTACGCTTTGTTTAAACTCGTTCATCTTTTCTACGCTTTGAGAGCCGACGGCGATTAGCGTAAAGCCCAAAGATTCGAGCTTTGCAAGGTTTTCTTGGTAGGCTTTGCACTGAAGCGTGCAGCCGGTTAGGCCCTTTAAATCCTTTAAATTTTCAGGCAAAAACTTCCCGCTCTCGCCCATTTTGGGATATGTAAAAACTATGCAGTTTTTGCCGCCTATTAGCTCGCTAAATTTGACCGGATTTGCGTTTATATCTTTCATTGTGTCCTCTTTGAGTGTGAATTATTGAAAAAATAGACTAAAAATAGCACTGCAAAGCTTATAAACAGCATAATCGCCGAATAAACGTGCGCTTTGGTGTAGTCCATGAGCTCAACGGCCTCGTAGATGGCGATGCTGGCGACTTTAGTCTTATCCCCGACGCTGCCGCCTATCATCAGCACGACGCCAAACTCGCCCAAGGTATGCGCGAAACTTACTATGAGAGCGGTTAGAAGCGAGGGTTTGATGTTTGGCAAGGCAACTCTAAAAAGCGTCTCCCATTTGCCTTTGCCTAGCGAGTAGCTCGCCTCAAAAAGGCTCTTTGGCAGGCTCGCAAAGCCCGCCTGAAGCGGTTGAAACATAAACGGCAGCGAGTAGATGCAGCTAGCGATGATGAGGCCTGAAAAGTTAAAAACCAAGCGTATATCAAAGGTTTCCTCAAAAAATTTGCCCAAAAAATTATAAGGCGAGAGAAAAACCAACATGTAAAAACCTAGCACCGAAGGCGGCAACACGAGAGGTAGCGAGATCACGGCTTCTAGCACGGGTTTAAATTTAAAACTCGCGCGGCTAAGCCAAAACGCAACCGGCAACACGAGGAAAAACAGGATCGCAGTCGAGATAAAAGCAAGCTTTAGCGAGAGGTAAAAGGGTGTAAAATCGATATTCATCTCGGCTCGCTTTGCGCGTAAATTTCAGCGCTTGGGTCGTCAAATTTGTCGTTTTCGCTACCGCTTTTTTGCAAATTTAACCCAAACGCCTTGGCGCTTATCGCCGCTTCGTCGCCCGCTTTTAAATTTGCAGCTTCAGCCGCGCTTAGCGCTACTTCGCAAAGCTGCTGGCCGACGGAGACGACGGCTACGTAGATGGCGTCGCGCTTTGAGATCTCTAAAATTTTTGCCGGCAGGCTAAATTTCTGTGAGCCCCTGTGGCTCAAAAATATCTCGCCCGGGCTGCCTTCTTGCGCGATTTTACCGCCTTCTAGCACGAAAACTTTTGAGGCGAGTTTGTAGATCTCCGCGACGTCGTGACTAACCAAAATCGTGGTCATATCAAACTCTGCGTGCACCTTAGCAAGATAGTCTTGCAGTTTTTCTCGCATGGCGTTATCAAGGGCTGAAAGCGGCTCGTCGAGTAGTAAAATTTCTGGCTTTCGCATTAGTGCGCGGGCTAGGGCGGCGCGCTGCTTTTGACCGCCTGAGAGCTGCGAGATGGCGGCGTTTTCTAGCGAGCTCATCTCGACTAGTTCTAGTAGCTTGCGCGCTAAATTTTGGTCGTTGTTCGCAAAAAGTAGATTTTTCATCACGTTCATATTCGGAAAAAGCGCGTAGTCTTGAAATAAAAACCCGATATTTCGGCTTTGCGGCGGAGTGAAGTTTTTGCCGTCAAAAAGCGTCTGACCGCTTGCTTTTATCGTTCCGCTATCAGGCGTTTCAAAGCCTGCGATTAGGCGCAGTAGCGTCGTTTTACCGCTACCGCTTTTGCCGTAGAGAGCGACAAATTCGCCCTTTTTTACGTTCAAATTTACATCTAAATCAAATTTCCCGTTCGAGCCGTTTAGGCTTTTTATGCAGTTTAGTTCTATCATGCGATGTAGAGCGAGGTTGCCTTGACGTAGGCGTAAATTTGATCGCCCGGCGCTAAATTTAGCCGCTTTAGCGATGCCGTGGAGATAATGCTTTCAAACTCAAACTCGCCCGCGTTTAGATGCAGTGAGCTTGTGATCTCGCCTTTTTGGATATCCGAAATTCGCACTTGTATCTCGTTTGAGACCGAGCAGTTTAAAAGCCGTGAGGTGGCGACGAAGACGTCCGAGCTTTTAAAGTTTAGCTGAACCTCGTCGCCGATTTTTAAATTTTGCAGATTTTCCAAGGATAGCATTTTTAGGCTCAAATTTTCGGCGCTAAACTCAAAAACGCTAACGCCGTCGTTTTGCTCTATCGCCGAAATTTTAGCCTTTATCATTTATATGTTGTATCCGAATTTTCTAAAGATTTCCTTCGCTCGGTCGCTTCTGATGAAGTCGTAGAAAGCTTTTGCTTCAGGATTGTTTTCGCCGTGTTTTAGGATAACCATACCTTGATCGATCGGAGTGTAGAGTGCAGGATCGATGAGGATAAAGTTTTTGCCCTCTTTGTACTCGGCCATTTTTTTATCGTGCATTGCAGAAGCCGCGATAAATCCGACATCAGCAGCGCTTAGAGCTTGGCTTAGAGCCTCGCCTATAGATTTTGCTAGGATGACGTTTTTCTCGACTTTGTCGTAAATTTTAGCGTTTTTCAAAGCCTCGATGCTTGCCTTGCCGTACGGAGCGGCTTCAGGGTTTGCGGTCGCGATGGCTTTTAGGCCTTCAACGGCGTTTATGCCTTTAGCTAGATCGATATCTCTGATCGTAAATAGAGCAAGCGCGCCCTGAGCGTATACTACGGGCTCTGTGACGGCAAATTTAGTGTCGTATAGGTCCTGGACGAATTTCATATTCGCAGCCATAAAAACGTCCGCTGGAGCGCCGTTTTTGACCTGCGTAGATAGCGCGCCGCTAGCTCCTAGAGTGACGGTTATTTTGGTATCCGGATTTGATTTGGCAAACTCCGCTTTTAGCTCGTCAAACGCGCAAGTGACGTTTGCAGCGGCAAATACATTGATCTCGCCCGCGTTTAGGTTAAAAGCGGCGATAGTCGCAGCTACTAGCGAAAAAAATGTTTTTTTCATTTTTTATACTCCTATTATGATTTGACTTGCTTTGATTATAGCGGTGAGCTCGTCGCCCACGCCGATACGCATCTGCATCGCGCTTTCTTTGGTGATGATAGAGGTTAGCGTCTGATGATTGCTGATTTCTAGCACGATTTCGGCGTTTACCGAGCCGATTTTGGCCTCGATCACGCGTCCTTTTAGTAAATTTGCCGCGCTTAGTTTTAGATTTTCCTCTTTTGCGAGCATTACGCTCGGGGCTTTAAAGATAAATACGACCTTTTTACCGACTTTTAAATTTAGATTTTTTTCAGACTCGACTGTGACGTTGGCGCGTAAAATTTCGCCGTTTGAGAGTTTGGCGCTGATTTGCGAATTTACCGCGCCCGTTTTTACTTCGGTTATCTCACAGCTTAGTTGGTTTCGCGCGCTTAAACTCATACTCATGCGCTGTAAATTTAAAATTTCGTTCGTATCGACGTTTATATTTGAACAAACTTTTTCTAAAAATATCTTTTGGCTCTCCAGCATCGCGTCGTATAGCGCGATCATCTTTTTGCCGTAGGGCGTGAGCTCCGAGCCGCTGTTTTTCTTGTTGCCTTCGGCTCTTGCGATTAGCGGTTCGTCCGAGCGGTTATTTAGCGCGTCTAGGCTGTCCCATGCGTTTTTGTACGAGATGCCGACGTACTCGGCCGCTTTTGTTATGCTTTTGGTGTGCTCTACAGCCTTTAAAAGCTCTATGTGCTTGGCTAACACCGATACGCCGCTATCTAAAAATAGCTCTAAACTAACGTCTGCTTTCATGAAAATCCCCCAAATTCTATCAATATAAAAAAATAATTTGCTAGGAAGTATATTTAAATATATATGAAAAATAACTTAAACAAACTTCGTAATACCGGGCGTTTTGAAATTTATAAATTTAAAAGCTACATTGAGATAAAATCTCAGATTACTGCCTTTGCAGACTTAAAATTCGGAGATTCAATGAGAAAATTTTTACTCTCTATTTTGCTTTTTTTTAGTTGCGTTTTTGCCGAACAAACGCAAGAAAAGAGCGAATTTGACGACGAATTTACGCAGCCTAGCGAGGTTTTCGATCCGCTTAGCGGCTATAATAGAATGATGACAGGGTTTAACGATTTTATGTACGTAAATGCCATACATCCCGCGATAAAAGGCTACAACTACGTAGTGCCCGAGGCTGCCAGAACTGCAGTGGGGAACTTTTTTGACAACCTTTTATATCCCGTTCGCTTCGTAAACAACCTCTTGCAGTTTAAATTTAGCGAGGCGGGCGAAGAGACGCTGAGATTTTTAGCAAACACGATCATCGGCTTTGGCGGGCTAACCGACGGAGCGAAATACTACAATCTGCAGCGCCATGACGAGGATTTTGGGCAGACGCTTGGATACTGGGGCGTGGGTAGCGGATTTCACGTGGTTTTACCGTTTATCGGCCCGTCAAATTTACGCGATATTGCAGGCCTAGTCGGCGATTGTTACCTTGATCCCATCAGCTACGTAAAGCCGGCGCTAGACTCCTTTGCGATAAAAACTTTCCGTCAGGGCAACCTTTTGTCTTTACACCCAGATGCTTACGACAATCTTAAAAAAGACGCGATCGACCTGTATCCGTTTCTACGCGACGCCTACGAACAGCGCCGCAACCACTTAATAAAGGAATAAAATGAAATTTTTAAAAATCATCCTGCTTGCGCTTTTTAGCGCGGTTAGCCTCTTTGCGATTAGCGAGGAGCAGATAAAGCCTACGATGCAAAAAACGACGCAAGACGCCATCGAGGTGCTAAAAAACGCAAATTTGAGCAAAGACGAGAAAATAAGTAAAATTTTCGCCGTTTTTGATCCGTATTTCGACTACGAGCAGATGTCTAAAATCGCACTAAGCAAGCGCTACAACAACCTAAATGCCGAGCAAAAGGCTAAATTTAACAAAGCTTTTGAAGAGAGGTTAAAATCAAGCTACGTCGATAAGCTTTTAAGCTACAAAAACCAAACTATAAATTTTAAAGACGTGACCAAACCAAACGAAAATCGCTACTTTCTAAACGCCGATTTAGTCGGCGAGGATGGCAAAAACTACGGCTTTACGTATAAATTTTATAACGCCAAAGAGCGCGGCTGGCTCATCTACGACGTTGAAATTTTAGGCGTTAGCATCATCCAGACCTACCGCAGTCAGTTTGATAGCCTGATGGAAAACGAGAGTTTTGAAAATTTGCTTAGCAAGCTAAACTCCGTCCAAGCTCCGCAATAAGGCGCTGATGAAGCGGATTTTTAAATTTATCGTCAACTTTCCAAAAAGCGTTATCGCAGGCGTACTGGCTGCGACGCTCTTTTTTGGATATTTCAGCGGCAAGCTCGAGGTGGACGCGTCTACCGAGACGCTACTACTTGAAAACGATAAAGACTTAGCCGTCTTTAGGGACGTTTTTAAACGCTACGTTAGCCCAAACTACCTAGTCATCGCCTATACGCCAAAAGACGATTTGCTCGCACCATCTACGCTTGAAAAGATAGAAAATTTAAGCCACAAACTAGAAAAAAACGAGCTTGTATCAAGCGTTATTTCTATATTAAACATCCCGCTGCTTCAAAGCGGAACTAGTGATCTTAGCGAGCTGGTTAAGCATGTACCAAGCCTCGCTGATGCCGATATAAACAAAACCTTGGTGCGCCACGAGTTTGCGGATAGTCCGCTATATACGAACAACCTCGTTAGCCGCGATCTAAAAACTACGGCAATCGTACTAAATTTAAAGACAGACGAAAAATATCAAAGCATACTAAACGAGCGAAACGCTCTGCTAAACGCCAAACTTGACGGCAATATCACGAGCGAGCAAAAACAGCGTCTAAGCGTCGTAAATGCGCAGTTTAAAGCTCACCGCGACGAAGCGCGTATAAAAGAGCACGCAGCAATCGAGCAGATCCGCGAGACGATAGCGAAATTTGGCGGAGGCGAGAGCTTGTTTTTAGGCGGGGCAAATATGATCGCGGATGATATGGTGAGCTTCGTGCGATCCGATCTCGCGACCTACGGTATCAGCGTTACACTGCTTTTAGTCTTTTGTCTTTGGCTATTTTTTAGGCAGATTCGCTACATCGTTATGCCGATTTTTATCTGCGTGATTAGCGTTATTTGGGCGAGCGGGCTGTTTGGATTTTTTGGCTGGGAGATTACCGTCATCAGCTCAAACTACATCGCACTTCAGCTCATCATCACGATCTCCGTCGTCATCCACCTGATCGTGAGTTACCGCGAGTTTTGCCTTACAAAACCGCACCTTAGCAACCGCCAGCTAGTCTATCTCACGCTGCGAGATAAGGCTAGTCCGTCGTTTTTTGCGATATTTACGACCGTTATCGGCTTTTTGTCGCTTGCGCTTTCTGATATCAAACCTATCATAATGCTTGGTATCATGATGAGCGCGTCGATCTCTATCTCGCTGGTGCTTGCGTTTTTGCTATTTGGCTCCGCGATGGCGCTGATGCCAAAGCTCGCTCCGGTTAGGACGTTTGAGGATAAATTTAGCTTTACCAAGCACTGCGCCGCATTTGCGCTAAATCACGGCCGCGCCGTTTATGCCATTAGCCTTGCGGTGCTTATTTTTGGGCTCTATGGCATCTCAAAGCTAAAGGTCGAAAACAGCTTTATAAGCTATTTTAAAGATACGACCGAAATCCATAAAGGCATGCAGGTGATCGATACGAAGCTAGGTGGCACGGTGCCGGTCGATATATTGATCAAATTTAACAAGCCTAAATTTGAGCAAAGCGCGGCTAAAAACGAGCCTAAAGACGAATTTGACGACGAGTTTGCCGCTAGCGCGAACGAGGATAAATACTGGTTTAATCAGCATAAAATCGACGTCGCCAAAAAGGTGCATAACTATCTGGAAAATAAGCGCTTTGTCGGGCACGCGAGCAGCCTAAACACGGTCGTAAAGATCGTCGAGCGCATCACGCAAAAGCCCGCCGACGGCCTCATGCTCTCGATCCTTTACGAACAGATTCCGCAAAAGTACAAAGACATCATCCTAAGCCCATACGTAAGCATAAAGGATAACGAGCTGCGCTTTACCGCGCGTACTCTTGATAGCGACGATGCGCTACGCAGGGACGAGTTTTTGCACGAGCTAAAAATCGACATCGCAAATTTGATCGCAAACGACAACGCAAGCGTGCAAGTTAGCGGCGCGATGGTGCTTTATAACAACCTCCTTCAAAGCCTCATCGCCTCGCAGGTGGATTCTTTTGGTTTCGTGATCTTGTCGCTTTTTATCGTTTTTTGCATTATTTTTAAAAGCATAAAGCTCGCCGCCATCGCTATAACGTCAAATTTGATCCCGCTTTGTGCGGTATTTGGCGTCATGAGCGTCATGAGTATCCCGCTTGACATCATGAGCATTACGATAGCAGCTATCAGCATAGGTATCGGCGTGGACGACATCATCCACTACATCCACCGCCTAAAAATCGAGCTTCGCAGCAAAAACGTCGTCGAGTCGATCAAGGCCTCGCACGCCAGCATCGGCTACGCCATGTACTACACCTCGTTTGCGATCATCCTTGGCTTTAGCATCATGGTAACTAGCAACTTTATCCCGACGATATATTTCGGACTTTTGACCGATCTTGTTATGATAATGATGTTGCTAGGGGCGTTGGTGTTGCTGCCGACTCTAATCAAAACCTTTTACCGGGTTAGGATTCCCCATAAATGACGGATTTCAAGCTTTAAAATTTTAAACCCGTTTCGGTTACGTATTTCATATACGCGCCCTCACGGGTTAAAATTTTAAAGTTAAACTACGCCTATTCTGTCTGGAATATTTGTCTAGCGTTTTGCTAAATTTGTAAATTTGACTGCATAAATTTAAAACGTACTGTATAGGCCTGGGTGCTTCAAATTTGACTCAAATTTGAAGGAAAAACTACTCTTTCATAACTTTAAGAAAAGAGTAAACATCCCGCACGCCTTCGATGTGTTTAGCGTACCAGATCGCGTGCTTTTCCTGCTCGATATCGGTGATGATGCCGGTAAATACGACGTTGCATTGCACTACGCTCACTCTCACGCTCGTGCCGCTAATTATGCTATCTTTAAAAAAATTGTTTTTTAAATTTAGCATTATGGCGAGGTTGCTTTCGCATTCGCCGCCGTCGCTAGGGAGGCGAATATACGTATAAATTTTACTCACGCCGTCGGTGTTTTTAGCTAGCTCTACGAGCTTGGTTTTATGCTCGGCGTCAGGCACCACGCCGATGAGATACACATCGCCGTAAAAGCTCTCGACGTCCACGTTTAGGTTGCTAAGTCCGCTTGAGGCTAAAATTTTAGTCTGGATTTTTGTTTTTATAAATTTATCTTTCGTTATCGAATATATGCCGCGTTCGTCTTTGCTGATCTGGTAGGCGTCGTAGACATTGATGCCCGTTAGCGGCGTCACGGTCGTAAAGAGCTCGAGGCAACCGCCGAGGAAAAAAATCGGCGAAAAAATGAGAATGTTTTTAAAAAAAAATCGCGCAAATAGCTTGTTCATCGCCGACCCATAAAATTTTCTCCAAATACTATAGAAATCAAACTAAAATTTATATAAATTTAGATATAATCGCACTCATCATCTAAAGACGCGGAGGATAAAGCGATCTGGTGGCGCTCGCGGACTTCAAATCCGATGGCGGGGCGGTTGACCGCTTCGCGGGGAGTTCGATTCTCTCATCCTCTCGCCAAACTTCTAAATTTATTATCTTAAAACAAGCAAAATTCAGCTACAATAAGCCGTTTATATTAAATTAATTTAAGGTTTTTCTTTTGGCTAATTCATCTGCCTCTAAATTTCCTCTCGCCCGCGCCGTTTTAGGCAGGATATACGTGGTGCTTTTTGCTACCGCCATATTTCTGATATGCGTAGCTAGCTTTGGGTTAAATTTAAAATTTGAAGGCGTAAAAGAGGATATTTACGCTGCGAATTCTAACTTTAAAACTTTCATCAAAGAACGCGCCGTAAATATAGATAACGAACTTAAACTTATCGAAAGATATATTGAAGCACCCGATTTTGACTCAAAAGCGATCTTTGACTTTGCCGTAAAAAACAATAACGAATACATGGCCTTTTTTATCGTAAACGAACGCGGCGAGATAGAGTTTGTCAGCGATGAAAAATTACGCGATACGTACTCTGCGTTTTTTCTCTCAAAGCCTTGGGAAAACGAGCCTGAGGATAAAATTTTAAGATCAGAGTTTATGTTTGATAAAAGCGACATACCGACAAGACTTGCCGCAAAAAAGATGAAAAACGGCAAAATGGTGGCTACGCTCATACGCTTTACGGCGATTTACGAGGAGTTTGCGCGCGGATACGAGAGGATCGGCGTAAATTCGTTCGCGATAGATAAAAGCGGTAGGATCGTATTTCACCAAGACCCCGAGCTGGTTTTAGAGCGCAAAAATATCTTTGATCTTTACGATGTGAGTGCGGACTACCTAAACAGTGACGAAGTAAAATTTGCAAATTTAGGCTCGCTAAACAGCGAAATTTATTATATTCAAAGTATCCCGAGGATCGGTTTGGCCGTGGTTTCAAGCTATCCTGTGGATAAATTTATAAAAGAAAATTTACTATTTTTGCTAATTTGCGTCGCATTTTTAGCCGTAGGCGGATTTTTTACCTTTTCTTACACCAAATTTGTCAAAAACTCCGTCATAAAGCCAGTTTTATCTATCAAAAATTTAGTCGCAAAAGCCGGCGACGGCGAGGAGATCAAGACCTACGCGAAATTTGGCTCGGTAGAAGAATTTGATCAAATCTCGGACGAGATCGTCAAATTTTACGGAGATTTCGGCGAGAAAAAGGCGAAATTTGAAGAGTACTCGCGCAAATTCGGATTTTTGTTTGAAAAAGGACCTTTTATCTTGCTGTTAATCGACGCAAAAAGCGGCAAGATCGTCGAGGCAAGCGCGAGGGCGTGCGAGTTTTACGGATTTAGCGAGGAAGCGATAAAAAGCAAAAATTTAGCCGAGCTAAATGCGTCAAATTTGACCGATATGAAAACGCTGCAAGAAAACGAAGGCGAAATTTACGAAACGAACCATTTTGCCGCGGGCGGCGAGATAAAACAGGTGCGCATCTACAAGCAAAACTACGAGTTACCCGGCGGCGAAAAAATCGGCTTTTTCGTCGTAAAAGACGTTACGAAGAGCAACGCTCTAAAGAAAAACGCGCAAAAGCAAAGCGAGATAGACGCCCACTCGCCGCTGTTTAGCGTGGTTTGGAAGGACCGCTTTATAGGCGATATATCAAGCGTTTCTGACAATATCGAGCGCGCGCTGGGATACAAAAAAAGCGAAATACTATCAAACGAATTTGAGTTTAAAAACATCATCCATCCAGAAGACCGAGATAGGCTCGCGAATGAATTTAACATCAAATTTAGCCTGTTTAACGCGGCTTCGCTCAAAAAAGAGAACGAGTCGTTGCAGTCTTGCAGGCTGATAAGGAAAAATCTAGAGGTCATAAACTGCAGCGTATTTATCAAATTTATCTCAAAAGACGGCAGAACCGTGGATGAGGTGATCGGGTATTTTATCGAGAGCAAGCTGGCGGCAAATTTGACCGCAAAAACCGGCATGGAGATAGCGCGACTAAACGACGACAAAGAGGGCGCATATAAAAATACGATTTTAAGCTTGTTTGCAAACGCGCAAGAAGCCGTCGCCGTAGTCGGGTTAGACGGCGTATTTTTAGACGCTAACAAAGCCTTTTGCAAGATAAGCGGCTATTCCAAAGAAGAAGCTATCGGCAAGCCGTCAAATTTACTAAAATCAGGCGTGCATGATGATAAATTTTACGAACACATGTGGAAGAGGTTGTTGAAAAAAGGCTTTTATAGCGGTGAAATTTATAATAAGCGAAAAAACGGCGAAATTTATCTCGAGCAGCTTAGTATCGCGACCGTTTATAGCGGCTCAAAGCCTAGCTACTTCGTGGCGGCGTTTCACGAGTTGCCGTGGGTAGAGCCCGAGATAAAACAAAATGAATCAAAAGCAAAGGAGCAAGAGTGAGCGAATTTGACGCGAGCGTTTACGAGCACGAAATACCAAGCGGCACGAGGCTGTATTTCGGACAAAGCGCGAAACTAAAAAGAAAGATTGAGCGCGCGGCGAGTGAAATTTTGGAGAAAAATGGATTTCACGAGATCGTGACGCCATTTTTCTCGTATCATCAGCACCTAAGCGTACAGCCGACGGCTCTGGTGCGTTTTAGCGATCACGAAAATCACCAAATCAGCCTGCGCGCCGATAGCACCGTGGATGTCGTACGCATCGTGCTTAGACGCCTAAAAGATACCGAACCTAAACGCTGGTTTTACATCCAGCCGGTTTTTAAGTATCCTAGCACCGAAATCTATCAAATAGGCGCCGAGCTAATCGGCGAGAGCGATCTGGCTACCAGCGTCAAGATCGCAAAGGAGCTTTTTGAGTCGTTTGACCTCGCGCCCGTGCTGCAAATCAGCCACATCGCGATCCCGCAGATTGTGTGTAGGCTCTTAAATTTGCCTATTTCGATATTTGAGCACGGCGAGATCGAAAAAATCCTAAACCAAAACGAAGAGTGGCTAAAAAGGCTAGCCTTTGTAAATACGGTAGCAAGCATCGACGAGATTTTGCCGGTAGTGCCGGACGAGATAAAAACCGCACTGCTTGAGATAAAAGAGCTGGCGCAGGCAGTAAAATATGAAAATTTAAGAATTGTTCCGTTATATTATTCAAAGATGCGGTATTATGGTAAGCTGTTTTTTAGATTTTTGGGCGGCAACGCCGTGCTAAGCGGCGGCGGCAACTACGAGATAGAGGGTATCAAAAGCAGCGGATTTGGCGTATATACCGACGCGTTAATCGAAAATTTAGATCAAAAGGAGAGAGTATGAGCAAGGCTGACGTGATAGTGGGTGTGCAGTGGGGAGACGAAGGCAAGGGCAAGATCGTAGATCTGCTAAGCGGCGGCTACGATATGGTGTGCAGGTGTCAGGGCGGGCACAACGCGGGTCACACGATCGTCGTAGAGGGTAAGAAAATCGCGCTGCATCAGGTTCCCTCAGGCATACTTCATAAAAATATAATCAACATCATCGGCAACGGCGTCGTGCTCTGCCCGGCTGCTATAATCGAGGAGTTAAAGCAGTTTGGAGACGTTTCGGGACGGCTGTTTATCAGCGACAAGGCGCATTTAAATTTGCCACATCACGCGCAAATCGACCAAGCCAAAGAAAAGGCTAAAGGCGCGCACGCTATCGGCACGACGGGCAAGGGCATAGGGCCTGCATATAGCGACAAAATCAGCCGCAGCGGACACCGAGTAGGGGAGCTAAAAAATCCCGAAAAGCTTTGCGATGCAATCTTGGCCGATTTTGCGGCAAATAAAGCATTTTTAGATGTTTTAGGCATTAAAGCGCCCGCTCGCGAGGAGCTTTTGGGCGAGCTAAAGAGCTACGAGGTGGCGCTAGGTAAATTTATCGTTGACACCACGCACATGGTGTGGGAGGCGATAGACGCGGATAAGAAAATTTTGCTCGAGGGCGCGCAGGGCACGCTGCTAGACATCGATCACGGCACTTATCCTTTCGTAACTAGCTCAAACACCGTAACCGCAGGCAGTTGCAGCGGTATCGGACTAAGCCCTAAAAATGTCGGCGAGGTAATCGGCATCATCAAAGCCTATACCACGCGCGTTGGCAACGGTACTTTCCCGACCGAGGACATGGGCGAAGACGGCGAAAAGATACGCGATATCGGACGCGAATACGGCGCTACTACGGGCAGACCGCGCCGCACTGGTTGGTTTGACGCAGTTGGCGTGAGATACGCGGCGAGACTTGACGGCGTGGATAAATTTGCGCTGATGAAGCTTGACGTTTTAGACGGCTTTAAAAAGGTAAAAATCTGCAAAGCCTATGAGAAAAACGGCAAGATAATCGAGTATTTTCCAAGCGATCTAGAGGGCGTAAAACCGGTTTATGAGGAGCTTGATGGCTGGGATAAAGTAGCTGGAGTGCGTAAATTTGACGATCTACCCGCAAACGCAAAGGCCTTTATCAAACGCATCGAGGAGATCACGGGCGTAAAGGTCGGCATAGTATCTACCAGCCCGGAGCGCGAAGACACGATAGTTTGCTAAGATGAAAAGCAAATTTACGCAAATCGTAAATATAAAAAAGCGAAATTTAGACAAAATCGAGCTAAATTTAGCAAGAACCAGAAACGAAGCGGCGATGATAGAGGGCTTCATAGCGCAGGTTGCCGAGCAAATTTCAAAATTTGAAATGCCATCCAGCGGCTCTGCGACCGATTTGCGCGGATCGCTGGAGCTTCTTGGCGCGATGCGGCGAGAAAAAAATCTGCTAACCGAGCGGCTCGAGCTAATGAAAAAAAACATCGCGCACCTCGAGCGGCAGCACAAGGCGGCAAATTTGGAGTATGAAAAGATGAAATACCTGCAAACGCAGGACTTTAGCGCGCAAATAGAAAAGATAAAAAAGGCCGAAGCAGCGGCTCTGGACGAGTTTGCGACGATGAATTTTACTAGGCAAAAAGAGGCGAAAGCTTGAAAAAAATTTTGATTTTACTAACTTTAAATTTATGCGTTTGGGGCGCAAACGGCGTAAACGCTCAAAGCGCGAGCCAAAGCGGCTTTAAGATTCCGGTGGACTGCGTTTCGATATTTGAAACTAGAAAAGACGAGCTAAAAAGAGAGCTTGCTAAAATAGACGAAGCAAGGCAGAGCTTGGAGGCTTTTAGAGCGAGTTCGGCGGCGCTTTTTGAGGAGCGAAACGCCAAGCTAGCCGTCAAAGAGGTTGAGCTAAACGCGACTCTAGCCCGCGCGCAAGAGGAAAAAAAGCAAACCGAGCAGCTGCTAAAGAAAAACGAGGAAATCGTAAAAGAGCTAAAAGCGATGACTAGCGACAAGGTCGGCGAGGCTTACGGCAAGATGAAAGACCAGGCCGCCGCCGACGTGCTAAGCGCGATGGATAGGGCGGATGCGGCTAGTATCATGTACTCGCTAAGCCCTAAAAAAATCTCCGCGATAATGGCAAAAATGGAGCCCGCCGCGGCGTCTGAAATCACGCTTTTAATCAAACAAGGCCCGCCATTTATAAAGGCTGAGAAAAACGTAACGCAGGAAGTCTCTCCGACCTCGCCTGACGGCCCTGCTGGAAATCTGCTAAATTTGTAAATTTGGGCTATAGCGCTCTAAATTTAGCTTGGCTCGCGCCTAAATTTGGGCTCAAATTTGCGCGGATAATGCGAAAGCCAAATTTGCCTTTGGCGGTCAAATTTGACTCCAAAGGTTAAATTTTACTGCCGTCAAATTTAACTATCGCTCGGACCCAAAAGCATTTTTGCCAGCGCGTCAAATTTTGCTTAAAACAAACGCCCTTCAAAACAAAAAACTCCGTGAGATTTTAGGTATTTCTTACCAAATTTTGGTTAAAATCAAGCCCAAAAAGAGAGGTAAAAATGCGTATAAAACTCCCACACACACCCTACATCGCGCACAAAATCGCTATTGATTTATTAAAGTCCGGATTCGTAAATTTAACGCGCGGAGTAGAGCCCGTAGCGGCATGCGCGAAAGAAATTTTAGATAACGATTTACAAAAAGAAAAGGCTCTGGAAGAGCGCGTAAACGAGGTGCTAACCGAGAACGAAGACGATATGGAGAGTATGCAAGTCGATAGAAAAAATATGTTTTGGCTCGTAAAAAAGAAGCTCGCTAAAGAGTACGGCGTGATCCTAGCTTACGAGGACCGCTTTAGCAACGTCGCTCACCTCGTGCTTGAAAGCGCTTGGAAAAAGGGACTCATCGACTACACGGTCTCTGAAAACCGTATCAAAAACATCATCTACGGCTCGATCGAAGAGTATCTAAAAACGTATGAAATTTTACAAGACGTGGTTATCGACAAGATCGACGGCTACAAGCGCAAACTGATCCCGGGCACCGAGGAGTACGATATCGTATTTGAGCGGCTCTACGAGGACGAGCTAAGAAAACGAGGCATGCTGTGAGAGCTTATATCTACCTTGAAAACGGCGTTTTTTTGCAGGCGAAGGCCTTTGGCGCGAGCGGTACGGCTAGCGGCGAGATGGTCTTTAACACGAGCCTAACTGGCTATCAAGAGATCATGAGCGATCCGAGCTACGCGGGGCAGTTTATCGTCTTTACGATGCCAGAGATCGGCATAGTGGGCGTAAATGAAGACGATATGGAGAGCGCGAAAATCCACGCTAGCGGCGTTTTGATGAGGGATTTTAACGCTACCGCGTCAAATTTCCGCTCGCAAAAAAGCTTGGAAGAGTTTTTCAAAGAGCAAGGCAAATTCGGCGTTTACGATATCGATACGAGATTTTTAACCAAGATGCTACGCGATAACGGCGCGCTACATGCGGTGATCTCGACTGAAATTTCAGACGAAAAAGAGCTAAAAAAGCTTCTGGAAAACTCGCCTAGAATTTCAGAGATAAACTACGTAGCAAAGGTAAGCACCGAGCAAATTTACGCTCACGAAAAGGGCGGCTGGGATCATGCGAGCAAAGCCTACTCCGCGCTAAAATCAAACGGCAAAAAGGTTGCCGTCATCGACTACGGCGTGAAGCGAAACATCCTAAACGAGCTTTGCGAAACCGGCCTTGAGACGCAAATTTATCCGCACGACGTGCAGGCGGATGAACTCATCGCTAAATTTAAAAGCGGCGAGATAAATGGCGTGTTTCTCTCAAACGGTCCAGGCGAACCAAAGGCCCTGAAAAACGAGATCGCGCAGATAAAAAAGCTAATCGAGGCGCGAGTGCCGATTTTTGGCATTTGCCTCGGACATCAGCTACTTAGCAACGCGTTTGGCTTTGAGACGTACAAACTAAAATTCGGTCAGCACGGCGCAAATCACCCGGTTTTAAATTTGCAAACCAAGGCAGTCGAGATAACGGCGCAAAACCACAACTATAATGTCCCCGAGGAGATCGCGCAGGTCGCCCAGATCACGCATAGAAATCTTTTCGACGGCACGATCGAGGGCGTGAAGTACAAGGATTATCCCGTATTTTCGGTGCAGCACCACCCCGAGGCTAGCGGCGGGCCGAGCGAGAGCAAATATATCTTTAAACAATTTTTAGAAATTTTGTAGTTGCTAGTTGCGGTCAAATTTGAGCTAAATTTACGGTTAAATTTGCGGGTCGAATTTAGCCCGAACATAACTAAAATTCGCAAATGAAATTTATCGGTCAAATTTGATGAGCGGCGCGGAATTTGTTGGGGTATTGAGCGTCGCGGTGCTTAGCTCGGTAGGCCACTGCGTAGGCATGTGTGGCGGTTTTGCTATCTTGCTCGCGCGGTTTTTGAACGGCAAAGGTAAAATTTTTAGCGCGGCGATGATAGCGGGATACAACTTAGCTCGAATTTGCGCTTATATGCTACTTGGCTTTATTTTCGGGTCGCTTGGCGGCGTTTTTACGCTATCTCTTGCGGCGCGAGGCTACCTGTTTTTTGCTATCGGCGTTTTTATGGCGGTTTTGGGCATCGCGCTCATTAGACGCGGAGCGGTGTTAAATTTCATCGAGAAAAACGCATTTTTATCCAAAATTTTAAACGAAAAAATGAAAGCCGCCATCTCTAAAAATAGTGCGATCGGGTTTTTGACGCTCGGGTTTTTAAACGGGCTGCTGCCGTGCGGAGTGGTTTATTATTTTTTAGCTTTAGCAGTAGCTAGCGGCAGCGGGGCAAAGGGCGCGGCGATCGCGGCTACGTTTGGCGTAGTTAGCTTTTTTGCGATGAGTTTTTACGCGCTGGTTTTAAAGGCCGTGGGCGAAAAATTTAAAAAACACGCGCTAAATTTAAGCGGCGCGGCGATAATAATTTACGGAATTTATCTATCTTTTATAGGATTTACGGCGAGCAATGGATGACATCAAAGAAAGATTTAGGCAGTATCAAGAGGCTATCGAGACTAGCAACATAGTCTCAAAGACCGATACAAACGGCACTATCACCTTCGTAAACGATGAGTTTTGTAAGATGTCGGGCTTTACGCGCGAGGAGCTAGTCGGCGCAAATCACAACATCGTGCGCCATCCCGAGGTGCCAAAGGAGGTTTTTGCTCGGCTTTGGGATACGATTTTAGCCAAAAAAGTGCACAAAGGCACGATAAGAAACCGCACCAAAGACGGTCGCGACGTCTATCTAAACACGACTATTATCCCGATTTTGGATTTAAGCGGGCAGATCGAGGAGTTTCTTGCGATCAGGTACGACGTGACGGACGTGATAAATTTAAACAACGAGCTTGAAAAGACGAAAAAAGAGCTGTTAAATTTAAACGAAAATCTCGAAAACAGGGTTGCCGAGCAGACGGCCGAGCTCGTAAATTTAAACCAAAATCTAGAAAATTTGGTAAAAGCCGAGATAAAGAAAAACGAGGAAAAGACCAAAATGCTCTTTTTGCAGTCGCGTCTAGCCTCGATGGGCGAGATGATCGCAAACATCGCTCACCAGTGGCGCCAGCCGCTAAACGAGCTTAGCATCGCGCTTTTTAAACTAAAAGAGAGCGTCAAAGCAAACGAGAAATTTGAAGCCGGCTACGAGCATGCAAAACGCGTGATAAAGGGCATGTCGCAGACGATCGAGGATTTTAGAAACTTCTTTAGCGTCGAGCGCGAGAGGGGGCTTTTCTTTCCTTCGGCTGCGGTAGAAAACGCGCTAAAAATGGTACAAGGAACCTACGAAAAAGAGGGCATAGACGTAAATTTAGAGCTAAAAAGCGAGGGTCAAATTTACGGATTTGAGTCGCAGCTGTGTCAGGCTGTGATTATCCTGCTATCTAATGCCAAAGATGCGCTGGCAAATAAAAAAGACGATAAAAAAGTAACGCTAACGTTAGAAACAAAGGATAAATTTGCTATCATAAGAGTAACGGATAACGCCGGCGGTATAAAAGACGATATAATGGACAAGATTTTTGAGCCGTATTTCACCACGAAGCACCCGAGTGCAGGCACTGGCATCGGTCTATATATGCTAAAAAGCATAGCCAAAAATCACGGCGGAAGTGCCGGCGCTAAAAACGTAAAATTTGGAGCGGAATTTGAGATAAAGCTGCCGCTAAAGGATGAAAAATGAAAAATTTTAAAGAGCTAACGCTACTGCTAGTCGAGGACGAGGATAGCATAAGGGAGTCAATGCAAGAGATTTTTGGCGGCGTATTTCAAAAGGTCATTTCGGCCTCAAACGGCGACGAAGGTCTTAAGAAATTTAAAAAATTTAGCCCCGATATCGTGATAGCTGATATCATGATGCCTATCATGGACGGACTTGAGATGTCAAGGCAGATAAAAGAATTCTCAAAAAACACGCCAGTAGTGATCCTAAGCGCGTATAGCGAAAAGGAAAAACTGCTAAAAGCTATCGACGTGGGTATCGATAAATACATCATCAAACCTATCGATATGGACGAGCTTTTCGTCGTGCTAGAACAGATCGTAAAAACTAAAATCATAGGCGCGGATATCATCGAAATTTCGGGCGGATATTCGTTTAATCAAACCAAAAAAGTGCTCGTAAAAAACGGCGTCGAGATCGCGCTAACCAAAAAAGAGCTGGCCTTTATCTCGCTTTTAGTTAAACGTATCGGCACGCTCGTTTTAACCGAGGAGATCAGAAACGTGGTGTGGTTTGGCGAAAAGGTAAACGATCCAGCCGTTAGGACGTTTATCAAGCGAATACGCGATAAAGTGGGCGCCGGTCTCATCAAAAACTCGCCGGGCCTTGGCTATAAAATCGAGCTAAAAAAGTGAAATTTGAAACGTAAATTTAGGTCGGTTAAGCGATTTTACACTAAAAATCTAATAAAATAACAATCTAATAACAAAATAACAAAGGAGGATATCGATGCGACTAGACAGGGCGCTAAGCTACGACTACACGGTCGCCAAGTATTTTATGTTCGCGACGATACTGTTTGGGATAGTCGGCATGGGCATAGGCGTGCTGATAGCGTTTCAGATGGCATATCCGGACTTAAACTATCTCGCGGGCGAATATGGCACCTTTAGCCGCCTAAGACCGCTGCACACGGCGGGCGTGATATTTGGATTTATGCTATCTGGCGTATTTGCGACGTGGTACTATATCGGACAAAGGGTTTTAAAGGTCTCGATGAGCGAGTCGCCGTTTTTGATGGCGGTAGGTAAGCTACACTTTTGGATATATATGCTGGTTATGGCAGGCGGCGTGTTTAGCCTATTTGCCGGCGTTAGCACGTCAAAAGAGTACGCCGAGCTAGAGTGGCCTCTAGATATCGGCGTGGTCGTGCTTTGGGTGCTTTGGGGCGTTAGTATATTCGGCCTTATCGGTATTCGCCGCGAGAGGACGCTTTATATCTCGGTTTGGTATTTTATCGCGACGTTTCTAGGTATCGCGATGCTTTATTTGTTTAACAACATGGCCGTGCCGACCAAGCTAGTTTCAGGCTACGGCAACTGGTGGCACTCGGTTTCTATGTATGCGGGAGCCAACGACGCGCTAGTACAGTGGTGGTACGGGCATAACGCCGTGGCATTTGTGTTTACCGTGCCGATCATTGCTCAAATTTACTATTTCCTCCCAAAAGAGAGCGGTCAGCCGATATTTTCTTACAAGCTTTCGATTTTTTCGTTTTGGAGCCTGATGTTCCTTTATCTGTGGGCGGGCGGACACCATCTGATCTACTCTGCGGTGCCTGACTGGATGCAGACGATGGGTTCTGTGTTTTCGGTGGTTTTGATACTGCCGTCTTGGGGTTCAGCTATAAATATGCTTCTAACGATGCGCGGCGAGTGGCAACAGCTTAGAGAAAATCCTCTTATCAAATTTATGATTTTGGGCTCGACATTTTATATGTTTTCAACTCTTGAAGGGCCGATTTTAGCGATCAAGTCCGTAAACGCCCTCGCGCACTTTACCGACTGGGTGCCGGGTCACGTGCACGACGGTACGCTAGGCTGGGTCGGATTTATGACGATGGCGGCGCTTTATCACATGACGCCGCGCTTATTTAAACGCGAAATTTACTCGAAATCCTTGATGGAAACTCAGTTTTGGATACAGACTATCGGCATCGTGCTTTATTTTTCGTCGATGTGGATCGCGGGTATCACTCAGGGTATGATGTGGCGCGCGACCGACGAATACGGAAATTTGGCCTATTCGTTTATCGATACGGTTATAAATATCGTGCCGTACTACTGGATCAGAGCCGTGGGCGGGCTACTTTATCTGCTAGGATTTTTCATCTTTGTTTATAATATCTACAAGAGTTTTGGCGCCAAAGCGCTCGAAAAAGAGCCGCTAAACGCGAGTCCTGCGGGCGTAAAGGAGGTTGCTAATGTTTAGTTGGTTAGAGAAAAATCCCTTCTTTTTCGCGGTTATGGTTTTTATATTTATCGCCTATGCGGGCGTGATCGAGATACTGCCTGATTTTGCCAACAGAGCTAGGCCGCTAGAGGGTACCAAGCCGCCGACGGTTTTACAGCTTGCGGGCAAACACGTATATATGAAAGATAGCTGTAACGCCTGCCATACGCAGCAAATTCGTCCTTTTAAGGCAGAGACCGATAGATACGGCATGTATTCGCTTAGCGGCGAGTATGCGTTTGATCGTCCGCATCTTTGGGGATCAAAGAGAACCGGCCCCGACCTTTGGCGCGTGGGTAACTACCGCACTACCGACTGGCACGAAAATCACATGAAAGATCCGACCTCCGTGGTGCCTGGTTCTATAATGCCTGCTTACAAGCATCACTTCAGCAATAACGCCGACATCGAAACCGCATACGGCGAAGCGGTAACGACGAAAAAGGTATTTGGCGTACCGTACGACGTAGAGGGTATGCCAAGCCTAGGCACCTATGAGCAGGCACAAGCAGCCGTCAAAGAAGAAGCCGCCGCTATAGTTGAAGAGATGAAAGATGAAGAGGTCAAAAAGGCCTTTGAGCGCGGAGAGATCCGCGAGATAGTGGCGCTCATCGCCTATCTAAATAGCTTAAAATAGGCAAATTTATGGATGCGCAGACTCTAAGAGATATCCAAGGATACGGAGCTTTTATCTTTCTAGCCGTGTGCGCCGCGCTTCTTTACGGATACTATTTTCATCTTTATAGATCCGAAAAGAGTGGCGGGCGAGACTACGAAAGATACTCCAACCTCGCCCTAAAAGACGGTATCGACGAGGAAATTTTAGAGTCTGCGTCCATAGAGCAAAACGCTAAAAAGGAAAAATAATGCAATGGTTTAATTTAGAAGATAACGTAAATTTACTGGGGCTTATCGGAGCTATTGCCATCGTTTTAGCCACGGTTTTCGTCGTGAGTCGCTTGGTCGGGCAGATGAAGGTAGCAAAACCGGATGCCGAGCTCAGCGAGCATAGTTGGGACGGCATAGGCGAGTACAAAAATCCCGTACCGCTGGGCTGGGCGATAGTTTATGCGATATGCATCGTCTGGGCCTTGTGGTATATGATCGCCGGCTATCCGGTAAACTCCTACTCGCAAATCGGCGAATACAACGAAGAAGTCGCCACCGCAAACGCTAAATTTGAAAAGAGTTTCGCAAATCCGGACGCCAAGACGCTTCACGCGATGGGCGAGAGCGTGTTTTTGGTGCAGTGTTCCTCCTGCCACGGCATAACCGGCGACGGTATAAACGGCAAGGCCGCAGACCTTTCCAAATGGGGTAGCGAAGAGGGGATATTTGATACGATAATGAACGGCTCAAAAGGCCTTGAGTACCCGATGGGCGAGATGCCTGCGGGTATGGCGGATGAGGAGGGCGCAAAAGCGATCGCGGCCTACATCGCTAAGGAAATTTCGGGTATAAAAAAGACTAAAAACGAAAATTTGGTAGAAACGGGCAAGGAGCTTTTTGCGACCTGCGCAGCGTGCCACGGCGAGGACGGCAAAGGCATGGAGGGCAACTCTCCCGATCTATCTAAATACGGAACGGCGTCCTTTGTCGAGGACGTGTTGCAGCGCGGTAAAAAGGGCGCTATCGGTACGATGCCTAAATTTAGCGACGGCAGGCTAAACGCCTTGCAGCAAAAAGCGGTCGGCGAGTACGTTATCTCGCTTTCTAAAGGAGAATAAGTGGAAAACACGAATCGAAACGTTTTCGGTCTACACGGCGTGACGGGGCTACTCATCGCGACCGGGCTACTACTAGCGATCTTAGCGGCGCTCACGTACTACGCGATCAAGCTTCAGCAAGAAGTCGCACAAAAGCCCTACGCGCTAAACGCCTCCGAGCTAAAGATGAAAAGCGCGGATAACGCCAAGCAAGTGCGCGTAAAGGAGTAGCTATGCAAGCAATTTTGGAAAAATTTATCGTTGCCGGACTCATTGCGGCGGCGGCATTTACGGCGTGGGCGGTGCTAACGCCAAATCACCTTTTCGTGGGATGAAATTTGATAAATCAAGAGGCGCAAACTCGGCCGCCTCTTTTCAAATTTTACGCCTAAATTTGGTCGGCGCACCTTGCTTGTTGCGCGAAAAAGCGCGACTAGGCCGATGAAATTTATAAATTTTACTCACTCAAATTTGACTGCGCTCGCTTTTTTGCGAGGCGTTAAATTTACAATGAACTTTCTAAATTTAAATTTGAGCGCACTTTGCCGCTTTTTGGCGCTCAAATTTGCAAATCTGACCCGCACATTTTTTATCTTTTTATTTTTTCTTTTTTGCGGCGCAGCGACTTTGCAGGGCTCAAATTTGCCCCGCGAGATAGTTTTGGTAAATCAAAACATCCTAAGCCCGGCCGTGAGCGAGAAAATCGCGGTTTTAGGCCAGGAGCTGGCGAGTAAAAGCGGCGTGTTTGCCGGAGTTGCGGTTTATGAGAGCCTAGGGGGCAAAACGCTAAAAGAAGCGGCCGCGCAGCTAAATTTAACCCCGCCTTACGCGCTTTTGATGCTTGCTAAAGCAGAGCATAAGGTGGAAATTTTTGCCGACCCGCAGACGCTTAAGCTTTTTGATAAGGAGAAAATTTTAAGCCCGTATCCAAGCTCTGGCTCGATTTTACCGATACTAGCGTCTAAAAACGGCAAAGATATCTTTAACGCCGCCGTGCTAAACGGCTACGCCGATCTCGCCGAGCAAATCGCCGCAAGCAAAGGCGTGAGTCTGCAAAACGCGGTGGGCAGCCAAAACCGCCGCACGCTTGATGCGTTTAGGATTTTTATCTACGGCTCTATCGCTCTGGTTATTTGCGCCGCCGCATTTAGAAAATTTAGGAGGAAAAATGGCTAAAAACTACTGGCCTCACGCTATCGTCGGCTCGCTTATTTTGATAGTCGCCTCCTGCATAGCGACCATCATTCTGGCCGTCAAAAACCCCGTGGAGATGGACGGTTTTTACTTCGAGCGCTACCAAAACGTCGATGAAAATATAAACGAGATCGAGGCTAGCCAGCGTAGATTTGACGCCAAGTACGCTCTTAAATTTGAGCCCGAATTTGACGGATTAAACGGATATTTTGGTATCGCCGTCGAACCCAAAAACGGCTTGGTGGCGCCAAATTTCACGCACGAGATTTTACTAACCAGACCTGCCACAAACGAGCAAAATCAAAATTTAGACGCCAAATTTGACGGGCAAATTTTAAAAACTGCACCCGTGACGCTCCCAAAAAAAGGCAGATGGCAAATTTTGCTAAAAATCTCCGACGCAAACGACACCGGCTTTTATAAATTTAACTTTGAAGCGCGTTAGTTTTCTTTGATTTTCAGCCGCTCTGGGCTATCATTTCGACAAAAAACAAAGAGCCTTTATGCAAAATTTAGACAAACTTTACATCTTTACCAACTCGCGAAAGATCCGCGAATTTAACGCGAAATTTCAAAACGAACTCGTGCCAAAAGCCATGACGATAGCGCAGTTTGAGCAAAAGGCCGTGCTGGTGCCGGGGCGCTTTGAGGCGGACGAGGCGTACGCGCTGGTGCTGATGCAGCGAGCCTGCGCGAGCGTGAGAGAGGCCTCCGAGCGGCTGCGTATCCCGTCCGAGTTTTTTGCTTTTTTGAAAAACAACGACTATCTTTTTAGCTTTTTTAAGGAGCTTGCTATCAGCAAAAAGAGCGTGGCGGATCTAAAATTTAGCGACATTTACGCCGATTATGAGGAGCATTTGGGTATCCTCGAGGCGGTGCTTGCGCGCTATAAGGAGCTGCTCGCGGCCGAAAATCTATACGACGGTATCGTGCTGCCTGAAATTTACGAGCTAAACAGTGGGTTCGTTAGGGAATTTGGCGAGATAAATCTCGAAATAGACGGCTTTTTGAGCGAATTTGAGTGGGAGCTGTTTGGCGAGATAGCCAAGCTAACGACGCTAAAAATCATCTTTCAAACCAGCAAATTTAACAAAAAACTGATCTCAAAACTAGCTGAAATTTCTGGCATTGAGTCGAGCGATTTTAGCTTATACGACGAATTTGAGCTAAATTTGAGCACGCGCGAGCTAAAAAAAACGGGCGTCGTGCGCAAAAATCCGCTCGTTTTAAAAAGAAGCTTTGGCGCTAGGAGCTTGCAGGCGGCCTACGCGATGGCAAAGGCTAGCGAGTTCGTGGCTGATGGTATCAAACCCGAAAACATCGCCGTTATCTTGCCTGACGAGAGTTTTGCCGAGATCTTGCGCCTGCACGACCGCGGTAAGATGTTTAACTTCGCGATGGGCGAGAGCTTTACGCGCACGCGGTTTTTTCAAATTTTAAAGTGCATGGTAACCGCGATAAACGACAAAATCCGCGTAAATTTGAACGAAGATAACTACAAAAATTTTAACGAATTTGAGTTTAACCTGCATGAATTTGGCGTTAGCGGCGAGCTGTTTGGGAAATTTAAAAACGGTTTTGAAGCGCCTTGCTCGTTTGAGGATTTTAGGGCGCTGATGGAGGAGATTTTGGCGCTTGAGAGCGACCACGCCGCTGCTCAAAAAACGCGCGAGGAGCTATTTTATGCGCAGAGTTTGGCGCGCTATTTTAGCTTTACGCTGCGTCAAATTTGCGAGATATTTTTGATAAAGCTAGCCAGGCTGAGACTCGATCACGTAGGCGGCGGCAAGATCGGCGTGATGGGAGTTTTGGAGAGTCGCGGTCTAAAATTTGAGGGCGTCATAGTGCTTGATTTTAACGACGATTTAGTGCCAAAACGTAGCGTGAACGAGATGTTTTTGAGCTCGCGCGTGCGCCAAAAAGCGGGCCTCATCGGCTACGTGGACCGCGAAAATTTGCAGAGATATTACTACGAGAGCCTAATCGGCAGCGCGAAAAAGGCGGCGATATGCTACGCGGCAAACGAGGAGAAAATCGCGTCGAGATTTCTTGGCGAATTTAACGCCGTGGAGGACGCGAGATACGGCGACGAGAGCTATGCGGCGCTGTTTAACGGCGAATTTGACGTGGAGACTGATTTTGCGGACGGGCAAAAATTTGAGGGCGAGATTAACCCGAGCTTTGACGAAAAGAACGAGGCTAAATCTAAACAAGCAAAAATCGCCAAAGAGCGGAGTTTGTTTGAATTTGACGAAGCGGACGGCGAGCTAAATTTATCCGACAAATTTGACGAAAACGAGGCGCAAAACAAAACGCCGAGCCAAAATCGTCAAGCCGTAAATTTGATAAATTTCACGCGAAAAACGCCTGCAAAGCCTAAAATTTTCGAGCAGGATATCATCGTCAAGCACGATTTTTTCGCTATCCCGCTCTCTTTTAGCAGGCTAAATACCTATTTGCAGTGCCCGCGGCGGTATTATTACAGGTATATCCTGGGCGTTCAGCCACCCCAGATGCCGCAAATGGCGTCTGCAGCGGACTTTGGCAACTCGCTACACAGGGCGCTTTTTGAGTATTATTCTAAATTTGAGCGATTTGATCTTGCTAAATTTGAAACGGTGCTAAGAGAGCTAAACACTCCGCCGCTAGAGCGCGAGATAACGATGATAAAGATGCAGAATTTTAAGGCCGTAGAGGACGCGAGATATGAGGCTGGATGGCGCGTGCAGGGGCTTGAAAAAGAGCTTGATAGCGTCTTTGCGGGCGTGCGCATAACGGGCAAAATCGACCGCATAGATGGGCGCGGCGGCGAGCTAGCGGTGATTGATTACAAAAGCGGAAATTTCGACGCCAAATCGTTGCAACTGCCCTTTTACGAGGCGCTCGTGGGTAGGCCTTGCGAGGGGTACTTTTACGATCTAAAAGATAATATGAATTTGGTGGCGGGCGAGGCTAGCACGGAGGCGCTTGCAGAGGCGATCGAGCAGCTAAAATCCATCAACGACACGCCGATAAATTTCGGGGAGGCGAAGGGCGCGATGAGCGAATACGAAGACTATAAAATTTTAGTGAAAGGCGAGCTATGAAGCCGTTTTTGGCCCTCGAGGCGAGTGCGGGCAGCGGCAAGACCTTTGCGCTTAGCGTGCGTTTTATCGCGATTTTTCTATCGGGCGCCGACGCGCGCGAGATCACGGCGCTGACCTTTACCAAAAAGGCCGCTAATGAGATGAAAGAGCGCATCGTGCAGACCTTTTTGCGGCTCGAGGAAAAGGGTGCCGAGCTAGCCGAGCTAGAGCAAATTTTGGGCGCAGGCGGGGATGAAATTTTAGCTATGCGCGACGCTCGGGCGACGCATTTTTTAGAAAGCGATCTAAAAATCGGCACGTTTGACTCGTTTTTTGTGGGCATCTTACGCAGCTTTTGCTTAAATTTGGGACTAAGCGCGGATTTTGAAGTGAGCGAAAATTTAAACGAGCTGCAGCGAGGCGAGTTTGTCGCGAGTGTGAGCAAGGATATGCGGCTGCTAAAGGCGCTTGCAAATTTGATAGCGACGGCCGAGCGCAGTCAGAGTAGCTTTTTTGAGAGTTTGGAGATGTTTTACGAAAACTTCGGCGAGCTAAAAAGCAGCGAAAATGTGGCCTTTCCAAACGAAAGCGGCGTTGCAGAAGCGCTAAAAAATATGCGCGAGTACGTCCTAGCTAGAGGCGGCGGTAAAGACGCGCAAAACGCCGTAAAAGATGGGACACCAAGCGAAATTTTAGCTCGCTCGTTTATGTCGCGCACGAGCCTTGATTATCGTACGTTTTCTAAAATTTATACGCCCGAGCTTGACGAGATGTTTTTTACGCTAAAAGCACGGTTAAAACGGTATTTCGACGCGCTTGAAGAGTATAAGATCGCTGAGCTCGCTAGATTTTTAAAAATCTATAAAGAGTGCAAAATCTCGCTAAACAAAAGGTTAAATTCGCTCGCATTTAGTGACGTGACGCGCCTGGTTTACGAGCTTTTAAGGGGTGGCGAGACGGATGCGCAGATGCTTTATTTTAGGCTCGACGGACGGATAAATCACCTGCTCATCGACGAGTTTCAAGACACCAACGTAGCGCAGTACGAGATCATGCGACCTCTCATCGAAGAGATCGTCGCCGGATACGGACAAAACGGGCTTGGCAGCTTTTTTTACGTCGGCGACGTAAAGCAGAGCATTTACCGCTTTCGCGGCGGCAAAAAGGAGCTTTTTGGCAAGCTGATGCGAGATTTTCCGCAGATCAAAGCGCAAAATTTGGAGGTAAATTATCGCAGTAAAAAGGCGCTGGTTAGATTTACGAACGCTGTATTTGCCGGCAAGATCGAAAATTTTAAACCGCAAAGAACGCCCGAAAAAGAGGACGAGCGAGTAAATTTGGTAGGGCAGATGCCGTATTTTGAGGCGGAGGCGGACGATCTTGGCTTCGTGCGGGTAAGCAGCGGCGATGACGTAGCGGCACAAGCGGCGCAGCAGGTTAAATTTCTGCTTGGAAAAGGTGTCCGCGAGGACGATATCACCGTGCTTTGCTGGAAAAACGACGACATAAATAAAATCTCAAATTTGCTTGACGAAGCTGGCGTAAAAAGCGTGAGCGAGGGCGTGATGCCGCTACTAGCTAGCAAAAATGCGCGCGCAGTAGTGGAGTATGCTAAATTTTGCCTATTTGACGAGCGAATTTACAAGCTAAATACCGAAGCGATCCTGGACGTAAATGCCGTAAAGCTAAGCGTAAATCCGCAAAAATCGGCGCTTGAGAGCCTGCACTATCTAGCGGGCAAGCTTGGCGTAGATATGAGCGACGCGGACGTTTTGCGGCTGCTTGAACTGGCGCAACCTTATTCAAATTTGACCGAGTTTATCTATAATCTTGATCGATTTGAAGCAAAAGCGAGCGCAAAAAACGGCGAGGGCGTGAAAATCATGACCGTGCACAAGTCAAAGGGACTGGAGTTTGAAAACGTGATCGTGTGCGATAAAATGGGCGCTGGACGGCACGATGGGTCAAATTTTGTCGCTGAATACGACGCCGACACGGGCTCCTGGCAGGTGCGCCACAACGTCAAAAAACAGTGCATCGACGAGGAGTTTGCGAGGCTAAAAGGAAAAGCGGTGCGGCTCGAGCGCGAGGAGGATATGAACAAGCTCTATGTCGCGCTAACGCGGGCTATCAGCGGGCTAATCATCGTCAAAAAAACGGGCGCAAACGGCAGAAATCCGAGTTTTTTTGGGGCGTATGAGAGTGGCGGCGAGGTTATAGAGTATCTTGATTTGGTTGATTTTAGTTTCAGCGAGCCGACGCCTAGCAAGGCGCGAAATTTGACGTCGGCTGGCAAATTTGAGCCTATTAAACTAGCTCAAATTTCAAAGCAAATCGTAGATGAAACGCCCAAAACCGAAGGCAAAAATCAAAAGGCGATTTATTTTGGTTTGGCGTTACACTATCTGCTAGAAATGGCGGAAAAATTTGACGAGGAATCGCTAAAAACAGCGCAAATTTCGATGCGAAATGCGTTTCATAAATTTTTAGACGAGGGCGAGCTGGATGAAATTTACGCTCGCGGGCTAAATTTGATAAATGAGCCTAAATTTAAGCAAATAACGCAGGGAAAAAGGATATTTAAAGAGCAGCCTTTGCGATATGAGGGTGCGTTAAAACAGCTTGATCTGCTCTGCTTGGACGAGACCGAAATCTGCGTGATCGACTATAAAACGAGCGATAAAAACATAGATGAAAATATCGCGCAAGTGGCGGAATACAAAAAAATATTGGCTCAAATTTACCTGAATTTGAGCGTAAAGGCGGCGATATTTTACGCTTTGCGGGATGAAATTCGAAGCATTGATATTTAAATATAGCTTAAATTAAGCTACTTGTAAGGTGCATTTGAATACAATCACGACTTAAAATTATCTAAAGGGTAAGAAAATGACGAAAATAACAAAACCAAACGAAGTGGAGCGCGAGTGGATCGTGCTTGACGCGGCAGGCAAGCGTTTTGGTAGATTGCTGACCGAGGTAGCTACGCTGCTTCGCGGTAAGCATAAACCAAATTTCACTCCGAATGTCGATTGCGGCGATTACGTTATCATAATCAACGCTTCTAAAGCCGAATTTACGGGTAATAATAAAGCCGAGCAAAAGCTTTACCACCGCCATTCGGGATATTTCGGTAGTACGAAAAGCGAGAAATTCGGCGAGCTTTTGGCTGATAAACCTGAAAAACTGTTCAAGCTAGCCGTTCGCGGAATGCTTCCAAAAACAAAACTCGGCAGAGAGATGATAAAAAAACTAAAAGTTTACGCCGGCAGCGAGCATCCGCACACGGCTCAAATAGCTAAAAAAGAAGGAAAATAATCATGGCGAAAGTTTATGCAACCGGTAAAAGAAAAACTGCCGTAGCAAAAGTCTGGCTAAAACCGGGCAGCGGTAAAATTTTAGTAAACGGACTTGATCTAAACACTTGGCTCGGCGGGCACGAGGCTATCAAGCTAAAAGTGGTTCAGCCTCTACTTTTAACAAAGCAAGAGGGCTCGGTAGACGTAACCGCAACGACTCTAGGCGGCGGATACTCTGCTCAGGCTGAGGCGCTAAGACACGGCATTTCAAGAGCATTGGCTCTATTTGACACTGACTTTAGAGCGACTCTAAAACCAAAAGGTCTACTAACTCGCGACTCACGTGTTGTCGAGCGTAAGAAATTCGGTAGAAGAAAAGCTAGAAGAAGCCCGCAATTCTCTAAACGCTAATAGTTTTAAGAGTGGTGCGAATTTGAGGTGCATTGATATTTATGATTATTTAATTATATTTTTTATAAATATCAAATGTTAAAACGAAATTTATAATTTTTGTGATATTATTAAAAAATACATTTCACCATGAAAGGATTTTCTATGAGAAAGATTGCTATTGCTTTAGTTGCTGCTACAGCTCTTTTTGCTGCTGATTCAGCTTACAAATATGAATTAACTCCAACTATCGGCGGAGTTCACCCTGAGGGAAACCTAGGAGTTAACGAACAGTCTGCTATTGGTTTAAGAATAGGAAGAAACCTTGAGAATTTCTTCTTAGATCATGTTGAGCTTGGTGTTAGCCATACTAATAAAATAAGAGAATATGGCGTAGACGGTAAAGCTACTAGATATTTTGTTAACGCTATTAAAGATTTCGGTCTAACTGAAAAACTATCTCTTTACGGTTTGCTTGGCGCTGGATATGAAGATGTTTCAAAAAGATTCGTTAAAAACGATGACGGCGGTTTCGGTCAATACGGTCTTGGCCTAAGATACCAAATCACCGACAACTTCGCATTGCGTGCTGAAGCTGTAGACGCTATTAAATTTAACCATGGCGACCACAACCTATTCTATACTCTAGGTTTTGCAGTAGGTTTTGCTCCTAAAAACGCTCCTGTAGTTGCAGAAGCTCCAAAGGTTGAGGTAGCTCCAGCTCCTGTAAGCCTTGACGATGATAACGACGGCGTTTTAAACGATGTCGATCAATGCCCAAATACACCGGCTGGCGTAGTAGTTGACGAGACTGGATGCGAGAAGGTTATCGTTCTTAGAGATATTGGCGTAAACTTCGCATTCGACAGCTACAAAATAACTCCAAAATATCTTGAGGAGATCAAAAAAGTAGCTAACTTTATGGGTGAAAATCCAGGCTACCGCGTAGTTCTAAGCGGTCACACAGATAGCGTTGGTGCTGAGGCTTACAACCAAAAACTATCTGAAAAAAGAGCAAACGCAGTTGCTAAAGCTCTTGAGGAACTTGGCGTAAGCGCAGATAAGATTACAACTGTAGGATACGGTGAGCTTAAACCTGTCGCTTCAAACAAAACGAAAGAAGGACGCGCTGAGAATAGGCGTGTTGAAGCTAGATTTAACAAATAATTAGCCTAGCTTAATAATGCATGGACGAGATTAAATTCGAACTTATTTGGTCGTTAATTTCGTCCTACTCTTTAAAAATTTTAGGCTCTATCACCATCTTGCTTATCGGCAAATGGTTAGTAGCTAAAATCTCAAATCTTGTATCAAAATTAGTCATTTCTTCCAGACTTGACGAAACTCTTTCAAATTTTCTTTTAAATATCATCAAAACGCTTCTTATGGCTTTTGTGTTAATAGCCGCGATTGCAAATTTAGGCGTAGAGACGTCTATGTTTGTCGCTGCTCTCGGCGCTATCGGTCTTGCCATAGGCATGGCGTTTAAGGATACTTTTTCAAACATCGGTGCAGGATTTTTGATAATATTTTTTAGGCCGTTTAAGCTCAAGGATCATATCGAGGTCGCAGGCGTACAAGGTGCGGTCAAAGAGATCAATATGTTTAGCACTGTTTTGCGTACGACTGATCATAAAACCATTATCATCCCAAACGGTCGCATAATAAGTAGCAATATAATCAACTTCTCAAAAGAGGGTACTAGACGCGTCGAGCTCGTGTTTTGCATAGATTATCAAGATGATTTAAAGCTCGCAAAAGAGGTTATTTTAAGCCTAGCCGACGAAAATAAAAAGATCTTAAAAGAGCCAAAGCCGTTTGTCGGCGTCGGAAGCCTGGGCGAAAATAGCGTAAATTTGGCCGCTAGATTTTGGTGCGCGAGCGATGATTTTTCCGACGTGCAGTTTGCTATGCTTGAGAGCGTCAAACTTGCATTCGACGCCCAAGGCATCTCTATACCTTCGCCGCAGCTCAGCATCCGCTATCAGGATAAAAGGCAAGACGAGCAAATTTGATTTGCTGGTTTGCACGGTTTTCCTTGGTTTTTTGGCTTTTTTGTGTGGTATGTTGTAGATTGGTCTTATTTATGCTCGTATCCTATTTGGTCCGTAAGGCAAATAGATTAAATTTGATCCAAAATAAATACCGCTCAAATTGTCTAAAATATACAAATTTGATGCAGGTTCCATCTATCGTATTGCGAAATTTAACTGCATCAAATTTAAAAATACGATTCTTATCAAATGTCAAATTTGACAGCATAAACATTTTAACAAATCCTTAATTTCGGCGTCTTAGAGTGCAGTCGTATAAATTTAGTCCAAAGCCAAAAAGCATAAATTTAAAAATCAAAATTTAGAAAAGCTATCTTAAGGCAAATTTTAAAATACAAAAAGTAAAATCAAAGTTTATTAAAACGTAAATTCGGCTTGAAAATGCCGTCAAATTTGCAACATCAAAATAAAAAACGAAAGAAGTAAAATGAAAAAAACCATACTTTTCGACCTCGACGGTACGCTCATCGACTCGACGCCTGCGATCCTTGACGGATTTGGCGCGGCATTTCTCGCTCACGGCGAACCCACGCCAAACCCTGAGGCCGTCAAAGCTCTAGTCGGCCATCCGCTTGATTTTATGTTTGCGGGGCTTGGTGCGCCGACGCATCTCGTGCCTGATTATATCGCAGCGTACAAGGCGCGATACGAGCAGATTTTTTTAGAACAAACATCGCTACTTGAGGGCGCGGCGGGTGCGTTGGCACTTGCTAGCGAGGTTGCGGACGTTGGCGTCGTGACGACGAAAACGTCGAAATTTTCAGTCATTTTACTTGAGCACTTGGGCGTCATGAGATTTATCAAAACAGTGATCGGCAGAGACGACGTAGTAAATCCAAAACCAGACCCCGAGCCCATAAACACGGCTCTTGAGCGGCTAGGCAAAACGAGCGCGCAAGATAAGGCGAGTGCCTTTATGATCGGCGATACGACGATGGATCTGGAGGCGGCGAAGCGTGCGGGCATCGCGGGTGTTGGGCTGGTTTGCGGCTACGGTAAGGAGGCTGACTTGCGCGAGCATTCAAATTTGATCTTTCAAAACGCATTTGAGGCGGTTAAATTTATAGCCGGCAGATGAGCTTAGCCTGCTACCGTGCTAGTTAAATTTAGCAACCAAAGCACATATTTAGGTTACTGAACTATTGTTTTTTGGTATTTCGCTGCGGTTAAAATTTAGCCGCTTGCAAGGACAAAATTAAGCCAAATTTGCCGCAAACTCGCAGGCAAAAAGGCAAATTTGACTTAACTATGCGCGCCCTTTTTCAAAGTATTCAAACGCATCAATTATATCAATATAAACGCCGTCAAAATTCGCATCTAAGGCTTTTTATGCGAGACTCAGCGCCCAGATAGCCAATAATGGTTCATTTCCCTGCTGTGCCGTCTTTCGCAACAATAACCTCAAGCCTGTTTTGGTCGATGATGAAGCAACGTATCTTCTTGCGCTAGCCTATCGCAAATTTTGCCTTGTTTGCGATTTTCATCCGCCCTAGCGCAAAAACATAAGGCGAAAAATGCGGCTAGCGGATAAAATTTTACGCATACGTTTCCTTGCTGTAAATTTGGCGGCCAAATTTTAGCAAATTTAGAAAAATCGTCCGTTAAATATTTTTTGATTGTAGCTCAAATTTGAGGCTTTGGATTATTAAATTTAATCTTTTTTGAAAATGTAAAGCGGCGGATTAATGATAGATTTTGGAATTTAGCTCTATAATAAAAGATTTTTAAAAAACATAAGAAAATTTAAGGCGGAAAAATGGCTAAAATAATGAAAACTATGGACGGAAACGAGGCTGCGGCACACGCATCGTACGCATTTACCGAGGTTGCGGGCATATACCCGATCACTCCTAGCTCGCCGATGGCTGATTACACGGATATGTGGGCGGCTCAGGGCAAGAAAAATTTATTCGGCATGCCGGTTAAGGTCGTCGAAATGCAAAGCGAGGGCGGAGCTGCGGGCACCGTGCACGGCTCGTTGCAAGTAGGCGCGCTAACTACGACGTACACGGCTTCGCAAGGTTTACTTCTAAAAATCCCAAATATGTACAAGATCGCCGGCCAGCTACTACCGGGTGTCATCCACGTGAGCGCGCGCTCTATCGCGGCTCAGGCGCTTTCTATCTTTGGCGATCATCAGGATATCTACGCCTGTCGGCAGACGGGATTTGCTATGCTGGCAAGCGGCTCGGTGCAAGAGGTAATGGATATCGCGGGCGTCGCGCATTTAGCGGCGATCAAGGGTCGCGTGCCGTTTTTGCATTTTTTTGATGGATTTCGCACGAGCCACGAGATACAAAAGGTCGAGGTGCTAGACTACGCGCACTTTGATAGACTGCTAGACCGCGAAGCTCTGCAAAAATTTAGAGACGAGGCGCTAAGCCCCGAGAGTCCTAAAACTCGCGGTACGGCGCAAAACGACGATATTTATTTCCAGACGCGCGAGCTAGCCAACCGCTACTACGACGCGGTTCCTGATATCGTGGCCGAGTATCTAAAAGAAATTTCAAAAATCACCGGACGCGACTATAAGCCGTTTAACTACTACGGCGATCCGCAGGCTACGCGCGTCGTGGTCGCGATGGGCTCGGTCACGCAAACTCTCGAAGAAGTCGTCGATCACCTACGCGCAAAGGGCGAAAAAGTAGGCGTGCTAAAAGTGCATCTATACCGTCCGTTTAGTCTAAAATATCTCTTTGACGTGATGCCTGAGACGGTAGAAAAGATCGCAGTGCTAGACCGCACGAAAGAGCCTGGAAGCCTGGGCGAGCCGCTATATCTGGACGTCAAGGCGGCGTTTTACGGGCGCAAAAATCAGCCCGTGATCGTAGGCGGTCGCTACGGCCTAAGCTCAAAAGACGTCGATCCTGCTCAGATGCTAGCGGTATTTGAAAATCTAAATTTAAGCGAGCCTAAAAACGGCTTTACCGTCGGTATCGAGGATGACGTGACCTTTACCTCGCTAAAAGTCGGCGAGAAAATTTCACTAAGCGATGCAAGCGTAAAAGAGTGCCTATTTTACGGCCTTGGCGCGGACGGTACCGTTGGGGCGAATAAAAACTCCATCAAAATCATCGGCGACAAAACCGAGCTTTACGCGCAGGCGTATTTTGCATACGACAGCAAAAAATCCGGCGGCTACACGCGCTCGCACCTGCGTTTCGGTAAAAACCCGATCCGCTCGACCTATCTCGTCTCAAATCCGCATTTCGTAGCTTGCTCGGTCGCGGCATATCTTGAAATTTACGACGTCATAGACGGCATCCGCGAGGGCGGGACGTTCCTGCTAAACTCGATCTGGGACGCCGAGCAGACGGTTGCTAAACTGCCGAATAAAGTAAAGAAAATTTTGGCCGCTAAAAAGGTAAATTTCTACATCATCAACGCTACGAAGCTAGCTCGCGAGATCGGGCTAAAAAACCGTACGAACACCATCATGCAGTCGGCGTTTTTTAAACTCGCAGACATCATCCCGTTTGCCGACGCGCAAAAATACATGAAAGAGTACGCGCACAAAGCCTACGCCAAAAAGGGCGAAGCGATCGTGGAGATGAACTACAAGGCCATCGATATGGGCGCAGACGGGCTGGTTAAGGTCGAAGTAGATCCTAGCTGGGCAAATTTGACGGATGACGCCGCTAACGAGGAGAAATACGTCGGCGACGAATTTATAGAAAAAATCGTCAAGCCTATCAACGCCGCCAGGGGCGATAGCCTGCCAGTTTCGGCGTTTGTGGGCTTTGAAGACGGACACTTTAAATCAGGCACGACGCAATACGAAAAACGCGGCATCGGCGTAATGGTGCCAAAGTGGATCGAGGGCAACTGCATCCAATGCAACCAGTGCGCCTTCGTTTGCCCGCACGCAGTGATCCGCCCGTTTCTAATCGACGAAAATGAGCTCGCCGCCGCGCCACAAACCGTGCAAGATCACGTCCTAGATGCCAAAGGCAAAGAGGTAAAAGGGCTAAAATACAAAATCCAAGTTAGCCCGCTTGACTGCACTGGCTGCGAGCTGTGCGCTCAAATTTGCCCGAGCAAGGAAAAATCGCTCGTCATGGTACCGCTAGCCGAAGAAATGGAGCGACACGAGCAGGAAAACGCCGATTATTTATTTAAAAAGGTTACCTACAAAGACGACCTGATGAGCAAAGAAAGCGTCAAGGGCGTGGGCTTTGCGCAGCCGCTATTTGAGTTTCACGGTGCGTGCCCGGGTTGCGGCGAGACGCCTTATATAGGGCTTGTTACGAGACTGTTTGGCGACCGTATGATCGTGGCAAACGCGACTGGTTGTAGCTCGATTTACGGCGGTAGCGCGCCTTCGACGCCTTATACGACGAACAAAGAGGGTAAGGGTGTAGCGTGGGCGAACTCGCTGTTTGAGGACAATGCAGAGTTTGGCATGGGTATGAACGTCGCGGTCGAGACCCTGCGCCACCGCATCGAAGACGTAATGCTACGTACTAAAGACGCCGCGCCAAACGCTCTAGCTGCGCTATACTCAGACTGGATCGCTCACAAAAATGACGGCGAGAAAACGACGCAAATCGCTAAAATTTTGACCCCTCTTTTGGAGCAAAATTTAAGCGTAGAGGGCGTAAAAGAAATTTTAGAGCTAAAAAGATATCTCGTCAAAAAGTCTCAGTGGATCATCGGCGGCGACGGCTGGGCCTACGACATCGGCTTTGGCGGCCTTGATCACGTACTAGCTAGCGGCGAGAACGTAAATGTGCTCGTGCTAGATACCGAGGTCTACTCAAACACCGGCGGCCAGAGCTCAAAATCAAGCCGTGCTGGCTCCATAGCGCAGTTTACCGCCAGCGGCAAGCCGATGCAGAAAAAAGATCTTGGCTACATCGCGATGACCTACGGAAATATCTTCGTCGCGCAGATTAACTCAAACGCCAGCCAAGCAAACACGATAAAAGCCATCGCCACAGCCGAGGCCTACGACGGTCCGAGCCTCGTGATCGCGTATTCGCCGTGCATCGCGCACGGTATCAAGGGCGGTATGGCGCTCTCTGGCGGTCAGGGCGAGCTCGCGACTAAATGCGGCTACTGGCCGACCTACGTTTACGATCCGCGCCTAATCAAAGAGGGCAAAAACCCGCTAAAAATGACCTCAAAAGACCCTGACTGGTCGCTTTACGAGGAGTTTTTGCTAAACGAGGTTCGCTACAACTCGCTTAAGAAAACCAACCCTGAGCACGCGGACGAGCTGCTGGCTAAAAATAAGGCTGACGCGCAAAGACGCTACCGCCAGCTAAAACGCCTAAGCTTGGCTGACTTTAGCGATGAGGTCGAGTCTAGTGCGGAAGCCGCTCAAAGCGCCGAGTAGGGCGCAAATTTCTCTCGTCCAAATTTGACGGGCGAGGGAAATTTTCTTTAAATTTGACCGCTTGCTTTGGCGGCTAAATTTGCTTTCAAATTTAAAAAATGCCGAACAACGTGGCAAATTAAAAGGCGCAATATGAGCCAAACCCATCCTTTTAAACCGATTTTTGATAAAAACTCTAAAATTTTAATCCTCGGCTCGTTTCCGTCTGTCATTTCTCGTAAATTTGGCTTTTACTACACAAATCCGCAAAATCGATTCTGGCGAGTATTGGCCGGGATTTTAAACGCACCGTTACCTGAAAGTATAGACGAAAAGATAAAATTCCTACTCGCGCACCGCATTGCCATCTACGACGCTGCGATCTCGTGCGAGATAAAGGGCTCGAGCGATGCCAAAATGACTGCCGTCGCTCCTGCAAATTTAGAGCCGATCTTTAGCGGTGCGCGCATAGCGCAAGTGTTCGCCAACGGTGGCAAGGCGCACGAAATCTGCGAAAAATACTTAAAAAATCAAATTTTAAATGCGACGGGCAAAGACCCCATCAAGTTACCGTCCACAAGCCCGGCAAATGCAAATTTTAGCTTTGAAAGGCTCGTGCAAGAGTGGACGGTGGTGGCTGAGGCGCTAAAAGACGGTTAAATTTGACGCGAGCTTTCAAATTTAACTCATTCAAAATAAAATAGCCGCGCCTTCACCTTAAATTTAGTTTCAAATTTTAAAATTACCCAAACTAAACAAAACGGAAAAGCCATGAAAATCCTAAAATTTCTATTTTTACTCCCGCTTCTAGCCATCGGAGCGCAGGCACTGGAGCCAAAAATCGTAATGAAGCCCGAAGCGAGCCTAAAAAACGGGCTTTACTACGTAAAAGGTAAGCCCTACGACGGTACGCTAAAGATGCTTCGATACAGCGTCGAGGACCTATATGACGTAAATGCGATGGGTATGGTCTATCCGAGGCTAAAACCTCTGCCGCCCACGCTTATACGAGAGATAGACGTGCAGGGCGGCACGGCGGTGCAGTATCGAGACTATTTTGACGGTAGAGACAAGCCCTCAAACGAATACCCCCTAAAAAACGGCGTCCGCGAGGGCACGGCTAAGCACTACCATGCAGATAGCGGCGCTCTGATGGGCGAGAGCGAATACAAAAATGACGTTCGCGACGGGCTCTACCGCCGCTACTACTTTGACGAGGGCGGCGCGCTAAAGCAGGAGGGCGTTTTCAGGGCGGACAAGCGAGAGGGCGTATTTACCGACTATTACGTTAGCGGTGAGGTTAGCGCACGCAGTCCGTACGTGGGCGGGCTACGAAACGGCGAGGACGTAGATTACTACAAAAGCGGCAAAATCCGCGGCGTGCGAACCTACAAAAACAATAAGCGAGAAGGCGCGGAAAAATGGTACTACGAAAGCGGCGCTGTGGAGGAGACGGGCGAATACAAAAATGACCGCAAACAAGGCGTTTGGAAGCAATTTTACGAAAACGGCAAAACGCGCGTAGTAGAAAATTATAAAGACGGCGAAAAGGACGGCATGGCAAGAGAGTACTACCCAAGCGACAAGCTACGAGGCGAATACGAGTACAAAGACGGCCGCCAAACGGGCGCGGGGCTGGACTACTACGAGAGCGGGGCACTGGCGGCAAAAGTGATGTTTAAAAACGGGCGCTATCACGGACTATACGAGGAGTATCACGAAAACGGCGCGCTAAAGGCCAAAGTGACGTTTGAGGACGGGCTGGAGGTCGGCACGGCGAAACACTACTATGCAAACGGCAAACTAGAGGCCGAGGGGGAGTTTGAGCGTGGCAGGCTCATCCGCGCCAAGAGGTACGACAAAGATGGCAAGCTAATCAGCGACAAATCCGATAAAAACGGACTTCCGCGGGAGTGAGCTTGGCTAAAATTTAAATTTGAGCGGAGCCAAATTTGACCCGTGCGTTTTAAATTTGACGCTTTGGTTGAGCTTGGCTTTGCACGACGTTTGACGTATTCTTATTTTAAGCGCATTCGAGATGTCAAATTTAACTCAAAACCTGCAGCACTAGTCTAAAATTTTAATAAAAATAAAAGTTACATAAAATAATAGCACTCTAAAAAAATTAAAAAATAATTTTTATTTTAGCTTAATATATCAATATTTGTAGTAAAATTTGCTCTAGATTTAATACAAAAAACACTAAAAAGGAGCAAAATATGGCTGCTGCGGGTATTATTATCGGCACGGTAGTGCTGTTTATAGTGGGTTGGGCGATAGTGCGCGGCAAGTACGCGCCGCTCGTGCTTTTTCTTTCGGGCGTTTTTATGTTGATCTGCTCGGTCGCGCTGGGTACGGGAAATTTCATGCCCAAACAGGCCGTAGCGACGGGCAACGCTTACCTAAACATCATCGAGTTTATTCGCTATATGTTTTCAAACAGATTTGCAAATTTAGGCCTTATCATCATGTTTATGGTAGGCTTTGCCAGCTATATGACGCATATCGGGGCGAACCACGCTTTCGTCTCTATCGCTACGAAGCGCTTTGCTAGGATCAAAAATCCATACGTCATGGTCTTCGTCGCATTTGCGGTGGCTAAGCTCATCAGCATGGTTATCACTAGCGCGGTGGGGCTTGGCGTACTATGCCTTGCGCTGCTAGGGCCCGTGCTCATCTCGCTTGGACTAAACAAACTCACCGTGGGCTCGATCTGCGCGATGTCCGGAGCCGCCTCGATGGTGCTCATCGGCGCATCAACCGCCGCCGCAGCAAAAGCTACGCAGCTTAGTATCCTTGACTATGTTTTTGTCTATAAAATTCCAGCCGCGCTTCCGACCTCGATCGTGATGGGTATCGCGCTCGTTTTTTGGAACAGGTATCTGGATAAAAAAGAGGGCTGGGTGTGCAGCGAGCATGTGGGCGAAGTGATGGAATTTGACGGCGCCGTGCAAAATCCAGAAACCGCCGCGCCTAAAATTTACGCGATACTGCCGTTTTTACCGATGATTTTGGTGGTAGTATTTTCGCAATACTGCATCGCCTCTATCAAGCTTGACATCTCGGCGATCATCATCCTGTCAGTCGTCATCGCGATGCTTTTTGAGGCGGTCAGGCATAGGTTCAAATTTGACCCGATCGCCGAAGGGGTCAAGGTATTTTTCCAAGCGATGGGCAAGAGCCTAAGCGGCGTCGTGATTCTCATCATCGCAGCCGGTATATTTGCTGAAGGCTTTAAGGCGCTAGGCATGCTAGATAGTATCGTCAAGCTCGCAAATTCGCTTGGCTTTGGCGGCTTTGGCATGTCGGTGCTTTTCGTCGTCATTACTACGCTAGTTACGATCATCTCAGGCTCAAACGGCGCGAGCTTCTATCCTCTCATCGAGATGGTGCCGCATATCGCCGCTAAGCTAAACGTGAGCTCGGTTATGCTCGTGCTACCGATGCACCAGGCCTCCACTATCGCTCGCCCTCTCTCACCCGTAGCTGGCGTGGTCGTCGCGATAGCGGGCATGCTAAAGTGCAGTCCGCTTGATATCGTCAAGCGCTGCAGCGTGCCGGCGGTCTTGGGCCTCGTTAGCCACCATATTTTCGTATTTTTACTCTCATTGTGAGGCGAGAGATGCAGCTTCCTAGATGGACGTTTGAGGACGCGTATGGCGACTTTGACGATGCGAGATTTACGGACGCGCTATCAAATTTGGACGAAATTTTAGGCGAGATAGAGGGACTACTCGGCTCTGGCGGCGAGTTAAATTTGCTGATAAACGCATACGAGCGCGGATTTGAGGAGGCAAACTCCTTGTTCGCGTTTTGCCGCTGCAAATCAAGCGACGATACCAAAGATGAGCGAGCAGGCGCGGCCGAGGCGAAAATCAGGGAAAAGTTTTTGCGTCTTGAGCGGACGAAAGAGATCATTTTTGAAAAGATAGACGAGCTAGATCCCGCTGATACCGCGCTCCAAACACAGGAGTTTGCGCGGATAAAATTTCTCTACGACGAGCGCAAAAACAGCTGGCGGGCAAAATTTGACGCAAAAGAACGTAAAATTTACGAAGATACGGCGGCTAGCAGTTTCGCTCCGCTTTACGGCGTATTTAGGCATCTAAACAACCTCATCGCCGTGCAGGCTAGTGATAAAAACGGCGTAAAAAGCGTCTACAATCTCTCAAAATGCGCGGGCGTTTTAAAGGGTTCGCCTGATGCCGCGCTACGAAAGAGCGTGTTTGAGGGGCTGGCGGAGCACTACGCTAGGCACGCGAGCCTGTACGTCGACGTTTTAAATTTACTTCAGGGCTTTAGGCTAGGTGAATTCAGGGCGGCGGGGACGGATATCCTCACGCCTAGCCTGCAGCAAAATAAAATCAGCGAGCAGGCCGTAACGGCGATGTTTGCGGCGCTAGATCAGAGATCAGGCAAGATCAGGGAGTGCGTGAGCCTACGCGCGAAGTATTTTCCGCAGGGCAAAATTTACGCCCGCGATCTACTCGCGCCGTCTCCTTTTGCTAGCTCGGAGGAGATCACTTACGAGCGGGCGATAGAGACGATCTGTGCGGCTCTAGGCGAGGTTAGCGGGGAGATACCTGAGTTTATCAAAATGATGCTAGATAAAAACTGGATCGAGGCGCAGGTGCGCGAAAACAAAGCAGGCGGCGCATTTTATACGAGATTTGATAAATTTCGGCAGCCGCGCGTTTTTTCTAGCTACATGGGCACGCAGGCGCATATGATCCAGCAGGCGCACGAGCTCGGACACGCGTGGCACTACTGGATCATGCGCGATCTGCCCGCGCTGCACACGCAGTTTCCTATGACGCTGGCGGAGGCTGCGAGCACCTTTAACGAAGCCGTGCTGCGAAACTATCTGCGTAAAAACAGCTCGGATAAAAATTTACTTTTTGACATCTTGTGGCAGGAGCTAAAATCGGCGGCAAATTTCATGCTGCACATCGGCGTGCGGTTTGATTTTGAGATCGCTTTTTTAAAAGCTAGGCAAAAGGGCGCGGTCGGTGTGGCGCAGATAGAGGAGCTCATGCAAAAGGCGTGGCGCGGACGTTACGGCGACTCGGTGCAGGACGCAGAGGGCTTTTTGCCGTACTTTAAGCTGCATTTTTACAAAACCGATCAATACATCTACAACTACCCTTACACGGTCGGCTACCTGCTCTCGCAGTTTTTGCTGGGCGAGTTTAGGCGTGCGGGCGATAAATTTATCGGCGCGTACAAGGCGTTTTTGCGAGAGTGCGGCGTGATGAGCGCCGAAGAGCTATTGCAAAAGCACTTTGGCAAGAATGCGCGAACGCAGGAGTTTTGGCTTGAGTGCATCGATAATGCACTCGTTTATGCAGATGAGTTTAAACGGCTCGAGGAGCAGATGGAGTTTGATAAGGCGGCAAATTTGGGCGGGTAAATTTGAACCCAAATTTGATTTATTTTCTGCTAAATTTAAGAACAAGAACTTTGAGCATTTTTGCTCTTGCCGCCTATTCGTCAAATTTGAGCGCCGTTTCTTGATCCTAAAAGATAATTTTAGCAGTCAAATTTAAAACTACCTCGCAAAATTTGGCACGCGTTGCAAATTTGCACTTAACTGATAACAACTATCATAACTAAGCTGTTTTTTAGTTAATCTATTTTATAATAATCACAATCAAATAAACAGGAGCCCAAAATGTCAGTTTTAGTTATCGGAGCCGACGAGATAACGCCTATAAAAGCAGTCCTCAAAGACCTCGGCGCGGAAGCGATCGAGCACTGGGACGCGCGCAACGAAAACCGCGTAAATCGCAAACCCATCCCACAAGATACCGAGTGCGTCGTGATGCTAACCAGTTTTTTAAACCACAACACGATGAAAACGATAAAAAACCAAGCCAAAAAGCGCAATATCCCGATCGTCTGCGCCAAAAGAAGCGTTAGCTGCGTGTTTAGCGAGTATTGCAAAGTCTTTGGGCTAGATAAGGAATTTGGATGTTGCAAGGTAAAAGATTAATAGATGAAATTCGGCTTTTTATCAGGTATTGGAGAAATAACTCCAAGTATTTTTTCAGGGCTTGACGCGGTAAATAAAGCCCGAATTTTTATAAATTTATATAACTGTTGCGCAGGTCGCGAGCTAAAAATCCCTCTAGTTTATGCGTATTCTGGCTTAAATTTGGAGGAGATTTTTCTAAAGCGCATCGAGGATCTGTGCGCTTTTAAAAATCCTAGCCGAAGTAAAATTTCAAGCTTTTGTATCGCCTCAAACGACGTTATCTGCGCCTACAAATCGGGTAAATTTGACGCCGTCCCGCCGCTAGCTGTCTCTCCCAAGCACCCGGCCGCCAAGCTAATCGTTATGCTAAAGTCCCAAAACGGAATATGTTTTGACGCAGACATAATGTTTTCTCAGTTTGTTTATGATAAAATACGCGCCAAACATTTTGATAAAAACGTTTATTTTCAAGACGGGATTATCTTTGCAGAGCAGGGCGGGCGCAAGCTTTTTGGCGTTATGCCGTGCTTTAAGGAGATAACGAAAGAGCGGTTTCATCTGGCTAACTGCGAGATCGCTAGGGGCTTTGAGGCGCTTAGTGGCGGAGAGTTTGACAGGATGTTTATCGTAGCCCCGAGAAATGCGAATTTCTCGCGCTACATCGAGGTCAGACGGGAGTGCGGACGCGGCGGATCGCTGCGACTGGTACCCTACACGATAAGTCATCATATTTTTTAAAGGAAATTTAAATGATAGGTATCATTTTTGGAAGCAGTATGGGAAATACTGAGGAGGCGGCGAGCTTTTTAGCCGAGAATTTGGGGCTAGAAAACGAGCTTTTAAACGTAGCAAACTGCGACGCGGCTAAGCTAAACGGCTTTGATAAGCTAATTTTAGGCGTTTCGACCTGGGGCACGGGCGACTTGCAAGACGACTGGGACGCGTTTGATTTTGGCGGACTAAAGCTTAGCGGAAAGACAGTCGCGATATTTGGCACGGGCGACGCCGAGAGCTACGCAGATAGCTTTTGCGGCGCGATGGGCAAGCTATACGACGAGGTCGTAAAGGCGGGCGCAAACGTCGTGGGTGCAGTGTCCGTGGACGGATATAAATTTGACGAATCAGAAGCCGTAAGAGACGGTAAATTCGTCGGTCTGCCGCTTGATGCCGATAACGAAAGCGAAAAAACCGAGCCTAGAATCAGCGCTTGGATAGAGCAGATCAAGCCTCATTTTGCTTAATATTTAATACTTCTAGTCGGGCTTTTGCCCGATTTTTAACCCCAAACAAACTCAATCTAATCACTAAAATCGAATCTTTTAAATTTCAGTTTTCTTTAAAATCTTAAAGGTAGAATTAAATTTATTTTTTAAATTTAGGAGAAAATATGGCGTATCAAGAGGAGTATTGGCAAAATTTTTATGAAAAAGCATGGGCGACAAGGGCTAAATTTATGGACGAGTGCCTAAAAAACGGACTCAATAGCTATCAAGCCGTAAAAATGCTGGAAAAAAAAGAGCGGCTAAGTGAGCTAAGTTTGGATAACGTTACAAACGAAATGGTTTGGGAGAAGCGAAAGCTTTTTAGCACGAATGTTTTAAGATTCGTCGAAATCCCGATTGCCAGGCTTAGCACTAGACAAGGGGCTGAGCTAATCGTACCTTTTCACTCGTCGTTTAACTTTTACGATATGCTGATCGATATCATCGACGAGACGGGGCCATATGATAGTATCGTGGAGCTTGGCTGCGGATACGGTCGAAATTTGATTGAAATTTTTTATAGAGGCGGGCCGACGGATGTGCGGTATTTTGGCGGAGAATTTACGCAAAGCGGCGTAGAAATCGCTAGCAAACTAGCAGCTGCGACGCCTAAAATGAATGCTAAGTTTTTCCATTTTAATCACCTAGAGCCTAGTCTTGAAGGGTTAGATTTGGGTAAAAAGGCCTTTGTTTTTACATGCCACTCTATCGAGCAGGTTAAGGAGATCCCTCCGCATTGGTTTGACGTAGTGGCAAACGCTACTGACTTCGTGCGCTGCGCTCATCTGGAGCCGTTTGGATTCCAAATAGAAGGAGCAAACGACGCCGTTAGCGAAAGACAAAGAGGGTTTTTTAAAACTCAAGGTTGGAATGTAAATTTTGCCGAGACCTTCTTTAATGCCGCCAGACGAAACGTTATCGCTATAGACGATGCGATCGCCGATATCGGACTCTCTCAAGATCCTATGAATCCAGGCTCGCTAGCATTTTGGCATACGAATAAGTAGATGATCGGCTAAAAATTAACCGAAGCTACCGCTCTTGCGGTTGCATTATTTGGCCATCGGCTTAGTAAATTTACGTAAATGCAAATTTAAATCAAGCCGTGGCTAATAAAAATTTAGCTAAAATCACGCCGAATTTAGCTAAAAATAAGGAGAAAATATGCCTCTACTAGATAGTTTTTGCGTCGATCACGTGAGGATGAACGCGCCCGGCGTGCGCCTGGCAAAGACGATGAAAACGCCAAAAGGCGATGATATAAGCGTGTTTGATTTGCGTTTTTGCAAGCCAAACGAGGAAATTTTGCCAGAAAAAGGCATCCACACGCTAGAGCACCTATTTGCGGGTTTTATGCGCGATCATCTAAATGGCGAAGGGACCGAGATCATCGACATCTCACCGATGGGCTGCAGGACGGGCTTTTATATGAGCGTGATCGGCGTGCCTAGCGAGGAGGCGGTCAAGGCCGCGTGGACGGCGTCGATGAAGGATATCCTAGGCGTCAAAAACCAAGAAGACATCCCCGAACTAAACAAGTATCAGTGCGGTACGTACAAAATGCACTCGCTTGACGAGGCGCATGCGATCGCGAGTAAAATTTTAGAGCGCGGACTAGTCACGATAGATAACGAAGAGATCGCGCTAGACGTCGCTGCAATGGGGCTTAAAAAGCACTGATTGATCTTTAAATTTAGCCGCCGTTTGCGCGGCTTTTACTCTCGCGGCAAATTTGAGCAAATTTCAAATTTGGCTAGGTTTACCGTTTTCTTGCTTCAAATTTTATCATTTTTAATATACAAAATCCATTTCGTAATAAAATATAGCGATGTAATTTTAAGCTGTAAATTTATAAAATTACATTAATAATTTTTCTTAAGGAAATGCGATGAAAAGTTTTAAATTTGCTTTGATAGCTGCCTGTGCGGCAGCGGTAAGCTTAAACGCGGAGGTTTTAACAAAGACGACCGATATATCGCTAGACGGTAAAAAAGTCGGCAAGATTGAGGTTTTGACGCCGGTTGAGGTGACCTCTAAAGACGGCGCAAAGGCCAAAATAAAGGTAAAAGGCGCAGTTTCCGCAAACTACCTGGCTCAGATACAGCGAAGCGTCAAAAACGCCGAGATTTTCACGGTTTTTGATGCCGAAAGCGAGGCGAATTTTAAGAAAATAAAAAACGTCGAGGACGACTACGGCGAGCTTTGGTATGAGGTAGAGGGCACGTACGAAGTCGCCGCGGACGCGCTAGGTAACGACGCAAACGCGCTATATAAACAAGCTCAGCAAAAGTACGAGGAGACTTGCTCGGCGTGTCACCGCTTGCACGAGCCAAACAGCTTTACGGCGGCTCAGTGGCCGGCAAATTTGCAGTCGATGATCGATACGAACTACGTCGCGCTGGAGGAGACGGAGCTAAATTTGATCGTTAAATACCTACAGCATAACGCAAAAGCGGTAGAATAGGGCTTTGCGCGGATCAAAATTTGCCTGTCGCTTGAAATGTAAAATTTAGCGACGTTCGTTCTTTAAATTTAGATTTTTGGGATTTTATACTTTTACGGCGGCAAATTTAACGCCAATAGCTTAATTTTGCCTGCATTTCGCTCGCTGCACAACCACGTTATTAAGAAATGAGCGAGCATTAAAATACGATTTTAAAAAGCAAATAAGGGAAAAAGTTGCCTGATCGCGTAGATGCCACAAGCATAGGCGTGCTTTGGGCGAGTATGGGGAGTGCTTACGCTCCCGCTCACGGCAGGGCTTTGCTCCTGCGATCAGTAAATAAGGGAGAAACCGATGAAAAGACGAGATTTCATCAAATTTTCGGCCTTGGCGGCTACGGCTGCGCAGGCTAGCAGGATAGAGGGCGTCAAACAGACGATTTTTGATAACAAAAAGGTGTTTGGCGCAAACAGATTCGGTCCGTTTTGGGCAAATTTAAACTCATCGCAGATCGTTTCTGTTAGCGATTTTGAGGGCGATAAATTTCCAAACACGATGAACTACAGCCTGCCTGACTCCGTGCAGAACGAAAACCGCGTGCTCTATCCGATGGTGCGCAAAAGCTACCTAAAAGTAAAAGGCGCGGCAAAGAGCGAACTGCGCGGCAAAGACGAGTTCGTGCGCGTTAGCTGGGACGTAGCACTTGATCTAGCAGCCAAAGCCTTAAAAGAAAATTTCGACAAATACGGCGCCGAGGCGATATATGGCGAGTGCTACTGGTGGGGTGGCAGCGGTAAGGTCAGCTGGGGTCGTACGGTCGCGCACAGGATGCTAAAAGTGCTTGGCGGCTACGTGGAGGAAAGCGGCGACTACTCGACCGGAGCGGGTCTAGTCATTATGCCTCACGTGCTAGGCGGTAGCGCGGTTTACGACGCTCCGACGAAGTGGAAAGCCGTCGTCAAAAACGCTAAAAACGTGGTATTTTGGGGTACCGATCCTATCGTAACCAACCAAATCTCATCAGTCCCTCCGACTCACGACGGCTACGTAGGCATGCAGGAGCTCAAAAAAGCCGGCATCAAAACCTATAGCGTGAACGTCATGGTAAACGACACCGCACGCTACTACGGCAGCGAAAATATCATCGTGCGCCCAAATACCGATACCGCGCTCATCATCGGCATGTGCCATTATCTGTTTACGAACAACCTCTACGACGAGGAATTTATCAAAAAATATACGGTCGGATTTAATAAATTTAAAGACTACTTCCTCGGCACGCAGGATAAAGTCGTAAAAGATATCGAGTGGGCGAGCAAAATTTGCGGCGTACCTGCGGGCACGATAGCACAGTTTGCTACGCGCCTGGCTAAAGAGCCTACGACCGTGCTGATCGGCCGCGCGTTACAAAGAGCCGACCACGGCGAGCAGCCTTTCTGGGCGCTAGTGGTGCTAAACGCGATGCTAGGACACGTGGGTAAAGAGGGGCTTGGATTTGAGTTTAGCCTAGGATACGGCTCTGCGGGCGCTACGGACAAGATCGCTCCGGTGCTAAAAGGCCTAAGTACTCGCATCGACGAGAAATACGAAAACGTAGACGGCGCGCCGTGGAAAACGACTAAAAACATCACTATCCCGTCTTCTCGCAGCATCGAGGCGCTAGAGCATCCCGGCAAAGAGATCGACTACGACGGTACTAAGATCAAGCTACCGCACATGAGGGTCGCATACATGGCCTCAGGCTCGATGTTTACGCGCCATCAGGACGTAAATAACATCGTAAAACAGTGGCGTAAATTTGACACGGTTATCACCGCCGAGCCATACTGGACTAGCACGGCAAAATTTAGCGACATCGTGCTGCCCGTAGCTATCGAGGTCGAGAGAAACGACATCAACCAAACGGGCTCAACAGGCGAATACATCGTGGCATATAAACCTGCGATAGAACCGATGGGCGAGAGCAAGAGCGACTTTTGGATCTGCGAGCAAATCTGCAAACGCTGGGGCAGAGGCGAGGTGTTTAGCGAGGGCAAGGACGAGCTAGGCTGGATGAAGGAATTTTACGCCGACGCAGCCGAGCAGGCCAAGGGGTTAAGTTTAACCATGCCTAGCTTTGAGGAATTTTACGAAAAAGGCTACGTGAGGTTTGAAAAGGACAACACGGAAACCGAGCTATACACGCGTCTAGCGGCCTTCCGCGAAAATCCGGCCAAAAACCGCCTAGGCACTCCGTCTGGCAAGATAGAGATATACTCGCCGACGATAGCGAAGATGAACTACGCCGACTGCCCGCCGATGCCTACATGGATCGAGCCAAAAGAGTGGCTAGGCAACGCTAGCAAAAAGTACCCGCTACACGTCGTTAGCCCGCACTCTCGCTACCGCCTGCACAGTCAGCTAAACAACTCTATCATCAGAAATTTCGCCGAAGTTAGCGGCAGAGAGCCGGTGCTAATAAATCCAAAAGACGCCAAAGATCGCGGCCTAGCCACGGGCGACGTTGCGCGCGTATTTAACGACCGCGGCGAGATACTAGCGGGCGTACTAGTCACCGACATCGTGCCCGAGCGCGTCGTAGCTATCTGCGAGGGCGCGTGGTACGACCCTGAAAAATGGGGTGAAAAGAGCCTCTGCCAGCACGGTTGCGTAAACGTTTTGACCTTTGACAAAGGCACGTCAAGTCTTGCGCAAAGCAACTCGGCCCACACCGTGCTAGCGCAGATTGAGAAATTTAAGGGGGAGATTAAACCTATACAAGCGTTTAGCAAGCCTAAAATCCTACAATCTTTGTAGAATTTAATGCGTCGTCTCGCGGGCATCTTTGCTTGATCTCGTAAAATTTTCGCTCCGCAGGCTATATGCCTAGCGCACGCTCAAATTTTACTTCAAAACAAGCAAATCTGCTCCGCGATACTTCCGCTTGTCTTTTTACGCTTAAATTTGCAATTCAACAAATTTGGGCGTAAATTTTACGCAAACTAAAAACTCTGCTAAAATTCGCTCAAGTTTAATCCAAAGGTTGTGCCGTGCAAATTCCGAATTTGATCCGAAATTTTATCCGCAAACGCATCGTTTCAGAGTCCGTTTTGCTGCCGTTTTTCTATCCTAATGAGGGCGAGTTTGAGAGTTTTCAGGAGGGATATAGACTCGTTAGTCGCAAAACTGGCGAGGAGCTAGCAGACGACGCACCAGGACAGTGGCGAAAGAGCTGGCAGGTCATCGCGCGTAACGGCATGGACGATCCGTTTTTCGTGGATTTTGCCCTCGGGGATGCCTCGCCCGTATATTTTGCCTATCACGGCGCCGGCTCGTGGGAGCCGATAAAGATCGCGGACGACATCGTTAAATTTGAAGAGATTTTAACCGTCCTCGCCGCGCTTGAAGCGATCGCGCCGCTTGCTGATTTAAACAACGAATTTTACCGCGATCTAGCAGACGACTACGCGCTGAAAGATGAAGCGCGCGAGGAGCTCGAATATAAATATTTCAGCGTTTTTATCGAGGATCTGGGCGCCGATAAGGTAAAAACGCTCGTGTTTTTAAAGAAATTTTTTGACGACGAGAGCTTTGCGGCGACCAAAGAGAGGGCGCAAAATTTGCCGCTTTGCGTATTTAGCGGCATAGAAGAGCTGCCGCTGCCGCTGCAAGATAAACTCGCCTCGCTCGGAGTTAAATTTCACGCACGAGAGATAACTTTTAACGAACTTATCGCCCGTCATGGCTAATTTATCCAAATTTCGCTATCATACGCCGCATTTTTTAAAAAGGATAAACATGAAAAAATCACTGCTTTTCGTCGCGCTTTGCGCTTTTGCCGGACATCTTGCGGCAGCTGATATGCCCGCTGCTTGCGAGGAGTATAAAAAAGTTTCTTACGACTTCATCGATTCGATGGCAAAACAAGCCCAGGCTCAAGGTAAAAAGGACTTTGACGCTGCTGCGACGAAAAAAGAGTTTGAAGCTGACTACGCGAGCATAAAAAAGATGAGCAAAGAGGAGCAAGAATCTACGTGCAATCAAGGCATAGCCGAGGTAAAAGAGCTTGAAAATATGCTAAAAATGATGGAAGCGATAAAGTAAATTTAAGTCACTTCGGCTTATTTACGCTCCCAAAATCCGCGTTTAAATATCAAATTTGAGCGCGGATTTTTAATTTTACTCACAGATTTTAAAAACTATCACTCAGGCACGCAAATTTCGTCGCGCCGCATCGCCTTTACCGTGTAAAAGCCCACGATACCTATAAAAACGCACAAGATAGCAAAACCGGCCGCTCCCGCAAACAAGAAAAATTTGATCCCGTTAAACTCAAACGCTCGCAAAAACGCGATGCTAGCCGCAGCCGTCGGGAAGGTAAACGCCCACCACGAGAGGAAAAATTTGAGCCGCAAAAAGCTTTTAAACATAAAAAGGATGAGAAGCGCGAAAAATAGCGTCACGTAGAGCATGATCTTCGCCATCACGTCAAAGCCGCCGGTGAGCTTGACGTAGTCCAAAAACGCCATCGCAGGCGGCGCGATCACGATAAAAAGCGTCGGGATAAATTTCTGCGGCATCTGATCGTGAAAGATGATGCGGTAAAACAAAACCGCAAAAAGCACCGGCCAAAAAAATATCCCGATCGCAAAGTAATACCACGCAAGCTCGCTCGCGGCTGGCGCTGCTAGCGGGACGAAGAGATTGCCCACGATCGGGATAAACCACGCGGGGTTTGAGTGCGCGATCTGGACGTTATTTTTGATCCAAAAGGAGACGACGTGCAGCGTGATAAAGGTCTGAAACGCTACGCCCGCGCAAAAAAGCGCGTCGTAAACTGGCGCGAAGTCCCGCCAGAGCGAGGCGACTAGCAGCGTACCGATCGAAAATGCGGCGAAAAAATTTACGCGCACCGGGTGGAAAAACTCCGCCTTGCAAGCCCCTGGGTATTTTATCAGCTTCGCCGCGTAACAAGCGCAGATGAGCGCGTACGCAAGGCTAGCCGCGCCTCGTAAAATCTCAAAAACCGTGTCCGAGATATCAAATATCAAATTTAGCCGCTCGTATGCGAGAGCTAGCCCGCCAAGCCCCATAACTACGGTATAAAACATGATCGGAAAGTGCTGTAGCCAGCTTGGTTTTTCATCCTGCGTTTTCATATTTTTCCTTGTTTTTTCTAAATTTTACCCCAATTTTAGCGCAATTTCGGTGAGTTAGTCACGAAATAAATCAATGCTTAAAATATTTTGTAGCTAAATTTTATCACCGTGCTTTTACGTAAAAGAAAATATAATTAAACAAAACCGAATTTAACCAAGGAGCGCGTATGTCGGGAGACGAGCTAAAAGATACGATAAAACAGCGGTTTATGTCTAAATTTACGCTTAGTGCGCAGGATGAAGAGGCGGTGTTAAAAAGCGCGACGCTAAAAAGCTTTAAAAATGGTGAAAGGATATACCCAAAAGACGGCTGCCTTGGCTACGCGATCATCATAAGCGGACGTGCGCGAGGGCTGGTTAGCACGAGTAATTTTAAAGAGATCACCGTCTTTAGTCTGCAAGACGGCGATAGCTGTATGCTGTGCGGCTTTTGCTCGCTAGGAGCGCTACAAGCGGAGATAAATTTGCAAATCGAAGAGGACGTGCGGATGATTTTGATACCAAGAGAGATCTTTAAGAGGCTACGCGAAAACTATCCGCAGGTGGCAAATCACGCGCTAGATCTCATGGCTACAAGGCTTAGCTCCGCGATAACGGCGATGGATCAGACGCTGTTTTTGCCGCTAGCTCGGAGAATAATAAATTTTCTCGAGCAAAACGGCGCGAAAAACGGGCTAAAGATCACGCACGAACAGATCGCAAACGACATCGCTAGCGCGCGAGAAGCGGTCTCAAGAGCGCTAAAAGAGATGCAGAAAAAGGGGCTCGTCGAGCTAAAACGAGGAGTCGTGACGTTAAGGTGACTTTGTTACATATTTAAATTTTAAAATGCGCTATGATTTGACAATAACTTCTAAAAGGAGCTTTTATGCAAAGCATCGACAGAAGAGGCGTCTTGAAAATTTTAGGCGCGGCGGGGTTAGCGGCGGCGGGAGTCGCAGGTGCTAGCAAGCTAAATGCGGGAGAAAATGCGGACATCCGCGCAAATATCCTAATAATCGGCGGCGGTCTAGGCGGCATCAGCCTAGCGGCGAAACTACGACGAGATATGCCAAACGCCGAACTAACTGTCCTTGATAAGGACGAGTACTTCTACTATCAGCCCGGCTTTACGCTCATCGCAGCCGGTCACTATCTGCCCGAAGACATAACCTACGAAAAATCAAATTTGATCCCAGATGGCGTAAAATGGATAAAACAAAATGCCGCATCCATCGATCCGGCGACAAATTCCGTCAAGCTAGAGGACGGGTTAAATTTGAACTACGACTACCTCGTGATAGCTAGCGGAGCGGAGTATGAGTTTGAGAGCGTAAAAGGGCTTAGCGCCGACGAAATCGGTAGCGACAACGTGACTTCTATCTACACGATCCCAGGCGCCGTTGCTATGTCTAGCATAATGAAAAAAGTCGGCAAAGAAGGCGGCAAGATAGTCTTTAGCGACAACAAAACACCGATGAAGTGTTCGGGCGCAAATAAAAAAGTAACGCTGCTAACCGAAGATATGGCGCGAAATTTAGGCAACAGAGACAAGCTTGATATCTCGATATACTCGGGTGCGCGGACGATATTTTCCGCTCCTGTTTATGCTAAAATGATAGAAGGGATGCTGGAGGAGCGAGACGTGAAGTATTTTACTTCCCACCAGCTGGTTGAGGTGGATAAAAGTGCTAATATAGCGGTATTTGAGCACGCTATGCCGTACCGCGAAAACGGCGAAAATAAACTCGCTAAAGAGCTAGTCGAAGTAAAATTCGACTACCTACATCTAGTGCCTCGCATGAAGGCTTCTAAAATCTACGCCGATGCAGGGCTAAGCGTAGAAAAGGGCGATGTGGCAGGCAACTGGATTAGCCTCACGCGCGAGACGCTGCAACACTCGAAATTTAAAAATATATTTGCTATCGGCGACGTTTGCGGATTTCCCGCCGGTAAAACCGGAGCTAGTATACGCAAGATGTATCCAGTGCTGGCGCAAAATCTAGCCGACGTTATAAAAGGACGCGAACCGAGTGCTAGATACGGCGGCTACACCGCCTGCCCGCTACTAACGAAATTCGGCAAGGCGGTGATGGTGGAGTTTAACTGGACGGGCAAGCCCGAGCCTACGATAGCGTGCATGGGCGCGACTCGCGAGAGCTACCTAAACTGGGCGATGAAGCTATATATGATGAAGCCGATGGTCATGCAAGGCATGATAAGAGGTCTAGCATAAAGGAGAGAAAATGCAAAACGTCGGGATTTTAGATAAAACTATCCGCCTAGTAATCGCTGCGGTTTGGATATACGCATTTGGGTTCGTCTGCGAGTGCTGGCTGTGGCTGGTCGGTCTCATGCCGCTACTGACGGCTGTTTACGGTTATTGTCCTCTTTATAAAATTTTTGGTATAAATACGTGTAAAAAATGTAAAAACAAAGAAGGGAAAACGCAATGCTAAGTAAAAAAACTAGGATAATAAGAGCGCTGATCGGGCTAGTGATAATGATCGCTGGAGTCGTGTTTAACAGCTGGTGGGGGCTGGTCGGGCTCGTGCCGTTTGTCGTGGGCGTCACGGGATTTTGTCCCGCTTGCTACTTTTTAAACCGCTGTTCGCTAAAGCGTTAAATTTAGCCAAATTTACTCGCGCGGGTTAAATGTGACCTCCAAATTTGACCCCGCGCCTTGTTTTTATATAAATTCAAATTTAGCTTTTATAAACCGCGCTCTTTAAGGCGCAAATTTAACTCCCGCTTACTCATTTTTAACGCGATATGCATCAAATTTAAGCTAAAATACGCCAAATTTTAAAAAGGATAAACGTGAACGATTTTAAAAGATTAAACGAGCTAGTAGCGGTCGGCAAAGACGAGCTAAACGCGATGTATCGGCAGCTAGATAATCCTAGCGATGTCGTGCAAAATATGCTAAAAATCGCTGGCTTTAAGGGCGAGAAAAGCGAAAAGGTCGCGGTTTTGCGCCGCATAGTCGATCTAAAGGTTGAGCCGCTAGAAAACGAGCTAAAAAAACAAGGTCGCGAGGAGGCCGAGATAGGGCGCATAAAAGACGAAGCTTTTGAGCTCGTACGCGAGTTTTACGAGGCGCGTTTTGAAAAGCTTTTGGCGCGGGTAAAAGAGGAGAAAATAATAGACGAGTTTTACCTGGCGCTACTTAGCGGCATGCACGGCGCGGGGCTAGCAATAAACGCGTGGCAAAGTGCGTGGGACAGGCAAATCCTGCAAACGACGAATAAAGAATTTGAAGCTAAATTTGCAAACATGGCCGAGGCGATCAAATTTATCGACGAAAACGGCCTCTATCAAAAAGACGGCGACGAAAAAGGCGAGCGAAGCTACGGCGCAGTTATGAAAAACGGTGATAAATACGACTTTGCACCCTATGCCGTGGCCTTTGAAAACGAAGTAAAGCGAGTGGCGGACGCTCTGGACGCGCTAATCAAAAATCTAAAATCGCTAGCCGTAAACAACGAGCAAAGAGCCTACGTAACGTACTTTGAAAAGCTAAAGGCGGCGTTTTGCGAGCGAGAAAACAACCGAACGATCCCGGCGTGGCAGGATGCCGAGCGCGCGTGGATGGATGTAAAAGGCCCGCTGCAGCCCGGCCATCCGCTCGAGTACTACGAGGATGCCTACACGCACGCCGTCGCGCTCGAGTGGGACGTGAGGCTCTCAGGCGCGAGCGACTTTGACGAGGCGAAATTTAAAGCTAGCGTCATCCGCGCATACGAGCAAATTTGCGAGCAGTGCGGTATCAAGGACGCTGCGCTAGAGCGCCAAGTGACGCAAAACGTCGCTAGAACGCAAACCTACATCAGCGTGCCGATGATCTACTACGGCGCCGAGCTAAACGGGCTTTTCTCCGCGCAGGTCGTGCCAAACGACGAGACCGTGAGCAAAGAGCGGGGCAAAAAGATATTCGCCTTCGTCGAGCACGTTTACGAGAGCGCCAAGGCGCGGCCGTTTATGAAGCTTAGCGGGGAGATTTTTTCGCGCGAGTTTTTGGACTACGGGCGCGAAATTTTATTTAAAAAGCCGCAAATTTGGAAGAAAACCTACGAAATCTCCACGATCGGCCACGAGTTTGGGCACATACTTTTCGTCGGCACCGACACCGAAAAAGCGATGAACGCAGACGGCGAGTTTAAATTTATCGAGGAGTACAAGGCTACCACGGGCGGGCTGGTAAATTTCTTTATCGGCGGCGACGAAGGCTACGAGATGAGCGTATTTCACGAGCTGATCGCCCGCGCGGTCGGGCTCATCGCGTGGCGCGAGGTCGATGAGGTGCGCGCGTACTACTGCGAGGGGCTCATACACCTGAGCTTGCTTTTTGATTCGGGCGCGCTTAGCTTTGATGGCGGCGCTTTGGTCGTCAAATTTGACCGCGAGCATTACGCTAAATTTAAAGAAATCTGCCTCGCAAACTACAAAAATTTGGCGCTTCACTACGCAAGGCGCGCTCCTGCGGGCGAGTTTTTGGCGAAATTTTGCGACAAAGATGGCAAAAGCTACCTGCCTAAACACGCGCAGGCAAGGGCATTTGTAGAGCACTACTACGCCCGCTACAAGGCTATCGGAAACGAGCTTGACGAGAGCGGCGAATGGGAAAAGTGGCAAGCGAAAGAGAAATAGCCCGAGGCAAATTTGCGCTAGATTAAGCGGCTTGGCATGCAAATTCGACCCTAAATTTACGTCAAATTTGCCTTTTCGAGCGGCCTAGATCCGCATCTTTTTGACACTGAGTTTAGCATTTTCAGGATATGGGTTTTGCGGCCAAAATTTGTATGTCGCGCTCCGCAAATTTACAAAATTTGCTGCGAGTCCTGGTTCTTTGCATTTAAATTCTGGCGTAAAATTAAAAAGTCAAATTTGATTTGCTTGGGCTAAATCGTGGCGCAAATTCGGCTTTATCGGCGAGCAAACATGTCAAATTTGATGAAATCGCGCTAAATTTACTTTAGGTCAAGCAAGCCAAAGGCGGTAAATAGTCGCTAAATTTACGAATCTAAAACGAAAGGATAAAAATGGAAGAAATGCTAGAAGGCATGGGCGAGCCGCGCATAAAACAAGTCGCGCTGCCAAAGGACACAAACTCGGCGGGCAATATATTTGGCGGCTGGATACTAAGCCAGATCGACCTTGCCGGCGCACAGGCCGCGCGGGAGCTGTCACCCGAGCGCGTCGTGACGATCTCGATGCAAGAGATTATATTTAAGCAGCCCGTTTTCGTCGGCGACGTCGTGAGCTGCTACGCCAAAATCATCGCCGCGGGCAACACCTCGATCAAAACTAAGATCGAAGTCACGGCGCTGCGGCTAAATGCGGCGGGTTTTCGCGAGCGCATACACGTGACATCCGCGATCGCGACTTATGTGAGCGTGACTAAGGACGGTGCGAAAAAACCGATCGATCCGGAGCTAAAAAAGGCGCATGGGTTTTGATCTGCTCGCTCTGAGGGCTCGGGCGAACTAACTGCCTAGCCCCTTAGCCGCGTTAAATTTGACTCTGTTTTGCTGGCAACGGCTGGCCAAACAGGTCAAATTTGGCAGAATTTGGCGGCTCGCTCGCGAAATAAAATTTTGTTTTGCCGAGTCGGTGGTCAAATTTAGCTCGCCAAAACCCACGCTAAATTTATCGCACTCGAAAATGACTCACCATAAAATTTAAAAATCCCAAAACGCACGTACTAAATTTAATCTTGCAAATTTCGCCGCCTTTTGCTCGCTTTACGCCTCACAAACGGATCAAATTTGATTAAGCGTTGAAGTAGAATTTTAAGTTACATTAATACAACAACTAATTCTAATCTTAATAAAATCTCTCAATACGCCTTTATAAGTAACTAAAATGATACGCTAGAAATTGCGATTTTACAGGTATTGCAGCTTTGTTTACCGATATAAAATATAAATTAAATCTTAAATTTAGAAACTGATTTACGATATTAAGAGAATTTATTATCTTTTAAGGACAAATATGCGAATATTTCATATTTAATAAATGTGCAAAATTTGCATATAAAAAAGGAGAAAAAATGACAAAGACCGGCAAAGTCATATGCCCATACTGCGGCACGGGCTGTCAGGTCGAGCTTCACGTCGAAAACAACGTGATAAGAAGCGCGCTTGGAGTGCAGGATAACCCCGTAAATCAGGGAAATCTGTGCTTAAAGGGCTTTTACGGCTGGGACTACGTGGGGGCGCCTGATAGACTGACAAAACCGCTAATCCGCAAAAAAGACGGAGTATTTAGCAAGGACGGAGACCTTGAGGAGGCTAGCTGGGACGAAGCGCTTGATCTAGTCGTCGCAAAGATGAAAGAAGTAAAGGAAAAATACGGCCCCGACGCGCTAGTAGGCAACTACTCGGCTCGCTGTACGCTAGAGGACAACTACGTCGCGCAAAAGATAATGCGCGCCGTAATCGGCACGAACAACGTCGATCACTGCGCTAGAATTTGACACGCTCCGACTGTGGCAGGTCTTGCCAAAACAATCGGTAACGGAGCGGCGACAAACAGCTTCACGGAGATCGGACCTTATAGCAATTGTATATTAATGATCGGCTCAAACCCAGAAAACGGCCACCCGATCGCGGCGATGCACATACAGCGCGCTCTAAACCGCGGCGCTAAGCTCATCGTGATAGATCCCGTAAAAACGGAATTTGCCAGCCGAGCGGACGTGCATTTGCAGTTAGCGCCTGAGCATAACATCGCGGTTATAAACTCGCTTCTTTACGTTATTTTCGAGGAAAATTTGGTTAACTGGGACTTCGTAAACGAATGCACCAAAGGCGTAGAATACGTACGCGAAGCGGTCAAGGACTATTCGCCCGAAGCCATCGCTAGCTACACCAATCTAAACCCGCAGGACGTGAGAAAAGCAGCCCGCATGTACGCGACTATCCGTCCGGCCGTCATAACGCACGGTATGGGCGTAACGCACTTTAACCACGGCGTGGGCGCGGTTTGCGATATATCAAATTTATTCCTTTTAACCGGAAATATCTGCGAGCTAGGCAGCGGCGACCTACCGATACGCGGACAAGAAAACGTCCAAGGCTGCTGCGATATGGGCGTGTTGCCGAATATTTTTCCAAATTTAGGCTCGGTAACCGATCCTAAACAGCGCGAGTGGTTCGAGCAGGTTTGGCATCTAGAACCAGGCTCTTTAAACGGTAAAATCGGCATCCATAAAACCGAAGTGCCAAACGCTATCCTTGACGGCAGAGTGCACTTTTTCTGGACGATGGGCGAAAACCCGGTTATGACCGATCCAAACACCAACCACTTCCTAAAAGCGATCTCTAAAGTCGATATGTACGTGGTTCAAGATATCTTTTTAACCGAAACGTCGCGTAAAGCAGACGTCGTTTTGCCCGGCGTGGCAAGTAGCGAAAAAGAAGGCCTCTACGCCAACGCAGAGCGCCGCGTACAGCACAACGAGCACGTCATCACGCCTCCGGAAGACGCTAGACAAGACTGGTGGATCATCTGCGAGATCGCGCGAAGGCTCGGGGCGACCGAGGGATTTAACTTTAACTCGCCTGAAGAAATTTGGGAAGAAGTACGCAAGTGCGATCCTAGAAGATACGGCGGTATGAGCTATTACCGCATCAAAAAGTACCATGGCTTGCACTGGCCGTGCCCCGATGAAAACGACATGGGCGGACAGAGCCTATATCTGGATAAAAAATTCTTTACGCCCGACGGCAAAGGTAAATTTATCCCTTGCTTGCACGTAAAGAGCGTCGCAGATATCGAGCCGGCGAAAGCCGAGTTTGCTAAGCGCGTAAATTTACCGCCTGAATACGAAGTGATGGCCGGCAGCGTGGATGAGCCGACAGATGCCGAGTATCCGATACAGCTGCTAACTACGCGTAAAGTCTATCAGTACGCCGGCGGCGTCATGACTAGACGCTCAAAAGCTATCGAAGAGGGCGGCGACAGTATCGGACCTATCGCCGAGATGAATCCCGCGCTAGCCCAGCGCTACGGCATCAAGCAAGGAGACTTCATCAAAGCGTGGAGCAGATACGGTTATATCGTTATCAAAGCAGACGTCACGGACATCATCCCTGACGGCGTCATACAGATGACCTATCACTACTGGGAGAGCTGCTGCAACGAGCTAACCAGCAACGGCTGGGACTTCATCAGTAAGACTCCGACCTTTAAGGCCGCCATCCAGATCCAAAGGATCGAAGAGGAGGAGTTTTTGCGCATTCGCGAGCTAAAACGCATCAAATTCCAAACCAACAAGGTCATCTACGACGACTATCACCACGAGTGATTTTTAGCCCCGCTTGCTAAACAGCGGGCGGGGCTACTTAAATTTATCTTTTAAATTCGCTTCTTGATTAAATTTTAAAAAATATATCTTGTTTTAATATGCTTTTCTGTAATATTCCACAAATTTTAATATGCATTTTTGCAATATTATAAATTTATACTTCACAAGGAGCAAAAGATGAAAAAATTTCTCACGACACTGCTTTTAAGCGCTATCGTCGCGCTAGGAGCCGAGGTCAAAACCATCACCGATATGACGGGCAACGAGGTCAAAATCCCGGCCAAAACGCAAAAGATAGCCGCGCTCTGGCACGCAAACAACCAAGTTATCTTGGTGCTAGGCGGCGCGGATAAGATCGTAACTACGACCGATCAGATCAAGAAAAACAAGTGGTTTGCTAAAATTTACCCTCGCATCGCAGAGGTGCCGGCCGCGCTAAACGGCAACGATATCCAGATCGAGGAGCTAGTTAAACTAGCGCCGGACGTAGTCGTCGTATCAAATAAAAATTTCCAAGAAAATCTTACTAAAAACGGTTTTAGCGCGGCGAATTTGATATTTCGCGACTACGACGATATGAAAAAAAGCGTGCTGCTAACGGCCCAGATCATCGGCGGCGACGCGGCTAGCAAGGCAAAAGAACTAAACGAAAATCTAGACGCCAACATCGCGCTAGTTAGCGAGCGAACTAGCAAGCTAAAGGACGCTGCGCGCCCTAAAGTGCTACACATCGTAGGCGGCGCAAACTTGCTAAAAATCGACGGCACCAAAACGATCATCGACACGTGGGTGAGATACGCGGGCGGTAAAAACGCGGTACAAAAAGAGGGTAGCATGATAGAAATCACCGCTGAAGAGATCGTGGCCGCAGACCCTGACATCATCATCGTGGGCGGCGCGGACAATCAAAAAGCGGTTGAGAAAATTTACGCCGATCCGGTATTTGCAGGGCTAAAAGCGGTCAAAAACAAAAAAGTCTACGGCAACCCAAAAGGCGTGTTTAGCTGGGATAGATACGGCGCGGAGTCGGCTCTACAAATTTTATGGGCGGCTACTATCGTTCAGCCCGAGCTCTTTAAGGACGTTGACGTAAAAGCCCAAACTAAGGCGTTTTATAAGAAATTTATGAACTACGAGCTAAGCGACGTAGAGTTTGACTACATCCTAAAAGGGCTAAATCCGGACGGCAGCAAATAGTCAAATTTGAGCGATTTTGCCGGTAAACGGGCAAAATCAAAAGGAAACAAAGATGAGAAAGAGGGCGCTTGCATTTGGCGCGGCTTGCCTTTGCGCGGCACTTGGCGCGCAGGCGGCGGATCTGAAATTTGACCCGGATAAATTTGAAACTCGCTCTATAAAATCAGGCGAAAAAGAGGTCAAATTTAGAGCCTACGAGGGGATAGTTTACGTAGCAAATCCCGTGGATAGCGAGTATCAGAGGTTAAATTTTTACGTCCCGGCGCAGTATTTTGAAGGCAGCAAAAGCGAGGCAGGCAAATTTAACGCGGCAAGCGCGCCGATCTTTTTGCCAAACTCCATCGGCGGATATATGCCGGGCAAGCCTTTTACGCCTGCGCTTGATAAAAACGGCAAGCCAAACGCGGTGCTAGCGGCGCTTGAGCGCGGTTACGTAGTCGCAGCGCCTGGAGCTAGAGGTAGGACGCTCAAGGACGCAAACGGCAAATTTAGCGGCAAAGCGCCAGCCGCTATCGTCGATCTAAAGGCCGCCGTGCGGTATCTCAAATTTAACGACGCAGCGATGGCCGGCGACGCGAACAAAATCATATCAAACGGCACGAGCGCGGGCGGAGCGATGTCGGCGCTGCTTGGCGTCTCGGCAAACGCAAGCGAGTTTGAGCCGTATCTGGCCGCACTCGGCGCCGCAAAGGCTAGCGACGAGATCTACGCCGCCTCAGTCTATTGCCCGATTACGAACCTAGAAAACGCCGACGCAGCCTACGAGTGGATGTTCGGCGCGCAGACGAAATACGAGAAAATGGACTTTAGCGCGTTTGATGCGGCGGGATTTAACTACCGAAGCGGTAAACCAAAAACCGTCTCCGGCGAGCTAACCGCAGAGCAAAAAGAGCTCTCCGCCGCGCTAAAATCGGCCTTCCCGGCTTACGTAAATTCGCTAAATTTAAAGGATGCCAAAGGCCGCGCGCTCACGCTTGAGCCTAGCGGCGAGGGAAGCTTTAAAGAGTACGTCAAAAAGACGCTCTCAGACTCTTTCGCGGCTGCGAAAAGTCGCGAGAAAAGCCTGCTAAAGCCCGAGTTTTTCACGCTTGAAACGCAGGGCTGCACGCTCGGATACGATTTTAAATTTGAAGACTTTGTTCTATCCATGCCGCGCGCTAAAGCTACGCCCGCATTTGACGGACTAGAGCTACAAAATCCCGAAAACGACTTTTTCGGCGATGCGGACGCGGCGGCAAAGCACTTTACCGAATTTAGCGCAAAACGAGGCACGGGCGAGAGCGCCGACGCTAAAATCATAAAAATGGTAAACGCCATGAGCTATCTAGGCAACGAAAATGCGGCTAAATTTTACCGCATCAGGCACGGCGCGGCCGACTCCGACACGGCTCTAGCGATACCGCTTATCTTGGCGCTGGGGCTACAAAATGCGGGCAAGACGGTTGATTTTGCGGTGCCTTGGGGGCAAGGTCACGGCGGCGACTATGATCTGAACGAGCTTTTTAGATGGATTGACCGCGTCGTAAAATAGCTTAAATTTGACGCGGCGGAAGCTTGCTTTCAAATTTGGCGCAGCGAAAATTTGCGGAAACGTTAGATTTAAATTTAATAACGCAGCAAGGGACGCCTAGCTCAAATTTATCGTTAGCGCCAAGACTTAAACGCAAAACGGCGGGCAAATTTGACCCAAGCGGCTTAAATTTGGCGCTTGGTGCTGATTATCTAGATCGCAAACAAAACCGCCTTTTTTCTCGCTGTTTTGCGTAGCGATCGAAAATAAGAAACAAAAACTCCGCTCGCCAAGTTAGCGGCAAGGCAAATTTAGCCCTTTTGCGAGCGATTTTCGTACGGGGCTGCCGCGGGCGGAGATTTTATTTTAGGAGAAAGATGAAAAATATTAGTTTTAAATTTATGATGATTTTGCTAGCCGTGCTGACCGTAGTTTGCGGCGTAGTCGCGCTTGGCGTAGGCAGGTTTTACGTGGCTCCCGGCGACGTGCTTAGCGTGATCGGCGGTTTTTTCGGCGTGCAGACGGAGACCGCGGCAAATATCCAAAACGTCGTCGAAAATATCCGCATACCGCGCATCATCGCGGCTATCCTCGTAGGAGCCGCGCTTAGCATCAGCGGAGCGGCGTATCAGGGCGTATTTCGCAACCAGCTAGTTAGCCCCGATCTGCTGGGCGTTTCGGCGGGCGCTTGCGTGGGAGCTGCGGTTGCGATTATGTTTGATTTATCGCTTTTTTGGGTGCAGGCATTAGCCTTTGTTAGCGGGCTCGCGGCCGTAGGCATGACGCTATCCATACCTCGTCTGATGGGGCGCTCTAGCACGCTGATGCTGGTGCTCTCGGGTATCATCGTTAGCGGTCTGATGGCTTCTGTTATCGGTTTTTTAAAATACGTCGCCGACCCCGAGACCAAGCTGCCCGATATCGTCTACTGGCAGCTAGGCAGCCTCGCTAAGATCGATGCGGGCAATCTCAAATTTATCGCCCCCGTGATGATAGCCTGCGCGGTGCTGCTCGTAGCGATGAGCTGGAGGATAAACCTGCTCTCGCTAGGCGACGAGAGCGCGGCGAGGCTGGGCGTAAACGTAACGCTAGAGCGCGGCGTCATCATCGTCTGCGCGACGCTTCTAACGGCATGCAGCGTGTGCGTGAGCGGTATAGTGGCGTGGGTGGGGCTGCTGATGCCCCACCTAGCGCGCATGCTAGTGGGCGCGAACAACGCCCGCAGCCTGCCTGCCAGTATATTTATGGGTGCGATATTTTTGCTATTCGTCGATACCCTAGCGCGCACGATCAGCGTGAGCGAGGTGCCTCTGGGCGTACTTACGGGCTTTATCGGCACGATATTTTTCGTCTGGGTACTCTGGCGAAACAAAAAGGTCGCGTGATGTTAGAAGTAAAAAATCTAAATTTCGCCTATCCAAACGGCGCGGGTAGGCTAGAAAACGTAAATTTACGCGTCGGCAAGGGCGAGATACTAACAATACTGGGGCGAAACGGAGCGGGCAAATCGACCATGCTAAGCCTAATCAGCGGCACGCAGGCGCCCCGCTCGGGCGAAGTTTGGCTAAGCGGCAAAAATAGCGCCCAGCTTAGCAACAAAGAGCGTGCCAAAATCATGGCCTACGTGGCTCAAAGCGAGATCTGCGAGTACGACTACACGGGGCTTGAGTTTATCACGATGGGGCGAGCGGCGCATCTGGGTATCTTTGCGCGGCCTAGCGAGGAGGATACGGCGATAGCGAAGGAATTTACCGCAAAGCTTGAAATCACGCACCTTGAGGATAAATTTATCACTCAGATGAGCGGCGGACAAAAGCAGATGTGCTCGATCGCACGCGCGATGGCTGCAAAGCCGCAGATCATCGTGTTTGACGAGCCGACCTCGGCGCTGGACTTCGGCAACCAGTATAAATTCCTACGCACCGTTAAGCAGCTAAAAGAGCAAGGCTACACCATCGTGCTAACGACTCACAATCCCGATTTTGCCGTGCTTTTAGGCGGCTACGTGGCTTTGGTTAAGGGCGGAGGCGAGGTGGCTTTCGGCACGGTGGATGAAATCATAGAAAGCGAGCAACTAAGCAAGCTTTACGGGCTAAATTTGAGCGTAGAGTACGTGGAACAAGTAGCCAGGAAGTGCTGCCTCACGTATCCGCTGTGAGCTGCGGCGCGCGAGAAACGGCGTAAATTTGCGCTAGGCAAAATCAAAAATAACTCGGGCAGGGTACGCGGCGGGGTGGATAAATTTATGCGTCTTGAGTATGAGGCGTGCGTAACCGCGTTGCAAATTTAACTATTTCGGCTCGCCTCGTCGTTTGGTAAAATTCGCTCTCAAATTTAGCTCAAATTTTAGGCCGATAAAATTTAACCGAGTCTTGGCGCGTTTTAGTCGGCGCGGCTCTGTAAATTTGGCGGCTGCGGCTTTGCGCTTTTGATAAAATCGGCGTTAAATTTAAGGCTCGCGAATTTAGGCGGTTTTTGTTTTTCTATCGCGTCGCGCGCAGAAACGATCAAAATTTGCTTCGTTAAAGCGTTTGCCCAAACGAAGCAAAATCCTTCCAAATTTAGGGCAAAATTTACACATACCCCTGATCTATCATCGCATCGGCCACTTTTCTAAAGCCCGCGATATTTGAGCCAAGCACCAGATTTCCCTCGTCGCCAAACTCCTTGCTAGTTTCGTAGCTAAGCTCAAAGATATGATTCATTATGCCGTGCAGTCTATGATCGACCTTTTCAAAGCTCCATGCGGTCATGCCGGCATTTTGCATCATCTCAAGGCCCGATGTGCCCACGCCGCCCGCGTTTGCCGCCTTTGCCGGAGCGAAGTAAAAATCCTTTTGCGCGAGCATAAAATTTATCGCATCAAGCGTGCTTGGCATATTTGCGCCCTCAGCCACGAAGCGACAGCCGTTAGCGTAAAGCGTCTTTATGTCGGCTAGGTGAAGTTCGTTTTGCGTCGCGCACGGAAACGCCCCGTCGCACGGCACGTCCCACACGCCGTTTCTGCCCTCTTTGTACTCGCTCACGCTTACGTATTTTGCGTTCGGTCTAAATTTAACGTATTCGCTAAGGCGCGCGCGTCTCACTTCTTTTAGCTCTTTAAGCACCGCTAGATCGATGCCCTCGGCGTCGTAAACGTATCCGTTTGAATCAGAAACCGTGATAGGTAGCGCGCCTACTTGATAGAGCTTTTCTACCGTGTAGATGGCGACGTTTCCGCTACCGCTTATGCTGCACTTTTTGCCCTCTAGTCCCAGGCCCGCTTTTTGCAGCATATTTTGCGTGAAATATACCAGCCCGTATCCGGTCGCCTCCGTGCGCGCTAGGCTGCCGCCCCAGTTTAGCCCTTTGCCCGTTAGTATGCCGTCAAACCTGCCCGTGAGCTTTTTATACTGCCCAAACATATATCCGATCTCGCGCGCGCCCACGCCGATGTCGCCTGCGGGCACATCTACGGTGTTGCCGATGTGGCGGTATAGCTCGCTCATAAACGCTTGGCAAAAGCGCATTATCTCGCCCTCGCTCTTGCCTTTTGGGTCAAAGGTGCTGCCGCCTTTTGCGCCGCCTATATTTACGCCCGTGAGCGAGTTTTTAAAAATTTGCTCAAATCCAAGAAATTTTAGCACGCCAAGATCCACGCTAGGATGGAGCCTTAGACCGCCCTTGTATGGACCGACGGCTGAGTTAAACTGCACGCGGTAGCCGTTATTTACCTGCGGTCTGCCGTCGTCATCCGTGTAGGTAACGCGAAATATCACCGTGCGCTCGGGTATCACGATACGCTCTAGGATCGCGTGTTTTTGGTATTTACTCTCTTTTTTTATAAGCGGCTCAAGGCTGTTTAGCACCTCGGTCGCAGCCTGTACGAACACGCCTTGGCCCGGATTGGTTCTTTTTATCCACTCCATCGTTTTTTCGATGTACTCGCTCATCTTAGCTCCTATACGTCAAATTTTTGTAGTTGAATATTAACTCTCCTAGAAAAAATTTTTATTTAAAACTATTTTTATATTTTTATTTTAGTGGATAAGTGTTACGTATCGAAACTAAATTTATCAGACATAGCTTTTTGGTAAATTTATTGTGACATTATTTTGCGCTTTAGCGTGGATTTTGGTCGGCTCGGATACGGTTGTGTTAAATTTGGGAGCTTTAAATTTACGGCTGCGCTATTTTGCGTATTTGGACGGGTTTTGGTCAAATTTGAAATTTATCGGCAAATTTGCGGTCGGTTTCGTTAAATTTATTAGCTAAATTTGAGCTTACTGCAAATACGGATTAACTTTGTGGGCTTGTTTTTAATCTATCTAAAGCGGTAAATTTGAAAAAGCTGGAGTAAATTTGGTCGGGTTAAAATAGTAAAAAATCAAATTTAGCCCAAAGCGGGCTAAATTTGATTACATATCCTCTTTGACTTCGTCGTTGCTGCGAACGACTAGGCCAGAGCCATGGATGACGCTAGGGATGCATGCCGTGCAGATATCGACCTCTTCGCCGTTTTTGTGGGCGCGGACAAATACGGCGTTTTCGTTTTCCGTGCTTTTTTGTCCGCAGACGTTGCAAACTACGATATTTTCAGTTCTCATTTGTTTTCCTTTTTTTAAAAATTTGGGCTTATTTTATTTAGTTTTTCGCTGATTTGAAATGATTTACGTCAAGCGCGAAGTCTCGCGTAAAAAGAAAAAATGCGAAAAGTAAATAACGAAAAAAACCTGCAAGAAAAGCCCAAAAATAGGCACCAAACATAGCAGATAAAAACATAGCGCGGCGGCTTTAAATTTATATCCGCCGTAATCAAGCAAATAAAGCTCAAATTTGTGCCGAGAGAGGGCGTTTGGCGCGACGTCAATGAAAAGCAGCGAATAATAAAGATAAAAAAACGCCGGGTGCAGGGCGAGGAAATTTAGCGCAGGCACGGCTAAAATCGGCACGCAAATAAGTGCGATCAGGAAAAATTTGAGCAAAATTTGACCCATGAGAGCCGTTTGGCGAGCTAGGCTGACGTTTGCTAGCTGCGCCTCGTCCACGCGGTAGTGCCTGCGGTTTATCTCGCGGGCGATCGTAGGAGTTAGAAAGCCCGCAACCGCGAGCGCGCAAAAAACCGAAAGCATAACGACTAGATATACGCCGACGGCGTAAAATATCGCGCCGATGAGCCATTTTGCGATACCTAGGCTAAGGATCTTAGCCGCCATCGGATACTCGGCTAGCGCGCCTGAGTCGCTGGGTATGGCCGCGTTTAGCGCCTCGTATAGCTCGCGTCCGCCAAACATCGCGATCGCTGCGATGATGAGCGCGGAAAAAACGAGCGGCAAGATAGAAAGCGCGATAAATTTGGGCGTGAAAAGGTCCTTTATCGAAAGGCGTAAAATATCAGCGAACAATGAATCTCCATTTTGTTTAAATTTATCGCCGTTTTGCGGCGAAAGGGCGTTTGGGCGCGACGGCTTTTAAAATTTGACGCGCATTTTTGCTTGGCGCAAAGCGGCGCGGCGAATGTTTCTAATAGCACACAAATTTAGCACGCACATAGATTTCGCGGCTAAATTCAACCGATTTAAAATAGGCTGTAAATTTAGCTAAATTTACTCAAATCTGATCCATTCTTTACTTGGATCGGCTAACTACGCGAGAGCTTGCAAGCAGCGCAAATTTTACAGATTAAACGGCGGTATTTTAGCTAGCACGGTTAAACCGCGCTCAAATTTAACCGCCCGCGACTTAAACCGCTAAGTTAAATCGCAAAAATTTTGGCTAAATTTGCTAAATTTAACAGCCAAAACGGCGTAAATTTAGCCCGCAAAGCCGTCAAATTTTATTTTACTGCCTTGTACTCAGCCTCGAGCGCGACGTATATCTCGTCCACGCTTTTTAGCCCGCGAGCCAGGATCTCGTTCATCACGGCGTTATCTTCCTTGCCGTTCCAGACCTTTTTATACGCGCCCTCTTTGTAGCCGTGGTCTTGGCGGAAGCGGTTTAGGACGTTTTTACCGACGTAGCACTCGTAAAGCGAGCTTAAATTTACGCCGCATTTTAGGCTCATCGTGAAGTAAATTTTAAGCAGGTCAAAGAGCGAATACTCAAAACCGGAGCACTTGTTTATGAGCATTTCGACGTCGTTTATGATCTCGTAGATGTTCTCTTCAGCGACGTTAAACGGCTCGCGGCAAAACGCCTCAAAGCCGCTGCTGGCGCAGATATCGCTTGATAGCTTTGCGATGTCGCCGAGGTTATTTAGCTTGTACTGCTCGAGCATCAAGCTCATCAAAAAGTGCCAGATATCCACGACTTCGACGCGCAAATTTTCTTCATTTGTCGGTGCGTTTATGCTTTTCCAGTGTTTCCAGGCAAAGCTATCTATGAGCTCGGCGCACTCCATATATATGCAGCGTTTCCAGCTGATGAGTTTGCCATTTTTGTTTATGCCGTTTTCCCAGCCGATGCCGTTGGTGTCGTCGTTTAGGCTCTGCTGGAGATTTAGCATTTGGGTGATTTTTTCATTCGCGTTCATAAATTTTCCTATTTTTAAAATTTATAAATTATAGCGAAAATTTTAAACCGCGAACTAAACGTAAAATTTAAAGCTATCCAGCTGAGAAATGAGTTCGTCAAAGAGCTTTTTGGAGTTTTGCAGCAGCTTGGCGTCCGCTTTATTTTGCTCCATCAGCCTATCAAAAAGCTTTAGCGTGCCGTCTGCGATAAAGTTTTTATGATTTGCGTCTTTGACCTCCGGAAGCTCCTTGCGAAGGGAGTTTGCGAGATTCGTCACGCGCGAAAAGATCGGATCCTCGCCCTCTTTGACGTTTTTCATAAATTTATCGATGCTAGGCGCTATCTTTTCTAGTGCGATTGCGAGCTCCTCTTTATCGCGCGCGTCCAGACCGTCGCCTTTATACGAAAAGCTATAGCCATACTCGTGCGTGAGAGTGAGCGCAGATGCCGATGCGCCAGCTGTTTTGGCGCTGGCGTAGTCTACGGTTTTGTTGTCGTACATTTTTAGATTTATTTCATCGCCGCTGCTGGTTTTAAAGCTAAAATCAAAGCTGTTTAGGCTCGCGCTTTGGTAGTTTTGTAGTTTCATGATTTGTCGTCCTTTTGGTTTTATATCGGCCAAATTTCTTTTTTCTTAATACCCCTTGCGCTAAAATCACGCAAAAAAGGATGAAAATGTGCTGTTTTGCCACGCGCGTATTTTTGCTTATTAGCGCGACCGTTTTGAGCTTTGTTTTGCACGGATTTTTCCCGCAAATTCCCGTCGTCGCGTTTTACTTTTTACTTGCAAATTTGATCTCACTTACCATATTTTCGCTATTTTTCGCGGGCAAACTCCCAAGCTTTGTTAAGCCCGCTGCGGTGCACTATTTTAGCTTTATCGGCGGCTTTGCGGCGGGGCTTGGGGTGGCTTTGATTAAACGCGAAAAAGCGGGAGCTAAATTTGTCAAAATAGAGCTTTTTATCTTTGCTTTTTGGCTAGTTTTAGCTTGCTTTTTGGTGCTAAATTTTAGCTGGGTTTCGGCAAATTTGGCTCAAATTTTTAGCGCTTAAGGCTGACGAAATGGATGAAAAAATTTTAAAATTTATCCGCAAGATGCACCTGCTTAGCCTTGCTGTTTTAGATGATGGCAGGCCATACTGCGCGAGCTGCTTTTACGCCTTTGACGAGGAAAATTTGGCCTTTATCGTAGCTGGCGGCGAGCAGAGTGCTCACGTGAAGGCTTTTTTAACAGAGCCTGGCGTAGCCGGAACAGTCGCGCTTGATACGAAGGTGGTGGGCAAGATAGAGGGCGTGCAGTTTCGCGCCCTAGCCGCTCCCGCGACCGCGCAGCAAAGCAAAATCTACTTCGCGCGCTTTCCTTACGCTTTGGCGATGAAGCCGAGTCTTTATGCTTTGAGTCTGGGTTGGGTTAAATTTACGCATAATGCGTTGGGGTTTGGGAAGAAAATAATCTGGCAGAGAGCAAATTGAATAAAAAGGCTTGTCTCGCGAGTGCTTTTGAGAGAGATTTGAAATTTTAAGTCTGCGGCAGACTACTTGTCTAGCCTTGACTTAAAATTTCTGCACAACTCTCAAAATCATCTCACGATACTTCGCCTTGGTTTTTTCTATTCAAATTTGAGTCACCGAGATCTGTTCTCTTAAAATTATGTTTTTAAGGGTGGGTCTCGGTGAGTAAAATTTACATTCAAATTTGCAAATTTGACTTAAAATTTGAGTGTAGAGAATCAAGGCAAAGTATCTTGCGATGAATTTAAATGTTGCGAAGAAATTTTCGACCGAAGATAGAACATGCAGTTCATCGAGGGAGGAAATTTCTAGCTCATTTAAAGGCGCGCAAGAGACGAGCCTCCAAAAAGCAAAATTTACTCGCCAAATACATCAAGTTTTTTGTCATATTCCTTTGTTTCCACCCCAAAAAACCCCAGCAGCGAGCTAAAAACATTATCGTGCGAGACCGCGTCGTCTTTTTGCTCGCGCAGGCGAGCTAACGTCGCTTCATCGTTCGTGTACGCCATCATAGGGATGTGCTTTTGCGTCTCGGGCGCGATGGCGTAGGGCATGCCGTGCAGATAGATGCCGTTTTCGCCTAGGCTCTCGCCGTGATCGGAGAAGTACCAAACCGCGCTCTTATCGCCGCCCGTGTCCTTAACTGCCTTTATCACCTCGCCAACAAAAAAATCGGTAAAAAGCAGCGTGTTGTCGTAGGTGTTTACGATGCTCTCGCTATCGCAGGAGCTAAGCTCGCTCGTGTCGCAAGTTGGGGTAAATTTGCGAAATTTGCTCGGATAGCGCGCGTAGTAGGCCGGGCCGTGCGAGCCTTGCAGGTGTAGGACGATGATCTCGTTTTGCGCGAGATTTTCGAGGCGTTTTTTGAAGGAGGCCAGCATATTCGTATCGTATCCCGCATCAAAATACTCGACGTCGCCGGCGTCCAAACGGTTGCAAACGCCCTTGCACTTGCCTGAGTTGTTGCCCAGCCACACGACCTTGACGCCGACGCGTTTTAAGATATCAAGCGCGTTTTCGCTAAATTCTTTGCTGCTGTATTCTTTTCTCGTGGACTTTGAAAACAGGCACGGCAGCGAGACGGCTGTCGCAGTTCCGCACGAGCGAGCGTCGCCGAAATAGACCAAATTTGGCTCATTTTTCGTGTAAAAATTCGTGTCGTTTTTGGCGTATCCGCCGAGTGAATAGTTTTTCGCGCGGGCCGTTTCACCAACTATCAGCACCATTAGCTGTCGCTCGTGGCTTGGCCTCATCGTCGCGTCTAGACCGATTTGTTTAAATTCGGGCTTGAAAAACTCGATTTTTACGTACTTTTGCGCCGCGTAAATCGGATAAAACGGCAGGTTGTAGGCTCTGATGAAGCTATTTTCTCGAAAAAACGGGATGATAGATTTGGTCTGCGGCAAAAATAGCGCCGCCGCGAGAGCTAGAAATCCGAAAAATGCGGCAAATTTGACCATTAAATGTCGCCTTGCGCCGCCGTACTCGATCCTCGCAAAAGCGACCAAAAGGCAGGGCAAAACGCCCAAAAATAGCATGTAGCAAACGAGTTTTGGATTTAAAAAGCTTAACGCCTCGCCCGCGTCCGTTTGCGCGACGTTTCTTATCATTTCGCTATCGATTATGATACCGTAGCTTTGCATGAAGTAGCTACTACCGCACGTAACGGCAATCGCAGCGATACTAACGGGCTTAGCTAGATAGGGCAAAAAAACGAGCGAAAAGAGCGCGCAAAGTAGCGAAAAATAGATAATGGGCAGACTCGCGGCCATCGGCGCGTCCGCGTCAAAACTAAGCTTTGAGTAGGCAAATTTAAATAATGTGAAATTTAGCGCGGCGATAAAAACGGCGTTTAAAAGCGTAAATTTAAACCAAGAAATACGTAGCTTCATAGCTTTCCTAATATTGATAATAAGAGTGTAACTTTATCCAAAAAAAGCTTAAAGCTTTAGTCGCTCGGTGTAAAATTCGAGTTTCTAGATTTAGATTTTGAGCGCAAATTTGGTAGTCAATCGGTTCTCAAATTTACTCGCCAAATGCCAGCGCAAACAGCGTCCACGCCCAAGTTATCGCAGCCGTGCCGATAGAGAGGCAAACAGCGGCAGAGGCACAGTCTTTGGCGATTTTAGCCAATGGATGAAAGCCCGGCGAAACGAGATCCACTACCGCTTCTATCGCGGTATTTAGGCACTCGCAGATCAAAACGAGGCCGAAAACGGCGATCAGTAGCACGTGCTGCGTAGCAGAAACTGGTAAAAATAGCGAAACTACCGCGAGTGGGACGATGACGCAAAGCTCAGTGCGAAACGCCGCCTCGTTTTTTAGCATCGCGACAAGCCCCTCGAATGCAAATTTGGAGTTTTTGAAAAAGTTGTATTTGGGTTTCATATTTTGCCTTTAAATTTGCGCAATGATAGCGTAAATTTGCTTTATAAGGCGATTTTGCGGACGGCGAAGTTGTTTAAAATAAACTAAAAGGCGGCCGAATTTACCGCTCAAATTTGATCAAATCCGGCCTGCGTAAATTTACTCCTCGGAAATCCTTGAAGTCCTATAAAGCAGCGCGAACGCTGCCGCACCGATAAGTGCAAAGCTCGCAACCATAGGCGTTAGCGTGCCCCGAAACATCTGTCCGATCGCGACTCCGATAGGAAGCGAAACAAAGGTTGAAACCGAGCCGATCAACGCAGCCGCCATGCCCGCGATCTTGCCCATCGGCTCCATCGCCATCGCGTTTAGGTTGCCAAAAAGTATGCTCACGCAAAAAAAGCTACTCATGCAAAACGCCATAAAAGCCCACAGCGGCGGCACCCCGTCATACGCGACGACGACGGGCAAAAACGCGACCGCGATGACGCAAAACGTCCCCATAGCGCGCATGCTAAGGTAGCGCATACCGTAGATCATCACGAGCTTTGCGTTTATCATCGACGCGGCGCCCAGAGCTAGGGCGTTTATAGCAAAATAGATAGGAAACTCGTCGCCTAGCTTGTAACTAACCTCAAAAATCTGCTGAGCGGTGCTGATATAGCTCAAAAACATCCCGAAAATCAGCCCCAAAACGATCGTATAGCCTGTGGTTCGCCTGTTTTTCACGACGTGTGCGGCTTCGGTTTTTATCAAATTTAGGCTAAATTTATTGCGATTTTGCGCGGGCAGAGTCTCGCTCTGGCGCAGTCCAAACCACGCTAGGCACGCAAGCCCCATGAAAGTAAGCATCAAAAATATGCTACGCCAATTATAAATTTTAAAGATAAAGCCGCCGATGATGGGAGCTAGTGCGGGCACGATGATAAAAACGGCTGCGATAAAGCTCATCACGCGGGCCATCGCGCGCCCCTCGTAAAGATCGCGGATAAGCGCCATCGCGATGATCCTGGGGCCAGCAGCGCCTAACCCCTGGAAAAATCTGCTCGCCAAAAGCGCGGTAAAATCGCTCGTGACGACCGAGATAAAGGAGCTCGCCGTAAATATCGCAAGCGCTAGCAACACGGCGTTTCGTCGCCCGATAAAGTCGCTAAGCGGCCCGTAAAATATCTGACCGACGGCAAAACCCGCAAACATCGAGGAGATGACGAGCTGGGTTTGATTTATCTGCGTAACGCCAAGATCCAGGCCGATTTGCATGAGTGTTGGCAGCATCGCGTCGGTACTCATCGCCCCAAGCGAGGTAAGAAGCGCCATAAGCGCGATAAATTCTACAAAAGGTATGGTTTTGGGGATAAATTTCATCTTAAATTCCGCTTTTTGGATTTAGTGGCGATTGTATAAAAAATAAGCTTAAATTTTGAGGTTTGTTTGGGTATAAATTGGCGCCAAATTAAATTTGATCTATCTAAAAAACTCGGGATCAAATTTAGAGATCAAATTTAAGTCCGCGCGAGTAAATTTCGCTAAATTTAACGCTTTAGTGAGCAGCAATTTAAGAAATTCGAGATTTTACTGTGAAGTAGTTAAAAGTAAAACATGATGAGCTGGTTGCTTTTGGATTTTATTGAAATGCTTTAGATTGTAAAAAATAGGGGATGGTGGTTAGAGGCAGAATCGAACTGCCGACACGCAGATTTTCAGTCTGCTGCTCTACCGACTGAGCTATCCAACCACGCTGTTAAAAAGAAATGTGATTTTAGCCACTTGATACTTAAATTTTGGTTAAATACGTAAAAATTCGGCTCTTTTTTAAAATATAAAATTTGTTTCAAAGGCGGTTGCCTAAATTTAGCGGCTTTTACGGCGCATATATTGCGTTAAATTTTCAAATTTAAAATCGCTTTTTTAAACTCATCCCCACGCTCTACATAGCTGCTAAACTGATCTAGGCTTGCCGCTGCAGGGCTTAAAAGCGCTATTTCGTCCAAATTTTTACTGTTTGCGTCGACTTTCGTAGCCTCGTCAAATTTGAAATTTTTATCTATCTCGCCGACGGCGGTGTTTAAAAATTCGCATTTTACTGCCGGGATTTTAAACTCGCCGGCAAGCTGCATTAGCTTGTCAGTATTTGAGCCGATAGCGTAAATTTGCGCTTTGGCACCGCGCAAGGCTTCAAAAAGCGGCCTCATATCTACGCCCTTATCGTCGCCGCCTAAAATCAAATGCAAAAATTTGCCCTCATATCGCTTGACGGCTTGGATGCTCGCATCGATGTTAGTCGCCTTCGTGTCGTTGACCCATGTTCTGCCGCGCGCATCGAGAAACTCCTCGAGCTTATTGCCCTCGATGACAAAGTCGTTTAGTAGCCGCGCGTCGCACCTATCGAGCAGAATTTTCTGGATAGCAAGCGCTAAAAGCGCGTCCGTTAAAAACGGCGTTTTAAAGGCGATGTCGCTTAAATTTACCCCGCAAAACTCGGCCAAATCCGCCTCGTTTTCGTAGCTTATCACTTTTGCTTTAGTCGGCGTCCCGGCGTAAATTTTAGGTAGGATCGCGACCGCGTTTTCGCTCATCGTCGCTAGCGGCTTTAGCTTGGCACGCTCATACTCAGCAAAGTCGCCGTGCCAGCTGAGGTGATCTGGCGTGATCGGTAAAAGCGCGTAGATGCCGGGCGTCGCGGCGTTTGTGTAGTGCATAGTAAAAGAGCTGGTCTCTAACACCCAAATTTTAGCACTTGCGTCCAGGTCCGCGAGTGGAACGCCGACGTTGCCGCCCATTACCGAGCCGTAGCGCGCCAGCAGGTGCTGCGTCATCTTTGTCGTCGTGGTTTTGCCATTCGTGCCGCTGATCCAGACGGAAAAGGGCATTTTGTCGCCGTAAATTTTATAAAAATAGTCGTATTCGCTGATGAGATTTTGCGCGTTTTTAACTAGCTCGTGGCTCGGCGGGAAACCGGGGCTCGGGATCTCGAGGCCGCTTTTTTCTGGTACGAAAAGGTTTGGCGGTAGTAACGTGTTGCCCCATTCGTCGCTTGAGATCTCGCTAAATTTATCGTCGTAGATGTCCCAGCTGCCGTCTTTTGCGAAGTTTTTCGCGATCGCTCGCGTCGTGCCGCCGTAACCAAATAGCGATTTTCTCATTTTCTCCCCTTTGCCCGTAAAATTTGCGTTATATTATCGGCGGCCAGCTCGGCTATTTCACCGTTTATTCGGTTCAAATTTACCTGATTTTGAGTGCGGTCATGGCGATCAAATTTGCCAAAACGGCGATGAGCCAAAATCTCACGATTATCTTATTTTCCACCCAGCCTTTTATCTCAAAATGATGGTGTATCGGCGCCATTAGGAAAATTCTCTTTTTAAAAATTTTAAAGCTTCCGACCTGTAAAATCACGCTCAAAGTCTCCATTACGAATACAAAGCCTATGATGATGAGCAGGATTTCGTTTTTTGTCATCACGCCCATGAGTCCGATATATGCGCCTACGCTCAGGCTTCCGCTATCGCCCATGAAAACCTCGGCCGGATGGCAGTTAAACCACAAAAATCCCATCAGTGAGCCGATCAGCGCAGCGGCCACGACGACCGTCTCGCCCACGCCCGCGATCTTTGGTAAAAGCAGATACGAGCTAAACACCGCGTGTCCGCAGATGTAGGCAAATACGCCAAGCGTCAGTAGTGAAAACACCGCAGGCACCGTAGCTAGCCCGTCTAGGCCGTCGGTCAAATTTACCGCATTTGAGGCTGCGACGATGACGAGCGTCCAAAAGGCCACCGTAAAAACGCCAAGATCAAGCACTGGAAATTTGTAAAACGGTAGGTAAAATTTACTGCCCAGCTCGCCGTGTAAATACAGCATCGCCGAGACCGCAAACGCGATCAAAATTTGCACCGCAAGCTTGGCTCTAGGGCTTAGTCCGTCGTGGTTTTTGCCACCTGAGATTTTGCGAAAATCATCTTTAAAACCAAGTACGGTAAAGCCTGCTAGACAGATCAGCGAGGCAAGGACGAAGACGTTATCAAGGCGCGCGCAAATCACGCTCGCCCCAAGTGCGGCTCCGATAAAGACCAGTCCGCCCATCGTCGGCGTTTTGGCCTTTTTTTGGTGCGTTTGCGGAGCTAGCTCGTAGATGGGCTGGGCGGCGTTTTTGGCCTTTGTCCACGCGATAAATTTAGGCAGCGCCCAAACGGTCAAGCAAAATGCAATAAAAAACGAAAAACCCGCGCGAACGGTGATGTACTGAAAGATATTAAAATTTGAGAATTCATAAATATAGTAAAACATAAAAGCCTTTATTTTAAAAAAAAACTAATTTTAGTATAATGCCGTTAAAAAATATCTAAATTTAAGGCGAAAATTTAAAAATGGCGCAAAAAACTATTTTGGTGATCACAGACGGTATCGGATATAACGAGAGTAGCGAATTTAACGCATTTGCGGCGGCAAAAAAGCCCACATACGACTGGTTGTTTAAAAACGTGCCAAACACGCTCATAAAAACCTCGGGCCTGGCAGTCGGCTTGCCCGACGGACAGATGGGAAACAGCGAGGTCGGACATATGTGCATCGGTAGCGGGCGGGTTTTGTATCAAAATTTGGTAAAAATTTCGCTCGGTTTTGAAAACGGCTCGCTAGCCAAAAGCGAAAAGCTTTTAAATTTGTTTAAAGCTTGCAAACGCGTTCACGTCGTCGGACTCTACTCAGACGGCGGCGTGCACTCGCACATGAGCCACTTTGACGCGATGTGCTCTCTTGCGGTCGCAAACGGCTGCGAGGTATGCGCTCATGCGATCACGGACGGCCGCGACGTGGGGCCAAAAAGCGGGCTTGCATTCATAAAATCACTACAAGAAAAGGCGCAAAGCGGTGGCTTTAGGCTGGCTAGCGTTAGCGGTAGATTTTACGCGATGGACCGCGATAAACGCTGGGAGCGCGTAAAAGCGGCCTACGACGCGATGACGCGAGGAGAAAACGGGCAAACTATATCGCCGCTAGAATACATCATGCAAAGCTACGAGGCGGGCGTGACGGACGAGTTTATCGTGCCGGCTAGCTTTGGCGGATTTGGCGGCATCGGCGAGAGCGATGGAGTGATATTTATAAACTTTAGAAACGACCGCGTGCGCGAGATTGCAGCGGCTTTGGGCGATGGAAATTTTAGCGAATTTACGCGCCCTTTCGTCGTTAAAAATCTACTCACGATGACCGAATACGACGCAAATTTTGCCTTCCCCGTGCTATTTGAAAACGAAAAGCTAAAAAATACCCTTGCCGAGGTCGTCGCAAACGCGGGCCTAACGCAGCTACATACCGCCGAGACCGAGAAATACGCGCACGTGACGTTTTTCTTTAACGGCGGCGTCGAGGAGCTCGCCGAAAACGAAACCAGGGTGCTAGTGCCAAGCCCTAAAGTCAAAACCTACGACGAAAAGCCCGAAATGAGCGCACAGGCCGTGTGCGAAGCGGTGCTAAAAGGGATGGATGACGGGCAGGATCTGATCGTGGTAAATTTTGCAAACGGCGATATGGTCGGGCATACGGGCGAATTTGACGCGGCAGTTAAGGCGGTCGAGGCCGTGGATGCGGCGCTGGGGCGCACCGTGGCAAAGGCCAAGGAAAAAAACTATGCGCTAATCATCACGAGCGACCACGGTAACTGCGAGCAGATGAAGGACGCGCAGGGCAATCTGCTAACCAACCACACGACTTTTGACGTGTTTTGCTTCGTGATGGGCGAGGGCGTAAAGGCGGTAAAAGCGGGCGGTCTAAACAATATCGCCGCGAGCGTTTTGGCGCTTATGGGCATCGAAAAACCGGCCGAGATGGACGAGGCGCTGTTTTAATACTATATAAATTTTAGGTAAAAGGCTTTTTAGCTTTCGTCTGATAAAATGCAAGTAAAATTTGAAATCAAGGAGAAAAAATGAAATTTAGCGGAAAAAACGTGCTGATCACCGGCGCAAGTCGCGGTATCGGCGCGCAGATAGCCAAAACCCTAGCGCAAATGGGGTTAAAAGTGTGGATAAACTACCGCTCAAAGCCAGAAATAGCCGATGCGTTGCAAGCTGAAATCGTAGCAAACGGCGGACAGGCTGCGGTGGTAAAATTTGACGCGACGGACGAGGATGAGTTTATAAAAGCGATAAATTTGATTGCGGACGCCGACGGCGAGCTGGGCTACCTCGTAAATAACGCCGGCATCACGAACGACAAGCTCGCGCTTCGCATGAAAACAGAGGATTTTACTAGCGTGATAGGCGCAAATTTGACCTCGGCCTTTATCGGATGCCGCGAGGCGCTAAAAGTAATGAGCAAAAAACGCTTCGGCGCCGTCGTAAACGTAGCCTCGATCGTGGGCGAGATGGGTAATGCCGGACAAGCTAACTACGCTGCGAGCAAGGGCGGAATGATCGCGATGAACAAAAGCTTCGCCAAAGAGGGCGCGGCGAGAAATATCCGCTTTAACTGCGTAACGCCGGGCTTTATCGAGACTGATATGACGAGCGAGCTAAGCGACGAGATCAAAAAAACATACAGCGACAACATCCCGTTAAAGCGATTTGGAAGCGCTAGTGAAGTGGCCGAAGCTGTGGCGTTTTTGCTAAGCGATCACGCTAGCTACGTCACGGGCGAGACGCTAAAGATCAACGGCGGACTATATATGTAAGCGCGTAAATTTGCGTTTTTGCGAAAGTTTAAGCTAAAATATATTAAAATCACGAAATTTTTATTTTTAGGAGAAGAAAATGGCAATATTTGATGACGTAAGAGACGTAGTAGTTGAGCAACTAAGCGTGGCTCCAGATGCGGTAAAACTTGAGTCTAAGATTATCGAGGATCTAGGCGCAGACTCGCTTGACGTAGTTGAGCTAGTTATGGCTCTTGAGGAGAAATTTGAGGTAGAGATACCTGATAGCGATGCTGAAAAGCTGATCACTATAAACGACGTCGTAAGCTACATCGAGAAACTAAACAAATAAGTTTTTGTAAGGAGAGATCTTGAAAAGAGTCGTAGTAACCGGGATTGGGATGATCAACGCTTTAGGGCTCGACAAAGATAGTTCATTTAAGGCTATCTGCGAAGGTAAAACCGGCGTAAAAAAGATAACCTCTTTTGACGTGAGCGATTTTCCAGTTCAGATTGCTGCCGAGATAACGGACTTTGACCCGCTTAGCGTTATGGATGCTAAGGAGGTTAAAAAGGTCGATAGATTTATCCAGCTTGGATTAAAGGCTGCTAAAGAGGCTATGGCTGATGCAAATTTCGGCGAATTTGACGCTGAAAATTTCGGCGTTAGCTCAGCTGCTGGCATAGGCGGTTTGCCTAATATCGAAAAAAACTCCAATATCTTGCTTGAAAAAGGCTCGAGACGCATTTCTCCATTTTTTATACCTTCTGCGCTAGTAAATATGCTAGGCGGCATAGTTTCGATAGAACATGGCCTAAAAGGGCCCAATATCTCTAGCGTAACAGCATGTGCAGCATCTACTCACGCCATCATCGAGGCGGCTAAAACCATCATGATCGGTGAAGCACAAAAGATGCTAGTTGTGGGATCTGAGTCTACGGTTTGCGGCGTAGGTATCGGCGGATTTGCGGCTATGAAGGCGCTTTCTACTAGAAACGACGATCCGCAAACGGCATCAAGACCTTTTGATAAAGACAGAGATGGCTTTGTCATGGGCGAAGGTAGCGGTGCGCTCGTGCTTGAAGAGTATGAAAGTGCTAAGGCTAGAGGCGCTAAAATTTATGCCGAGATAGTAGGATTCGGCGAGAGCGGCGATGCGTATCATATAACTTCGCCTTCACTCGAAGGACCGCTTTCTGCAATGAAAAAGGCCTTAAAAATGGCTGGAAATTTGCATATTGACTACATCAACGCACACGGTACCTCAACGCCAACTAACGATAAAAATGAAACCGCGGCTCTAAAAGCTCTTTTTGGCGGCAATGTACCTCCGGTTAGCTCTACTAAGGGGCAAACGGGACACTGCCTTGGCGCAGCTGGCGCGATAGAGGCTGTTGTATCGATAATGGCTATGCAAGAAGGTCTTATACCGCCTACGATAAACTACGCAACCAAAGACGAGGAGTGCGATCTAGACTACGTGCCAAACGTGGCTAGAAAAGCTGAGCTAAACGCCGTTATGAGCAACTCTTTTGGATTCGGCGGTACGAACGGCTCTATTATATTTAAGAAGATATAATGGCAAGTTATCTAGACTTTGAACAAGGTATCAAGCAAATAGATGATGACATCGCAAACGCGAGGATTCGCGGCGATGAACACGCGGTAGAAATTCTAAATAAAAATTTAGAAAAAGAAACTGCTAAAATTTACAAAAATCTTAACGAGTTTCAGCGCCTTGCTTTAGCTCGTCATCCGGATCGTCCTTATGCTATCGACTACATCAAAGGCATGATGAGGGATTATTATGAACTTCACGGCGATAGAGCGTATCGCGACGATGGAGCGATAGTTTGCTTTATCGGCTATATAGGCTCTAAAAAAGTCGTCGTGATAGGCGAGCAAAAGGGCAGAGGAACTAAAAATAAACTAAAAAGAAATTTTGGTATGCCTCATCCCGAGGGTTACCGTAAGGCCTTACGAATTGCTAAGATGGCTGAGAAATTCGGACTTCCGATATTATTTTTGATTGATACTCCGGGTGCATACCCAGGTGTTGCGGCTGAGGAGCGCGGTCAAAGTGAAGCGATAGCTAGAAATTTATTTGAATTTGCAAATTTAAAAACTCCGATGATAGCCGTCGTTATAGGCGAAGGCGGAAGCGGCGGGGCTCTAGCCATAGGTGTAGCCGACAAGCTAGCCATGATGCGAAATTCAGTTTTTTCTGTTATCTCGCCGGAGGGTTGTGCGGCTATACTTTGGAATGATCCGTCAAAACAAGAGCAGGCTACAAAGGCGCTAAAAATAACCGCTGACGATCTAAAAAGCTTAAATTTGATAGACGACGTTATAGAAGAGCCGATAAACGGCGCTCACAGAGATAAAGAAACTGCCGTAAAGGCGCTTGCAAGCTATTTTATAACTGAGCTAGATAAACTTGAAAAGCTAAAAGTGGATGAGCTTTTAAACGCCAGAATAGCTAAAATCTTATCTGCAGGCGCATTTGAAGAGGGTAAATAGCGCTAAAAAATAGTACTCTTACAAAAAGTTGCTTGAACTTTTTGTAAGTTGCTTATTTATTTTTGAATTATTCAAATTTATACGAGTCTTACACAAAATATCCGTAAAACCAAAAATAATCTTACTAAATTTAATTTAACGACTTACTGGCGCCAAAATACCTGTTTTATAGTTTTATGTTATGTAGAAAAGTTATAAAAATAGTATTTAGAAAACGCATTTGGGTCAAAAGATGGTTTGAAAAATAAATTTGGCCACATAAATTTTAAATTTGCAAATTTAAAATTTACCCGATCGCCGCTTTTTGGTTTATCCTGAAATATCTTTACCGAAATATTTCAACGAAATCTCTTTTAGCTTGCCCTCGGCCCTAAGCTCCTCTAGCGCCTTCTTTACGGCGTTTAGCAGCTCGGCGTTGCCCTTATGCACTATCGCAGCCGCATACATCGGATCTTCGCCTGCTTCTATCAGCTTTATTGGGGCTTTTGGGTGCTTGTTTGTAGTCGTAAAATATCACGGCGTCGTCTATCGTGTCGTCGGCGCGCTTGGTGATTATGAGATTTATCTGATCGCTTAGGCTATCGGCTACGACGAGTTTTGCGCTGTATTTTTCGACGGTTGGGATCCACATGCTATTTACCGAGTGCGTCGAGCGTTTGCCTTTTAGATCGGCGAAGCTCTTGATATCGTCGTTATCCTCGTGCACGATGATTGCCGAGTACGAGGTCATGTGCGGCACGGAGTAGTCGTACTTTTTCTTGCGCTCTTCGGTGATGCTTGCATGGTTAAACACGGTGTCCGCCTTGCCCGCGTCAAATGCCGCTAGCATCGCGTCCCAAGAGGCTTCGATAAAGTTAGGCTTTAGGCCTAGCTTGTCTGCGACCGCTCTTGCGATATCGACGTCGTAGCCCATCAGCTCGTCTTTTTTGTTATGAAACGAAAACGGCGAATACGCTCCCTCGGTCGCGATAGTGATCACGCCGTCTTTTTTGATCTGCTCAAGCGATTTTGCGCTCGCTAAATTTAAACAAACGGCAAGCGCCGCACCTAGTTTTAAAATTTGTCTTAGCTTCACTAACTGCTTTTGTGAAATTTGAAAATAAAATCGTAAAAATCGCGACCGCGATATAAATTTAAATTTGACGGACCGATAAAAAGCCGACAAAACCCGCCGCAAAGCAAGCCTTATCCCTCGCAAAGCTTGCCGCACGCGTCGGCGCGGCATCTGCTGCAGTGAGTCATTTGATGAATGGAGCCGCCGATTAGCTTTCGCATGCTGCGAATTTCTTCGTTTGATGGCGATTTGATATTTGCAAAAGGGGTGTCATGCACGGGGATCATCGCCATGCAGTTCATGATATCGGCCTGCCACTCTTTGGCCTTTTTGGCGATACGTGGGACGTGATCCATATTGACGCCGGGGATTACGACCGTATTGATCTTTACGATCATACGGGCTTCTTTTAGCTTGCGGATCCCTTCCTCTTGGCGCTCCGCAAGAATTCTAGTGCCATCCTCGCCGCGATAAATTTTGTTTTTGTGGCGCACCCACGCATAAATTTTGCCGCCTACGCCCGGCGTTACGGCATTGACAGTTACCGTCACGTGGCTCACGCCGATTCGCACGATATCATCCACGTGCTCGGGCAGGGACAGGCCGTTTGTGGATAGGCAAAGTAGGGCGTGATGGAAGCGGGCTTTGCATTTTTCAAAGGTCGCTAGGGTCTTGTCGGCATCGCACATAGGATCTCCTGGTCCTGCGATGCCGATGACCGAGATATCTTGTCTAAATTTAAATAGATTTTCCACGTATAGCGCGGCCTCGTCGGGGCTTTGCACCCTCCCCGTTACGCCCGGACGATTTTCGTTGGCGCAGTCGTAGATGCGGTTACAAAAATTGCATTGGATATTGCAATGCGGCGCTACGGGAAGATGCACGCGCCCGTAGGCGGCGGACGCTTTTTTGCTAAAGCAGGGGTGATTGTCGAAAGAGGGCCTGGCGAAAAAATTCATCAATCTTTTTTCCTTCCGAATTTGATGGCGTCCGTGTGGCAAACGTCCATACAATCGCCGCAGTTCGTGCAGTTCATCTCGTCCGGTCTAGTGCCCATTTCGCATTTGCGCAAACAGGCATTGCAGTTATCGCAGGCATCTGTTTTATAAACGCGAAATATTGAAATTTTACGCAGCAGCTCCATTATGCCGCCGCTAGGACAGGCGAAGCGACACCATAAATTTGCGACGATCAAGGACGCGGCGATGAGGGCCACGACGACGGCAGTGCGAACCGCCCAGTACCAGTCGGAAAATTTAAAAGACATGATAACGGCGTTGAGATACTCGTCGCTGGTGCGGATAGGGATCATGACGCGAGGGTTGCCGTAGATAAAATAGACGCCGGCGCTAAGCAAAACGGCTAGGACCATGCCTATTTGCGCATATCGTAGCTTCTTATTGTTTTTTAGCTTGAGCTTAAAAGTGGCAAATTTGCCCAGCATTTGATTTACGAATCCGCCCGGGCAAAGCCAGCCGCAAAAGGCGCGCCCGAGGAAAATAACCAGCACGGGGATAAATAGCCAAAAGCCGAAAAACACGGTAGCGATCCGCCCCCAGCACGTAACGATCGGACAGGATTGGCAGTTTACGAAAGGCACGATAAATGGGCATTAAAAATCCCGTAATACGCCCATTGCCCGATCGCGCCGATAAAAATCAGCTGCACCAAGCGACGAATTTTAGTTAGCCTAGAGACTTTTTTCATCTTTGCCATATTTACGATACTAAACATCTTTTACACCAAACCTTTCTATGAGTTCAAGCCCGCGCGCCGAATGGATGGAGGTAAAGCCGTGCCACTCGAAAATTTCCTGTCCGTCCGAGCAGACGAAGTCCGCAAAATCGTCGGCAAGCTTCTCGTCTTTTACGTATTTCATGATATTTAGCGTAAAGGTAAGCGGCCCCGGCGGGATGAGTTTCTCGTCGATAGGCATGTATTCGATTTTGTCTTTAAACCTATCGTGCGTCGTTAGGCGCTTTTCGATGATGGACGCATCGCCCTTGCCGTCTAGTAGATCGCACATCATGGTAATAACGCACGCTCCGTTGGCGACCATATTTTTCATGACCGGCTCGGTAAGGCCGGAATTTTTCAAAATTCCCTTTACCGGTCCGCTACCCGGAGGCGAAGCCCTTAGCGGCAGCATCACCCGCACGCCGGGTTCCGCTAGATCCTTTAGATCGCGAATACCCGCGGGATTTCCCTTCGGCACCACTAAAACGTAGTCGGTAAAACACAGCGGTCTAAAGCGAAGGCTAAGGCCAGCCTTGCGTAGTTTTTGAGAGAGCTCTAAAACGCGGGCGCCGAAAACCTCCGTCTTGCCCTGCAAGGCCAGTAGCGACTTTCCGAGCGCTCCCGCAAAAGCGCCGGTGTACTGGATATTATGCCCCGTTTTGGACTCATAAACGGCGTTTAGCTCGTTAAATGCTTCAGACAATCCTCCGCACGACCAAACCTGCAGCGAATCGGGCTTAAACGGCGTATAGCCAGCGAGCATCGCTTCAGGTCCTGCGATAGCGGCTGCCGCCAAAGCTCCTTTTAAAAAGCCGCGACGAGATTCGTCTATCTCTTTAAATTTCATGCAATCTCTCCTTTCTTTGGATTGTTAAATTTAGAAAATTCTTCATTTTAAAATTTCGAGCGACCCGCTTAAAGCAGTTCTATAAACGCCTCTAGGCGCGTGCGAATTTGCCCGACGTCCTGTTTGGAATAATCCGTCTCCAGGCTCATATAGTTCGTTCCCGCTTCGCGGCTTGCTTCTTTGATCCTGTTCGTCTCGATTGCATAGGTGTGACAGCCGCTTAGCACGACGTCGATGACGCCGTGGGCTTGATATTCGCGTACGAAATTCTTGATAACCTCTGAGCGCGCGTCGTTTTGATACATCACCGAACAGGGGATTTTGAGGTAGCGCTCGGCGATATTTGCGACCAGATCGCCCTCTAGCTCTACGTTATTTTGATAGTTTTTCGTGCCCGTGCAGTTTTCAAAGGCTACCACGTCCGCGCCTAGCTCCTCGATCTGCTTTACGACCTTTTCGTAGATGCCCCCGCTTGGACAGCCGGTGATGATGATGCGCTTTTTGTGTTTGGCGCCGCTCATATCTTTTTCGCGCAGAGCTTTTACGTAGGAGCGTAGCATGCGTATCTTTTCGCTTTTGTCGTAGATGTAGTCGCTCGCAAACAGCACCTGATGCATTTCGCTACCGCTAATCGGGCTTGGATTTAGCTTGCCAAGCTCCATTAGCTCGTTTAGCGCGTCTCGCTCCTCGTTAAAAATCTCTATCGTCTCTTTTAGTTTTTCGTCCGTTATTTGCGTGCCGAAACGCTGCTCCAAATAGCCTTTAAACTCCCGTAGCTCTTGTGTCCAAAGCTCCAAACTGCGTTTATTTGTCATATTTGGCAGCTCTAAAACGCGGACTTCTTTGTGTTTTGCTAGCAGCTCGTACATCTTTTTCTTGCCGTCGCAGGTTGTCTCGCCGACTACTACGTCGCTGGCGTTCATATAGGGGCATTTTTTCGTTAGCGCGTAGCCGTAGCTTGCCTTGATTAGTGGGCAAAGATTACGCGGAAGCTCGGCGTGAGCGGCGTTTATCGGCCCTTCGTCCGAAGCGCACAGGCTAACTGGTACCGCGCCCGCGGCGTAAATGAGCTCCTTTGGCGAATATGTGCAAAACGTCCCCACGACGCTCATTCCTTCTGCTTTTAGATCCTGGAGTGCCATAGAATTTCGCTTTTTAAGCTCCGCAAAATCATATTTCATCTTTGCTCCTTTTTCCCATTATCGCAGCACCCATCGCGCCGCAGTAGATTGCGTTTTTGTGAGTAAAAATTTCAGCCCCCAGATGCTCGCCTAGAAGCTGTTTAAAGAGCGGCACGTTGCTAAGCCCGCCGCTTAAAAAGTAAATTTGATTTTCCAGCCGTTTGATGAGAGAGGCGACCTTGTGCGCGGACGAGTCCACGATGGCGTAGGCGATCTCGCTCGTTTCGGCTCCGTTTGCGCTTAGCGAGACGATCTCGCTTTCGGCAAAAACAGTGCAGGTCGAGTTTAGTTTGATCGCTGGATTTTTTCGGGCGGTTTTGTAAATTTCGCTAAGCTCAAGCCCCAAGCGGCCTGCGCTGATCTCTAAAAATTTGCCCGTGCCCGCCGAGCACTTGTCGTTCATGATGAAATCCGCGTGCTTGCCGTTTAGGGTCTTGATCGCCTTCGTATCCTGCCCACCCACGCCCTCTACGGTGCAGCCCGGCTCAAACAAAAAGTGCGCCCCGAGGCCGTGGCATAAAATTTTGCTCATGCTAAGCTGTGCGTACTCCACGCTAACTCGCCCGTAGCCAGTAGCCGTCACGAAGCCCTCGCCGTAGCCTTTTTGCTCTAAAACTTTCTTGATCTGCCGCGCGACCTTGACCGCGCTAAAGCCGCTAGGTAGCAAAAATAGCTCGCAAAATTTGCCGTGCTCGTCCATAACGGCGACCTTTGACGACGCCCCGCCGATGTCGATACCGATAAAATGCATACTTTGATCCGTAAAAAATCTTTCCGACACGCAGAACTTTGTTAAATTTGAGCGCAAATTTGAGCTCTAGTTTGTGTAAATTTGCAGAAATCGTGAATGAATATAAATTTATGCAAATGTAAATCGCGACCGCGATCTGCTTTGGTTGAAACTATAGCCAAAATCGGGCGTAAAAAGCGAGGGAAATTTGAAAAAATATTATTTAGTGCATTAAATTTGAGATTTTTGGCAGGGCGAGCGAGGGTAAAATTTGACGACGGAATTTTAACGTACGGCGTCAAATTTAAGGTAGGTTTTGAACCGGGCGGCGAGCAAATTTGATGGTCGTGAGGGGCGAGAGTAGACTATCAAATTTGGTTGGCGCAGCATGTAAGTTTAGCCCGATCAAAAACGGGCTAAAACGCTAAAAACCTACCGACTAAAAAGAGCCAGCCTACCGATAAACCTCGCCGTCGATGATCGCCATGGCTTTGTTATCTTTACTGCGCGGCGGAGTGTAGAAAAAGCTGTGGCGAACAACCGTACCGTCGTCGTATTTGAGCGTTAGTTCGCCTTGATCGAGCGTGTATGAGCCCTCTTCGCTGCGCGATTTTGAGCTGCCCCCGCCAAGTCCGCCGCCGCCGGTACCCGAGGTTGCCGTAGCATACGACGATCCGCCAGAGCTAAAGCGCCCTTTGCCGTCAAAGCAGTAGTATCCGCTCACGCCTACGCTTACAGTATCGCTACCGCCCGACCAGCCGTGCAGGGACGACGAGCTAGCTTTGCGAAACGAGAAGCACTCTTTTGGCATTTGGCTTGAAATTTGCGCCTGAAACATATAATACCCCGTGCCGATGGAGTTCCACAAAAAGGTGCAGTCGTCGTTCTCGCAGTAGTAGCTCGTATCGTAGTCGTCGTTGCTAGTTATCGTTAGGATGCCGTCTTTGACCTTATACGTGCCGTCGATGCGCGTGCGCCAGTCTGGCTTTTCTAGGCGGCTAGCGTAGGTGCCGTCGTCGCGTAGGTAAAAGGAATAATCCTCGCTCGTATTTAAAAGCATGTTAAATTTCGTACCGCCAAATACTCCCGAGCCTTTTTTGCTCGCCCCGGCGCTACTATGTTTGACGCTAGAGTCCTTTGCGGGTTTTGTGGACTCGCCCGAATTTGAGCTTGATTTGCTTGCTTTCGCTTGCGCGCTACTTGCGCTTTTTTTAAAGACGAACAAGACCTCTTGCCCGTCCGCGACTTGTTTGTATTCGAGCATGCCGTCTTTTAGCCAAAACTCGCCCAGCCCTTTAGCGCTAAGCGTGTATTTGCCGCCGCCTAGACTTTCGTAGCCGCTTTTGCCCGCGCTATTGTTGCACGAACCGTCCGGATTTACGCCCACGATGCCTACCGTCGCTTCATCGCCGCCGATCTCAAAAAACGAGTCGCCGAAGCACTTTTGTCCCGCGACTTTAAAGCTCTGCCCCTGCGCCTTTAGCGAGACTAGCTCCCATCTGCCCTCGATCTCGCTTAAATTTGATTTGCCGAGGCTTGCTTGATTTACGGCACCGTTTACGATGCCGGCTAAATTTACCTCGTCTTTTTTAAAGGTAAATACGATTTCATTGCCGCCCGTGCCTTGTTTGTATTCGAGCGAGCCGTTATTTAGCCGTAGCTCTGCGCCGCCAAGCGAGTATCTGCCGCCGCCTAGGCTTTTTAGAGCGAAGTTTTGTTCGGCTTTTTCGCATGAGCTGCCGTCCGCGCTACTTAGGCTTAGGCGCGCGTTATCGCCGCTAGCCTCGATAAAAGAGTCTTCAAGGCACTTTTGTCCGGCCGTTTTAAACGTCTGTCCCTGCGCCGTAACCGAGACGATGCTCCATCTGCCCTCCAGCTCGCTAGCGCTTAAATTTAACCCGAGGCAAAGCGCCGCGAGGATTGCAAAAAATTTAAATTTAGCCATATTTTTCCTTTCATAAATTTAGTCTTGGTTTGCGCGAACCCGTCCGCAAATTTACCGAATGCGGCGAATTTGCTCGGGTTTTGTTATTCGTCCAAAAAATATATCGCGCCGTCGACGACCGCTCCGCCTGCCTTGCCTTCGCTAGTGGGCGGGATGTAAAAAAAGCTATGTCGCTGCGTCTGCCCATCGTCGTATCTGAGCGTGAGCTCGCCCGCGTCTAGCGTATATGAGCCCGCGCTACTGCTAGATCTTGTTCCGCCGCCGCCCACATTGCTCATGGCGGCGGAGGAGTAGGCCCAACTGCCGTCCTTGAAGCGGCCTTTGCCGTCGAAGTCATAGTACCCGCTCACGCCGCCGCCCACGATATCTGTGCCGCCCGAGGCGTTGTAAACGGACATGGAGCCAACGGCGGTGAATGAGTAGCTGCCCTTTGGCACCTCATTTAAGATTTGAGCGTTAAAGAGATGGTATCCGCCGTCGCTCCACAAAAACGTGCAATCCGCATCCTCGCAGCTATATGTGCTTTGCTCGCCGTCGTTGGCGGTTCGTACGATTTTTTTGCCGTCTTTTTTATACGTGCCGTCGATGCGCGTGCGCCAGTCGGGCTTTTCTAAACGGCTCGCGTAAGTGCCGTCGTCGCGCAGATAAAAGGATATGTCGGTATTGGTGTTTATGAAGAACCACTTGCCCGCAAACACGCCCGTGCCTTTTTTGGTAGCTTTTGCGTCGCTATGCTTGACGCTAGGGTCTTTTTGGGGCTCTAAATTTGAGTTTGATTTGGCTTGCGCCTGATTTGAGCTAGCCTGTGCCGCGCGGCTTTTTTTAAAGGTAAACACGATGCCGCCCGCGCTTTGTTCGTATTCGAGCGAGCCGTTTTTTAGCCTAAATTCGCCCGCATCGTTATCTAGCGCGTACCTACCTGCGCCAAGGCTTTTGTAGCCGCTTTCTCCTGCGCCGGTTTTGCACGTGCCGTCCGGATTTGCCGCTACGATACTGACTATGACTTTGCCGCCCGAGATCTGGAAAAACGAATCTTCAAAGCACTTTTGGCCCGCCGTTTTAAACGTCTGCCCTTGTGCTGCGACCGAGTCGATCTCCCATCTGCCCTCTAGCTCGTCCGCGCTCAAATTTGAGCCGGTTGCCGTTGTCACGGCTTTGTTTGCGGCCGCGTCTTTTTTGAAAGAAAAGACGATAAAATTGCCGCCGTCTAAGGACTGCTTTACCTTTAGCGCGCCATCTTCTAGCCAAAACTCGCCGATAGGACCCAGCGCGTATTTGCCAGCACCCATGCTTTTAAAGGCGTAGCTTGCCGCGCCGCTTTTGCACGCGCCGTCCTCGCCTACGGAGCTAAGGCCTAGCTTTGCCTCGCGGCCGCTAACCTCGAAAAACGAATCTTCAAAGCACTTTTGCCCCGCCGTTTGCACCTCCTGCCCGTCTATATTTGCCGAGACGATGCTCCACCTGCCCTCCAGCTCGCTAGCGCTTAAATTTAGTCCAAAGCAAAGCGCTGCAAGAGCGACAAAAAATTTAAATTTGGCCATATTTTTCCTTTTCGGTAAATTTTATGAAAAAACGGTGGCTGATTTTAGCATCTAAGGATAAATCTACGAGAATTTAAGCAATGAAAAACGAAAGCAAGCTTGGCTTTTGCGGCGAATTTATCTATTTTAATTTCGCGATTGTCGTAAATCGGTGCAAAAGCGTTTTGCAAAGCAGGCGTAGCGTACGCGTTTAAATTTATATTCTTGGTACCTAGGCTAACTTAAGCCTTTACGCGGCGACATAAATTTGAGCTAAAACGTGCGGCGAGATATCTTTAATCGGCGCTAAATTTAGCAGCTAAAGCGCTTTTTCAAAGTCTAAAAATACGCCTATAAATCGCGTTATCGATATCGCCGTCATCCAAAAACTCCAAATAATCATTTCGCATCTCCTCGCTCATAGCGTAAAAAGGCGAGACGGATAGCAGGCACTCAAACAGCGACTCGCCGCCCCAAAACGCGCTGCCGCCGTCGCCGCCTTTAAAGTATATCGGCGCGCTAACAAGCTCGACCGGGTAAGGATCAAAGGCAATGAATAGCCCGAATAAATTGGGCTCAAATAGCGAAAATTCCAGATTTTCGGGCTGCTTAACGTGCGGTAACGCTACCTTGTCGGGATCAGGCTTGTCGCCGAAGCGCCAAAGCGTGCGCGCCCCGCATCCGGCTAGATATTCCCACTCGTCCTGACTGGGTAGGCTAAAGCCGTTTTTGCGTAAATTTGCTTCAAGCTCCTCGTGCGTGACGTCGTCAAATAAAAAACGCGCGAATTTTGCCGTCTTCGCGAACTAACTTTATTGCGCTGCAAACCGTCATTTCAGAAATATCTTTGTCTTTACCGCGCGAAAAATCCTCTATCTCGTTTGCGTAAATTTTAAGCCTTTCGTCGCTTAAATCTACCTCGTACCAGCTAAGCTCGGCGGGTTTTCTTTCAGCTAGCATAGCGGGGATTTTAGCGCGGCGAAGCGGCGAGGTTTGTTTTGCTACGAATTCGCGCAGGCTTTGATCCTCGGGGCAAAAGTCGCATCGTTCTTTAATCTCTTTTGCCGAAATTTCATCTAAAACGGCAAAATCATCCCAGCCAAGCTCGGGCTTGTCCCCCGGGATAAAAACGAACTCGCTCCCCTCAAAATCAAAAACGCCCGTCTCAAAGCTATGCTTGCCGCACGTAAATTTGCTTAAATTTAGAAATTTAAATTGCGGATATGTGGCGGATATTTTTAGCATCGCGTCTTGTTTTTCGCTAGAATTTAGCTTTTGAAATTCTGCCCTGTTCATCTTTTTTCCTTTTAAAATTTAACGCATTTTAGCGGACGAGTCTAAAAAAACGTTTAAATTTGGGCGAGCGGCGGGGCTAAATTCGGCTTTGAGTTAGGCGGCAAGCGATTAAAAACTATTTGCGAGTTAAAAGCGGGGCAAATTTAAAAATCAAAAAAAGGAAGCAAAGCTGTAAATTTAAAAAGAGCCCGGAGTCGGGCTCAAATTTTAGTGTAGGCTAGACCAGACTTTGCGTTTCCAAAGCCATCCGAAAATGCCGAAAATCAGGAAGTAAATCATCACATTTATGCCTAGACTTTCGCGCTCGGCTTTTTTAGCGTCGCCGGCTTTTTGCATATAGGCTACGATTTGATCCTCGCTAGCCTTGCTTAGTCCTACGCGAGGCATCGCTGTGCCTGGTAGCATCTTTTGCGTGTCGTTTATAAATTTATGCAGATAATCATCGCCTTTTGAGCGGATCATCATCGATAAATCAGGCGGGTTTGAGCCCATATACGCGGCTAAATTTACACGGTTGGTTAGCGTGTATTTGTTTTCGTACTTCATGTCGTGGCATCTTTGACATGCGTCGCGAAATACCTGTTCGTCGCTAACTTCTTTAGGCGCGATAGACTTTAGATACGCGACTATATCAGCGATCTCGGCATTTGGATCTTCTCCGCCCGCTCCAAAAAAGGCCGGCATCGGATAAGGCTTTTCGTCGTTAAATTTATGCGTTAGCTTTAGTGCTTTAGTCGGGTCTTTTATAAGAGCTGCTAGGAAATGCGCGTCGTATATCGCTCCTGCAGTACTAAGATCGGGCGGCACTACGCCGTACGCTTCGCTAAGTTCAGCAGCACTCATAGCTGTAGGCATGCCCGCAGCTTCGACTCCGTGACAGCCCGTACAACCCGCGTTAGCAAAAGTTTCCGCGCCTTTAGCGGCGTCTCCTTTGGCTAAATTTATAGTCTTTACTTCTTTCCAAAACGCCGTGTAATCCTCAAGAGATTTTTTTGCTTCTTCTAAATCTTTTTTCGCTCCGGCGATTTTCTTTTCGTCGTTTAGTGCTTGCGCGGCTTCAAGAGCTTTTTGTCTAGCTTCTACTACGGATTTAGCTTGAGCTACGTCCTCTGCGCCAAAGTCATAATCAGCCGAATTTACGTGCGGATGCATGACGCTGTGCGCGTATGGCTCTATGCCCCAGTACGCTACGCCGGTAAGCGCGACTACGATTATAAAAATTTTTAGTTCTTTCATTTCATCGCTCCTTTTTTCTCAAGCGTCGTTATGATAGGCAAGACTACGAAAAGTAGGATAAAAAACGCTATAGTCGAGAAAAAGCCTATCCAGGCGTTTGAAATGCCTAGCGTTACGCCGTCGGCAGGTAGTTTGCCGAAGATCGTAAGCACGATCATGTCGACCACTAGCAACCAGAACCATACGAAAAAGCCCTTTCTCTCGTGAGCCGGAGCCACGACGTCGCTTCTGTCGTAAAGCGGCATGAAAAATAGAGCTACGCCTGCGATCGCAAACGCGATAAGGCCGATGTTGTAAGCTTTAAAGCCGAAAATATCGAAGAAAAATCCGCGTAAAATCTCATACTGCCACAAGAAATACCACTCAGGATAGATGTGCGGAGGCGTTTTTAGCGGGTTGCCCGGCTCGAAATTTATCGGATCCATCGCAAAGTTGAAATGGAAACAGACTAAATAGAAAAAGAAAATCATAAAAAAGCCGATATACATGAAGTCTTTTGCCAAAAATCCCGGCCAAAACGGAATTACTTTCGCGTTTTTCGTATCGCCGCTTAGGTATTTTTCGGCTTCTACTTCAAAGTCTATCTCCTCGCCCGTTTCGTTATTTACGTGCGGAACGCGAAGCGTATAAAAGTGTATCGCTACGACTGCTATAAGCACGATCGGCAGCAAGCAGACGTGAAGCATAAAAAATCTCGTCAAAGTCGGATCGCTAACGGCGTAGTCGCCTCTGATCCACTCGACTACCGCGTCGCCGATAACCGGGATGCCGCCGAATAAATTCGTAATAACCATCGCAGCCCAGTAGCTCATCTGTCCCCAAGGTAGCATGTATCCGCTAAACGCCTCGGCAGAGAACAAAATGAAAAGCAGCATGCCGCTAATCCAAATCATCTCGCGGCCTTTTTTATAAGAGCCGTAGTAAATCGCCGTAAAGGTGTGGATGTAGATTATGAGAAATACGACCGAAGCCGCAACTGCGTGGATATGGCGCCATAGCCATCCGTACTCGACCTCTTTCATTATGGTCAAATTTACGCTGTCAAAGGCTAAATTTATATCCGGTTTATAGTACATAACTAGCATAAATCCGGTAAAAATGAGCAACGCAAAAAGCGTCGTGAGTATAACGCCCATCGCCCAGAGGAAATTTATATTTTTCGGTATCCAGTATTCGCTGACGAGGACTTTCATTAGCTTGTTTAGGGCGATCCTTTGATCCAGCCAGTCTAAAACGCCCGTTGATTTTCTGATGTGCATTTTGCCCTCCTTACGCTTGAGCCGTTAGTTTTTCGTATTCGGGGCTGGTCTCGCCCAAAACGAGTTTCGTACCGTCTATCTTAAACGGCGGTATGTCTAGCGGGCGCGGAGGAGGGCCGAAGGTATTTACGCCGTCTGCGTTAAATTCGCCTCCGTGACAGGCGCAAACGAAAACTTGTTTGCCAGGTTTCCACTCGGGAATACAGCCAAGATGCGTACAAAGTCCGATCGCAACCATATATCTAGCGCCCTCTACTACGATATCGCGCTTGTCGTTAGGCGCCATCGAAGCGTCCTTTTTTAGAACGAATATCGGCTTTTTACGCCACTCGATCTGGCGCATCTCGCCGTCTTTCATCGGGCTAAGATCTACAGTCGTAAATCCAGCCGCCTTTACGCTAGGAAGCGGGTCCCAGGTCTTTTTAACGGCTACGAGAGTCGCTGCGCCGCCGACTGCGGCTACCGCGCCAAACGCTAGACCGATAAAATCTCGTCTTTCTTGTTTTACGGACATTACTTTCCTTTCAACGGTTTTTGAAGAATAATTGAGATTATACTCTTATGAAAATTAAACTTTCATTTTTTCGGCAAATAGTTTAAATATTTAAATTATTTTTAAATCATCATTTACTATTTCGTTTTTTAAGGCTTTAGGGAGTAAAATTTGAGTGTAAATTTGGCTCTGCGGTTTAAATTTGACGGCTTACAAACAGGCGTAAATTTAAATTCGGTTTTGTTGTGCTGGTTTTGCCAGCACCGCAAAAATTTGACGCCGAGCGACTTTAAATTTACGTCGTCAAATTTGCCGTTTTTAGCGGGAAATGCTTGGTTAAATTTGATTTAAAAGGAGAATATATGCGTATCGCTTCGATCGATCACATTGTTTTAACGGTTGCTGATTTACAACGGACGCTTGATTTTTACGTGCGCGTGCTGGGTATGCGCGAGATTGATTTCGCAAACGGACGCAAGGCTCTAGCCTTTGGCTCGCAAAAGATAAATTTACACGTAAAAGGCGAGGAGATTTTGCCAAACGCCATGAATGCAAACGTCGGAACAGCCGATATTTGTTTGATTGTGGATACGCCGCTTGAGCTAGTTTTAGAGGAGTTAGAGGCTGCTAGCATAGCCGTAGAGCAGGGCATCGTGCCTAGAACTGGCGCGCTTGGGGCGATAAGCTCAATCTACGTGCGCGACCCGGATGGAAATTTGATAGAGATTAGTAGATACGTTTAAATTTGACGGGTTTGTAAAAAGGCGAAGCGTTAAATTTAACCTCAAATTTAACGCCTGCCCTTGTTAAATAGCATTTTATCGCGACTTACTGCGACTCCCTCGCGTTCATCTTTATATAAATATGTAAAATATCTATCGCAGCAGGCGTCACGCCGCTGATTTCGCTAGCCGCAAAGAGCGTCGGCGGGGCGAATCTCTCGAGCTTTTCGACCACTTCGTTGCTAAGCCCGCTGATGCCGCGGAATCTAAAGCCCTCGGGGATTTTCACGCTCATCATATCTTTCATGCGGTCGATCTGCTTTTTTTGCTCGGCGATGTAGTGCTGGTATTTGGCTTCGGTTAAAATTTGCTCCAAGCTCGCCTCGTCGAGCGCCTCAAAAAATGGATCTAGCTTGCGTAGCTTTTCGCCCGTGAAGCTCTTTCTGGCGACGATTTTTTGCAGGGTCAAATTTTGGCTGATTATCTCCTCGTCAAGGCTAGCTAAAAGCTCTAAATTTCGCTTCGTCGGCGTGATCTCGGTGGTGTTTAGCAGCTCTAGCCCGCGAGTCAAATTTGACCTTATGGCTTCGATCTTTTCAAAGGTCGCTTCGTCTAGCAGCCCAAGCTCGCGGCCGTATCCTCCCAGGCGCAGCACGGCGTTATCCTCGCGCAAAAGCAGTCTATACTCGGCGCGGGAGGTAAACATGCGGTAGGGCTCCTTGGTGCCTTTGGTCACTAGATCGTCGATGAGAACGCCGATGTAGGCCTCGTCGCGGCGCAGGACGAACGGCTCTTTGCCATCAAGCGCAAGCGCTGCGTTTATGCCCGCCATCAGCCCCTGCGCACCCGCTTCCTCGTAGCCCGTGGTGCCGTTGATCTGGCCCGCGAGATATAGTCCGCGCGCTTTTTTGGTCTCTAGCGTGTGTTTTAGCTCGGTAGGCTGGATGTAGTCGTACTCGATCGCGTAGCCGTGGCGCACGATGCGAGCGTTTTCAAAGCCCTTGACCGAGCGCAGCATCGCGACCTGCACTTCATACGGCAAGCTCGTAGAAAAGCCGTTGATGTAGTACTCCGTGGCCTCTAGCGTCTGCGGCTCGACGAAAAGATGATGCCTGTCGCGGTCGCCGAATCTATTTATCTTATCCTCGATGCTCGGGCAGTAGCGCGGACCCACGCCCTCTATCTGGCCCGTAAATAGCGGCGCTTTGTCGAAATTTGAGCGGATGATGTCGTGCGTAGTCTCATTCGTGTAGGCGATGTAGCAGGGCAGCTGCGTAGGCGCAAAGTCCTGCGTGCGGAAGCTAAAGGGGCTCGGGTTCTCGTCGCCGCCTTGGATCTCAAGCACGCTAAAGTCTATGCTTTTAGCGTCCACGCGCGGGCAGGTGCCGGTCTTTAGCCGACCGACTTCTAGGCCTAGTTCGCGTAGGCTATCGCTTAGATTTTTGGCGCTTAGCTCGCCCACGCGGCCGGCTTCTAGTTTGTTAAATCCGACGTGTATCAGCCCGTTTAAAAACGTACCCGTCGTGATGATGAGCTTGCTGGTTTTATACTCGTTGCCTAGGTGGGTTTTAACGCCCGTGATTTCGCCGTCCGAGCTTAAAATTTGCGTTGCGATCTCTTGGCTGATTTCAAGATTTGGCGTATTTAGCAGCAAGTTTCGCATATAGACGCGGTAGCGGTCCATATCGATCTGAGCGCGGCTGCCTCGCACTGCTGGCCCCTTGCTCTCGTTTAGCACGCGAAACTGTATGCCCACGGCATCGGTCGTCAGCCCCATCTGTCCGCCCAGAGCGTCGATCTCTTTTACGAGGTGGCCTTTTGCTAGGCCCCCTATTGCGGGGTTGCAGCTGGCTGCGCCGATTTGCTCGGCTAGGATGGTGATTAGTAGCGTTTTTTTGCCCATTTTTGCGGCGGCGAGGCTGGCTTCGATGCCCGCATGGCCGCCTCCGACGACGATAATATCATAGTTCATATTCAAATTTTCCTTATCCTTAAAATTCGCGATTTTATCAAAAAACAGATAAAATATACAAAAATTTAAGGAAAGACGGCGAGGAAATTTACCTTAAATTTGACTTTCTAAGAGCTGGTGCGCGTAGTTTGTCGATTTGGCTTAAATTTATTTGTAGCAATCTTTGTAGAGCATTTTTTGAGAGATCGGGCGGAAATTTAACCGCGCTCAAATTTCCCTTGCGATCTTGTTCATTTTGGCAAAGATTTCCGCTCGCTCGCCGTCTTTTAGATTGCCCATTTCTAGCTTCGTCATCATCTGCATAAAATCAAATTTCTTAAACATTTTCGCGGCTTCTTTGGCTTCGCGCTCTAGTTTTGCATAGATTTGCGCTTCGTTTTCGTCTCGGGCTAAATTTTGCAAAAATGAGCTTTTTTCGCCGCCGTCAAATTTATCCGCGTCAAATTTACCCGCCGCACTGTTTGAATTTGCTTTTTCGTTAAATTTATCCAGCATCTGGGCAAAATCCGTCAAATTTGCCGCCGCGAGAGTAGAGCTGGCTAAAAATTTATCGCCTTTTTGACCTTGAGCTACGCGGTTTGCCAAGGTCTTTAAAATCTCGTTTGAGGCGCCGTTTTTGATCTGCATTTTTATCCTTTTTATATTACTAGCAGCAAGTCTTAGCAAAAAGTATTCCGTCAAATTTCAAAGGCGGAGATTAAATTTTGGCTTAAGCTTTCTGAGGCATTATAGGACTAAAACACTCTTTTTAGTGCATTAGATAGCCTATGCGTAATATTTTTATATTCGCATAAGTTTAAAAGAGTGCCCATTTTACAGTAAAATTTAAAAATAAACTTAAAAATAAATAATTCATAAAAATTAATCTAAAAAATACAAAATTCGTCAGGCAAATGACGGAAATAAATTTCTAAAAGTAATACAATTAGCTCAAGATTTAAGAGAAATCAAGAATCGTAAAACAAGTAGAAAGGAGAATTTATGAAACAACATAAATTTGTGATCGCCGATTACAAACGTTGTATCGGTTGCGCTACTTGCATGGCGGCCTGTTTTCGTAGCGCTTACGAGCGCGGTAAGCTTTCAAAAGCTAGACTAACAGTGCTACGTCAAGCAAAAGGCGTCATGCCGACGCAGTGTCGCCAGTGCGATGACGGTCCTTGCGCGAACGTATGTCCTACCGGGGCACTCAGGTTTGACGATAACTGCATCGAGCTGCATGAGGAGATATGTATAGGCTGCAAACTCTGCACGATCGCTTGCCCTTACGGCGCGATAAGCTCGAGCGCCGAGCTCATGCCGTCCGTCAACTACGCGGTAGAGCCTAAGTACTACCTCGAGATCGAGAGCCAGGCGGGCGCGAAAAATACCGCGATCAAATGCGATATGTGCTTCGGACGCGAAAACGGCCCTGCGTGCGTCGAGGTTTGTCCGACCAGCGCTATCATCATGGTCGATCCTCTACACAGCCATCACAAGCTTGGCAACAGGATCGAGCAGGAGGCTGCGCAGGATTTCGTAAATAAAATTTTACGCGGAAGCGGAAATTTAAAAGAGCCTCACGTTTTAGCCGATATCGGCGCTCAGGACGTGGATGCGGAGGCCGACGTTATCGTTATCAACGAGCTTGACAAAACTCCTAGCGAGCAAGCAAGAGAGCAAGCGGCGTCAAATTCGCGCGCTATGAACGACGAAAATAGCGGCGCACAAGGGGGTGCGAGATGGTAGGCGTGTATCTGCTTTTCTTAGTTAGCGCTGCCGTTAGCATCCTGCTCTACGGCGCTCAAAAATCAGCCGTCAAAATCGGCTTTGGACTAAGCGCGATCAGCTGTTTTTACGCGCTTTGCTACTTTGTGGCGCATATGGGGACGATACAGGGCTTCGCTCTTGGCGGAGACTTTTTATACGCGCCGAAATTCGAGCTAACTCCGCTTGGAAATTTCTTTAGCTTCGTAGTCGTCTTTATCGGTTTTGCCAGCAGCGTCTATGGTATGAGCTACGCGGAGGAATACATAAAAAAAGCAAGCGTAGGCGTTTTCGCCTGTTTGTTTAACCTTTTCATCCTTTCGATGCTTCTAGTCATCAGCGCAAATAACGTATTTTGCTTCATCGTTTTGTGGGAGCTTATGACGCTTATTTCGTCTTTCCTCATCCTCGTAAACGACGGCAAAGGCACGCTAAAAGCGGTGATGGTGTATCTTGGCATAGCTCAAGTCGGCGCGTTTTGTATCACTTGCGGACTGCTAATAATGGCTCACTACGCCGGCAGCGCCGAGTTTAGCAAATTTGCCCACCTAAATATGCCGACTGCGGCTAGCGTCGTCGTGTTTATACTATTTTTGGTCGGTTTTGGCAGCAAGGCGGGTATGTGGCCGTTTCACGTATGGCTACCGATGGCTCACCCGGCCGCTCCTTCAAACGTCTCTGCTTTAATGAGCGGCGTAATGATAAAGGTTGCGCTATTTACTCTAGTTAAATTTACGCTTTTCTTGCCTTTAAGCATTTACTTTGGCTTGACGGTTTTGATTTTGGGTGCCGCTAGCTCGCTTTTTGGCGTTCTTTACGCTCTTTGCCAGCACGACTACAAAGCGCTTCTTGCTTATCACTCAGTTGAAAACATCGGCATTATCTTGCTCGGTCTTGGCACCGGTTTATACGGTCTAGCCGCCGGAAATATGACGCTTGCCGCGATCGGATTTTTAGCCGGATGCTATCACGTGGTTAACCACGCGATATTTAAAGGACTTTTGTTTCTTTGCGCGGGTTCGGTTTTGCACGCTACGCACACTCGCGATATGGACGTGCTAGGCGGCCTAGCTAAAAAGATGCCTTGGACGTCTGTTGGTATGTTTATCGGTATCATGGGTATCGCGGCGCTTCCTCCCGTTAACGGCTTCGTATCCGAGTGGTTTACCTATCAAGGTATGCTTCAAGGCGCGCTAGAGCAGGGCATCTTTACTAGATACGCTTTTACGCTTTCAGTCGTCGCGCTAGCGCTTACGGGCGTGTTAGTCGGCATGCACCTTAAGCTTTACGCAGTAATCTTTGCGGGAACTCCAAGAGATCAGAAAATTTGGGAAAACGCAAAAGAAAGCCCGATATTTATGGTGCTTGGCATGATAGTGCTAATGATCGGCTGTATAGGCTTTGGTATCGGAGCTAACGTGGTCGTCGGCTACATCCAAACGGCCGTAAATTCCATAGGCGGCGCAGGCGGTTACGTAGCTAGCCACGGTATAAATTTAACCTCAAATTTAGGTAGCGTGGTTTCCACTCCGCTTATAGCCATCATCTTGTGTTCTACTATGGTTTTGCCTTTTGCGATTTTGGCCGTGATGAAAGCAAACCGCGAGAAACCTCGCGAGACCGATCCTTGGGCTTGCGGATTTAAATACAGCTCTCGCATGCAAATGACGGGCGGTCCTTTCACGGGCGATCTAAGGCGCATAATGAACTGGCTATTTAAAGGCGAGAGAAAGGTCGTGACTAAAGGCTATTTTAACCCGGTCGAGTATCACAACCATCCAAAAGATATCTGGTGGGGGCTATTTTACGAGCCGGTGATTAAATTTACCGAAAAGGTCGCTGAAAAAATAGGCATAATGCAAAGCGGCTACACCAACGTTTACGCGCTATATATCCTCATATATCTTTGCGCGATACTAGCGGTTAGCTACTTTTTGATATAGGGGGCGTGAGATGGAAATTTTACAGACTATACTTTTGATGATATTTCAAGTAGTCGTCATCGTCTTGGTTGCGCCCTTGTTTGACGGTATGGCTAGGAAACTAAGAGCCAAACTGCAATCAAAACAAGGTAGCGATTTTTTCCAGACGTATCGCGACATCATAAAGCTATTTAGACGCGGTAGAACCGTGCCTGCATGCTCTCACTGGGTATTTAGGCAGGCTCCGTTTTTCTTGTTTGCTACTTCGGCGGCGATACTAGCGGCTATTCCTATTACTTATAGCAAAAGCACGATTTTTGGAGCATACTCCGATATTTTCGTGATTCTTTACCTAGGCGCGCTACTTCGCTTTGTTTTCGGCGCTGCGTCTATGGATAGCGGCAACCCGTTTGCGGCTACCGGCGGCGGACGCGAGCAGATGCTAGCCGTCTACGTAGAGCCTGTTATGATAATGTGCCTAATCGTCGTTATGCTTGCAGCCGGAACGTCAAATTTAGTAGAAATCCAATCAATGGTAAAAAGCGGACAAATCGGATATCAGATCCCAAGCTTTGCGGTTGCTTCGATCGCGTTTTTGTGGTGCATATACGTTGAAACCGGCAGAAAACCTTTTGACCTCGCAGAAGCCGAGCAAGAGTTACAAGAAGGCTTGCTAGGCGAATACGCCGGCTCTGACCTAGGCCTAGTTCAAGCTTCGCTTATCTTAAAACAATTTGCGATGATCGGGCTTTTCCTTTCGATTTTCGAGCCGTGGAATTTTAGCAATCCGTTTTTAGCGGTGATAATTTTCGTCTTAAAAACGGGAGTGTTTTACGTAGCGGCCGTGTTTATAGACAACTTCGGACCTAGGTTCCAGATGACTTCGAGCTTACGTAAAAACGCGGTAGCCGCTCTAGCCATATCTTTCGTGGCTTTGACGCTTTACGTCGTGGGGGTGTGAGATGAATATTTTAGATACTTTGGCTATCTGTATGATGGTAACGTCTTTGGCGGTTTTCGGGCTAAGAAGCCTAAAACTATCCGTCATAGTTTATGGAGTTCAGACGCTGCTATTAGTCGGGATATTTTTTGCGTTGTCGTCTAAATTTAACGCCGAGCAACTATCCACGTGGGCGGTCGTGGCGTTTTTTACGAAGGTTTTATTCGTGCCTGCGATCTTGCTTTGGCTTATTAAAAATCTTGGCGTCGTACACGAAGACGAGCCCGTAGGCGGCTTTTTTGTGAGCCCCGTTATAGCGATGGGTTTTAGTTTGGCTTTGGCGATGAGTATTAATCCGATATTTTTGGAGTTTTCGCTAATCCAAGAGAAAATAATGCTACTAGCCGCGGTTTGCGTGTTTATGATGGGGGTTTTTGGCTTTATGCTTAGAAACTCGTTTATCAAGCAAATTTTAGCTTATTGCCTTTTTGAAAACGGCATACATCTAAGCCTAGCGCTCATGGCTTACAACTCAAACGAGCTTGTCGAGCTTGGAATTTTAACAGACGCGATTTTTGCGGTTATCATTATGAGCGTTCTTGCGATTAGATTTTATAAAGCATACGGCAGCCTTGATACGTCTAAGGCTACGAATTTAAGGGGATAGAGATGGATAGTTTAACTTTAATATTAATTTTACCGCTTCTTGGAGCGATACTGCTATTTTTCTCTCCGAAAAATTACGCTTTTTTGAGTTTGCTTCACGTAGCCGTTAGCGCAGTTACGTCTTTGGCGTTGCTATTTAACGTAAGCAAGGTTTTAACCGGCGGTACGTTTTACGCGCACGATAAATTTTTGTTTCTAGACAGCCTTGGCTGCGTATTTTTGATACTTATCGCGGTTACGGGACTACTCGTAAATTTATACGCGACCCACTATATGAGATGGGAGCTTGAAGAGGGACATATAAATTTAAGCGCGCTTAAGAAATACTACGCGCTTAGCCACGTGTTTATCTTTACGATGAGCTTAAGCGTCATCTGTAACAACGTCGCGTTTATGTGGGCTGCGATCGAGGCTACTACGCTTTCATCAGTGTTTCTAGTTGCGATCTTAAAAGATCAAAAATCAACCGAGAGCGGCTATAAATACATAGTCCTTTGCTCTATCGGCCTAGCGTTTGCGCTTTATGCGACCGTGCTTCTTTACTCTGCGACCTTTGCGGAGATAAAAGACGGCGAGGCAGCGATGCTATGGACCGGCATAATGGCAAATGCTAAAAATTTAAGCCCTGACGTCGCAAAGCTAATCTTTGTCTTTGCGCTTATCGGCTTTGGTACGAAAGCGGGTCTAGCCCCTACGCACACCTGGCTTCCGGACGTTCACGCCCAAGGCCCTGCGCCGATTTCGGCTCTGCTTTCAGGCGTTTTGCTAAAGTGCGCGATGCTAGCTTTATTTAGATACTACGCTATCGCGGCTCAAGCTACCGGTATGGAGTTTGTTCAAAGCGTGATGATAGTTTCCGGTCTTATTACGCTATTTGTGGGCGGAATTTTCCTAATCAGACAACACGACGTAAAAAGGATGTTTGCCTACCACTCTATCGTGCATATGGGCGTTATAGCTTTTGCTTTGGGAGTCGGCGGATTTTTTGGGCTATTTGCGGCTATTTTTCACTGCCTAGCTCACAGCTTTACAAAAGCTCTTGCGTTTTGTTCAACCGGCAATATCGCTAGAATTTACGGACACAAAGATATGAGCAAAATGGGCGGTATGATAAAGATAGCTCCCGTAACTACGATGATGTTTGGCGCAGCGGTTTGCTCGCTGGTAGGCGTACCCGCGTTTGCGATATTCGTTAGCGAATTTAACGTCTTCGTCGGCGCCGTAAATAGCGGTCAATACTTTAGCGTCGCTTTATTTGCGATAGCTCTTGCCATCATCTTTATCGCGGACTTCTCGCACTTTAACTTAGCAAGTTTTGGCGAACCTAAAGGCGCGGTCGTTCATAATAAAGAGATGAGTATATTAGAAAATTTACCGCTTATCCTGCTTTGCGCTTTGATTATAATCTTTGGCGTTTGGCACGTGGATAACTTTTATACGCTGGTTGAAAACGGCGTTAAGATAATAACTGGAGAACTATTATGAGAGGCGATAAATTCGTTGAAATTTTAAAAACAAAGGTAAAGGTTCTAGAAGTAACCCGCCAAGCCGACGATCAAATTACCGTCCTAGTGGACAGAAACGATCTTCCGCTTGCGGTTAAGACTCTTTACTACGATATCGGCGGTTTCATCTCTACGATGATACCTAGCGACGAGAGGACTATAAACGGCTGTTTTGCGCTTTACTACGCTTTGTCTATGGAGGGCGGCAAGATGACGGAAGAAGACGACTTTGCTGCCGAGGATAAGTGCTTTATCACCGTTAAAACGCTAATTCCCGGCGTCGATCCGACTTTTCCGTCGGTTACGCCGCTAGTGCCTGCTTGCGTTTGGTACGAAAGAGAAGCCTACGATATGTTCGGCCTAGTGGCCGAGGGCTTACCCGATAAGCGTAGATTGGTGTTAAGCGACGATTGGCCTGACGGCCTTTATCCACTTAGAAAAGACGCGATGGACTACCGCTACCGCCCTGATCCAGTCGCTCACCAAGATGAGCCAGACACCGAGTTTTTATTTCCAAAAGGCGATAGCGTCATCGACGTGCCGCTTGGGCCTTTGCACGTAACCAGCGACGAACCGGGACACTTTAGGTTATTTTGCGACGGCGACGAGATCATAGATGCGGACTACCGCCTCTTTTATCAGCACCGCGGTATGGAAAAGCTAGCCGAAAACCGTATGAACTACGATCAGATGGGCTACCTTGCAGAGCGCGTCTGCGGAATTTGCGGCTACGCTCACGCGATTGCGTGTATAGAAGCGGCAGAGAAGGCTATCAGGCTTGAAGTTCCGCTAAGAGCGCAGGCTATCCGCGTGATTTGCCTTGAGATCGAGCGCCTTCACAGCCATCTTTTAAACATCGGTCTAGCTTGCGAGGTAACGGGCAACTATAACGCCTTTATGCATATCTTTAGGGTGCGCGAGTACTCTATGGAGTTAGCCCAACTCGTAACAGGCGGCCGTAAAACATACGGTAACGTCATCATGGGCGGACTTCGCCGCGACATGACCGATAACGAGATAAAAAAGGGCATCGAGATGATAAACAAGCTCGACGTTCAAATTTCTGAAATTTGGGACGCGGTTATGGACGATAAACGTCAAATCGCGCGCTGGAAAGGCGTGGGCGTGCTAGATAAGCAAGTAGCAAGAGACTTTAGTCCTGTAGGTCCTAATATGCGAGGCTCGGGTCTAAAGCGCGACAACCGCTACGACCACCCTTACGATTTCTTTAAAAATATCGAATTTAAAGTCTACGTAGAGCACGGCGGAGACGTATTTAGCCGCGAAGTCGTGAGATATAACGAGCTAAAAGAGTCCATACATATCATCAGGCAGTGTTTGGAGCTAATGCCTCAAACGCCGATATCAATCGATCCAAAAACGATGATAAAGCCTGAAAATTTCGCCCTCGGACACGTAGAAGCTCCTCGCGGCGAAAACGTCCACTGGATCATGCAAGGCAGCGCGCAAAAGGTTTTCCGCTGGAGATGCCGCGCGGCTACTTATAACAACTGGCCTAGCCTTCGCTATCAGTTCCGCGGAAACAACATTTCAGACGCGGCGCTTATCGTTTGCTCGCTAGATCCGTGCTACTCTTGCACCGACCGCGTTACCGTAGTGGACGTAAATACCAAAAAGAGCAAAATTTTAACCGAAAAAGACCTTAAGAAATTTTGCCAAACGGGCAAAATTAGCAAAAAGGATTTAAGATGATGAAGTTATTTGACGTAACCGAAAAATACGGAAAGGCGACCTACGCCTATCCGTTTGAGCCTTATAAGGTGCCCGAAAATTTCCGCGGGCAGCCGTTTTACACCTACGAGCTTTGCATAGGCTGCGCGGCGTGCGGCGTAGCATGCCCTAGCAACGCCATAGAGCTAAAGATGAACGAAAAACAAGACAAGCTCGTGTGGCAGTTTGACTGCGGACGATGCATATTTTGCGGACGCTGCGACGAGGTTTGTCCAACGGGCGGCGTACGTCTAAGCCAGGGTTTCGAGCTTGCGGTCAAATTTGACAAAAGCGCGCTAATACAGCGCGGCGAACTAGAGATGCAAAAGTGCAAATGTTGCGGCAAACCATATACGCCGGTTCGCCTTATAAACTATACTTTTTCAAAGCTTAGTACGGCAAATTTGCTCCCGGGCAGGCTAGAGGAAGCTAAAGACTATCTATATATCTGCCCCGAGTGCAAAAAAGCCCAAGCCGTAGAGCGCATAACTAAAGACGTAGAGGAGGGGATAAAATGAGCCTTTATCAAGTTCCCGAAAATATAAAAACGGCAAACGACTTAACCGCAAAGCTAGAACATCTAAAAAATATCAAACGAAGCTTTAGCGTCTACCGCATCGACTGCGGCAGCTGCAACGGCTGCGAGATAGAAATTTTCGCCGCTATTACGCCGATGTGGGATCCGGAGCGCTTCGGATTTAAGCTAGTAGCCAACCCTCGCCATGCGGACATTTTACTCTGCACCGGCCCGGTTACGCGCCAGATGTACTATCCGTTACTTCGCGCTTACGAGGCCGCACCAGATCCAAAGATCGTGGTGGCCTTTGGCGCATGCGGCAGTACGGGCGGTATCTTTTACGACGCTTATAGCGTTTGGGGCGGTATAGATAAGATTATCCCCGTAGACGTCTATATCCCGGGCTGTCCTCCGCATCCGGCTAGCGTCATCTACGGCCTTGGCATGGCTCTTGGTATCATAGATCAAAAGCTACAAAAAAGAAGCTTCGAACAAGACGACTGTAAAGCTCCCGCCGTAAAAGAGTCTATCATAGGCGATATACTTTTTGAGCGCGATTTGGAAGCCGAGGCAAAAAGGCTAATGAGCTATATCTTCGGTAGGACGCTGTTTGCCAAGTATATGGACGCGGCCAAAACTTCTCCTAATATCCACGACGTAGCGGCTACTAAAAAAGTAATGCTAGAGGCTATCCATAAAGAAGAAGATCCTAGATACGCCGAGTGTATGGGGCTGCTTTACAACGACGTCTATCTAAAATACGCCAAAGCAAAACGCGATACGCAAAACGCCATCGACGTCAAAAAAGAAATTTGGGATAAACGATGATAAGAGTCTATAAACTCGCCCGTCGCCACATGGACGAAAACGAAAAGATGCCAAAAGAGCTAAAAGATATCAAGCTATTTTCCGTCTGCGTCGGACACGGCGTGGGGACGGTGGACTTTAGCGAAAAAACGCTCGAAATACCCGACGAGGAGTTTGAGCGTATCGTAGCTAGCGGCGGCGAATACGTCAAATTTAAGCTGGGAAATTTAAGCAAGTATTTTGAAGTTGAGATATTTAGGGAGCATGCGGCAAGGCTCATCCCCGAGCTTTGCGAATGCGAGCTAAAAAAAGAGCTTGAAAATCTACGCGAGGGATATCTGGTGCTTAGGAAGGACTTTTGATGAAATTTAGCTCAAATCGGACAAACGCTTACGGGTTAAATTTAGCGCGCGGAGGGCTTTTAGGATGAAAAAGGCTTTACTTTGCATCGGCAATCCCTTGCGCGGCGACGACGACGTAGGCAACGAAACGGGGCGGATCGTCGAGGCGAATTTGAAAGATTGGCGGGTATTTTACGGGCAGGACGTGCCTGAAAACGAGTTTGGCGCGCTTCGCGAATTTGCGCCCGATATCATCGTTGTAGTAGACGCGATGAGCGGGTTTAAAGACGGCGCGATCGAGTTTTTTGATCTGAGCAACGAGCGCGACTATATCTACTCGACGCACAACTTGCCCACGCCCGTACTTTTAAGCTACCTGCGCAAAATTTGCCCCAAAACGCTGTTTTTAGGCATTAGCGTTTTGCTTGAAAACGTGCTTGATTTTAAAGAGGGCTTAAGCGAAAATGCGAAAAAAAGCGCACGAAAAGCTTACGAGCGCATTTTGGAGATAGATAAAAATTTAAAATAGGAGAAGGACATGTTAAATCCTGCAGAAACCGCGCAAGCGGTGTCAAATTCGATGGAGCATAAGGCGCATACTCCGTTAGTAAGCATTATTTTTCTAGCTATCATGGCTGGCGCGGCGATTGCTATGGGCGATATTTTCTGGGCGCACTCGACCGTGGGCATGGCTGAAAAGCAGTCTATAGGACTGGCAAATTTTATCGGCGGCATCACCTTTAGCTGCGGACTTATGATGGTCGTTTTTTACGGCGGACATCTATTTACGAGCTCGGTTTTAAGCGGCGTTAGCGCGTATGAAGGCAAACTAAATTTAGGCAAGACCTTTAGCTACTGGGCGATCGTTTGGGTTTTTAACTTCGTAGGCGGCGCGCTAATTGCTTATATGTACTACTACTCTGGCTTACCGCTAAAATACGACGGCTACATCTTGCAACACTTTATACCCTCAGGCATAGGCAAGGTTACCGCGCCGTTTCACGAGCTATTTATCCGCGGAATCTTTTGTAACGTGTTTGTTTGTATGTCTATTTGGACTGCGACTAGCGAGAGCAACTTGGCGGGCAAATTTTTTGCCATTATGTGGATGATCGGCGCGTTTGTCGCATGCTCTATGGAGCACTGCGTGGCAAATATGTTCATCATCACCGAAGCCATCATCGCTAAAGCTCACTACATCGCGGCAAACGGCGGAGATATCGCCGCTGCAGCTACGGCTCTAGGACACGGCATCACGGCTGAAAAGCTAGAAGTGTTAAACTGGGGAAATTTCATCGGTAAAAACCTAGTTCCCGTTACGCTAGGCAATATCTGCGGCGGACTTTTCTTTGTGGGATTGGTTGGATTTATGGCAAATAAATTCGACATGAAAAAGAAATAATTTTAATTCCCCGGCTCGGCTGGATTTTAAATAGTTTTCGGCTAGGATACTCGGGTCACGGACGACTAGTCCGCTCCCGTCGTATCCGCCGCAAACTATTTAAACTACACACAATCCGTCTTGAATATTTATCTCACATCTTGCTAAATTTACAAATTTAACTACATTAAATTTAAAAACCGAATTTATGTTTTTACTGTGCAGGTCTAGGCTTGTAAATTTAAATTTCAGTTCGTATAGCTTTGCAGCTTTTCATAATCCACTATCAAAAACTCATGCGGCGTTATGCGTCTGATGATGTCGTCTTTGATTAGTTCGTTAAAGGCCGTGCTTGCGCTTTGGCGTTTTAGTCCGACGAAGCTTGAAAGCACCTTTAGCGAAAACGGCAAAAAGACGTAGTGGTAGCCGTTTTGCATCAAATTTTGCTCTGCGGCGAGCTCGACTAGGAAGTTTGCTATGCGCCCCTTTGCGCTTTCAAAGAGTATCGATTTTATGATCTGGCGCTGCAGCAGGGAGATATTTACGAGCGTATCGGCGTATGCTTTGGCAAATCTCTCGTTTTTTAGCAATTCGCCCATATCGTCCGCGTCGATCGAGTAGACCTCGCTGTCCTCTAGGATTTCTAGCACGCACACGTCGTCCACGATCGAGATGTTGTCTTTTTGTAGGTGATAGACGATAAACTCCTCGCCGTCCTCGAAAAACGAGAGTTTACCCAAGCCGCTTTTAATTATCACGACTTTGATTGATTCTGCGTAGATCGCGGCACCTTTGGCTAGAAGCTCGCGGTTAAATTTAGCAAGCTCGTTTTGGTCCAAAACGTCTAAAATATCGGTCTCAAGTAGGCCTAGTCGTGATTTTTTCAAGTTTATCGTTTCTTATGATTATTATTCGGTGATTATTTTATCTTAAATATTTTTAAAGTGTATTAAATTTGATCAAGCTTTGGGCGATTGCTATGCGGGTTTTGCATATTCGCGCCGCGCTAAAAAGAGAGTGACAAAATTTGGGCGTCAAATTTAGCCCGTTCTGAGGCTAAATTTTATAAAATAGCTCAAAATTTAAGGACGAAAAATGTTTAACGGACTGATTAGAGAGATCGCGCAGGTTGCTAGCTATTCGCAAAATACCCTGCGACTAAAAGCCGCATACCGCCCGAATTTAGGCGATAGCGTCGCGGTAAACGGCGCTTGTCTTAGTGTGACGCAGCTGCACGCAGACGGCTTTAGCGTGGAGCTTAGCGCCGAGACTAGAGCGCACATCGCGACGGAAAATTTGCGCGGACGCGTACACATAGAGCCTGCCATGCGGCTAGCAGACCGCGTAGACGGACACCTGCTACAAGGCCACGTAGACGCTATCGGCGAGGTAGCGCGCATAGAGCGGCGCGAAAACGGGGTTGATTTTTATATAAATTTGCCCTCTAGCGTCATGCCGCTGATGGCGAACAAAGGCAGCATCGCGGTCGAGGGCGTGAGCCTCACGATCAACGAAGTTTTGCCCACAGGCGTGCGCCTAACGATCATCCCGATCACCTTTCGAGAGAGCTTGTTCGGCGAGTTTGAGCCGGGGCGCCGCGTAAATGTGGAGAGCGATCTGCTCGCGCGCTACGTGGCTAGGCAGCTGGAGTTTAGCCACGGTGCCCATAACGGCGGCAAAAACGAGATCAGCTGGGACGAGTCGCAGCACATCGCGAGTCTTTATTAGGTTTGGAGGGTTAAATTTGACGAAAATGAAGCGGGAAATTTTAGACGTAGTTTTTGAGAGCGAGCGCTTGAAGCTCGGCTTTACGACGCGATTTGGCGGCGTAAGCGAAGGGGCGTATAAGGGGTTAAATTTAGCGGGTCACGTCGGCGACCTGCCGCAAAACGTAGCAAAAAATCGCGAAATTTTAGCCGCTGCGCTTGATATCGCGCCTTTTAATCTAAAATTTATGCGTCAAATTCACTCAAATCGCGTGGAAATTTTGCGAGATATTGATGATGAGCTACCGCCTTGTGACGGCGTGATAACGGCATTAAAGGGCGTTACGCTTTGCGTTTTGGTCGCCGACTGTTCGCCCGTTTTGATCGCGGACGAGAGGCGGGGCGTGGTTGCTGCCGTGCATGCGGGCAGGGCGGGCGTAACGGGTAAAATTTGCACGAATGCGGTAAATTTGATGGCGAGCGAGTTTGGCTGCGAGGCGGGCGATCTGTGCGTATTCGTCGGCGCAAATATCAAGGCGCGAAACTACGAGGTGGGCGAGCTTGATCTTGGCGAGTTTAACCGCTATAAAAATGGCGGCAAATTTGACATGGAGGCGGCGTTGCGGGACGAATTTGCGCAGCTTGGCGTAGGTCGAGCGGAGTTTGATCCGCGCTGTACGTTTGAGACGGGGGAGCTGTTTTCCTACCGTAGAGATGGCGTCACGGGGCGATTTTGCGGCTTTGCGATGAATAAAATCTCGCCAAAATAGCCTTACATGACCTAAATTGGGCGTAGACGAGCGCGTGGCCGGGCGAGTTTAGTTAAAATTTCATTTATGTTTATCAAAAAGGGCTAAAATTTAAACTGATATCTCATAAAAAGGAGTCAGTATGAGAAAAATTTTACTTTGTTTGATTTTTGCGGCGAGCGCGCTTTTTGCGGCGCAAACGAGATCCTCAAACGAGATGGCAAGCGCCCCTGCGAGCGCGCCTGCAAATTTGGCAAACAAGCAGTTTGAAGACGCGCTAGCGATGTACCGAGTCTCGGATTTTAGCGAGGCGGCGAGACTCTTTAATCTAGCGTGCGAAGGCGGACACGCACGTGCTTGCTACGATATCGGCGCTATGATCGCTAGCGGAAAAGTCGCAGCGAAGCAGCCTGGGACGGCGGCTAAATTTTACGAGCGAGCGTGCAAAATGGGCGACAAGCTAGGCTGCTACGCGCTAGCGTACGCGTGCCAGACGGGTGCCGGCATAGCAAAAGATGAAGCTCGGGCGTATGAGCTCTATAAAAACTCATGCGAGCTGGGCCTAGCTAAGGGCTGCAACGAAGCTGGGTACATGAGCGAGCGCGGCATGGGCGTAAACGCGGACGTCAAAGCTGCGGTTAAATTTTACGAAAAAGCGTGCAAGATGGGGCTAGAGGTCGGCTGCGAAAACGCTAAAATTTTAAAGCGCTAGACTCGGCTAGCGGAAAATTTAACTTGGTCGCGCGTTCTTGTTTTGCGGGGTGCGCGCCGAGTTTAAATTTGAGCTAAAATTTACTGCAAATTTTTTATAATAACCCTAAAAATCCACTAAAAATCGAGAAAAATGCCATACGAAAATTTTAAATCAAAAAATCCTCTCGCGGCAAAAATCGCCGCAAACGCAAGAAAATTTGACGTCCATACGCTGCAAAACGAAGATCTCGTAAATTTGCTTTTAAACGAGAAAAAGATCGAAATCTCGGACGAGCAAAAAGAGGCCGCCAGGCGCGTATTTACGGGACTAATGAAGATAGAAGAGAGCATGCAGCTAAGCGGATAGTCGGCTAAATTTGACCTCTTGCTAAACCTACAAAAATAAATCTTAAGCATCGCCCAAGTTGCAGCCCCTCTGGCCAAAGCCGAAATATCTGCTTTTTATCAAATTTGATGTAAAATGACGGCGTGACATCGTAGTCAAAATAAGCCAAAAACGTAAATTTGCATTCAAAAACCCAAAGCAAAGGAGAAAATATGCTGTTACTTAAAAATGCCGATCTATACGCGCCCGAGCATGTTGGCAGGAGCGACGTTTTAGTAGGCGGAGGTAAAATTTTAGCCGTTTCTAAGGGGCTTGATTTTCGTATCGAGGGTCTTGAGGTTTATGACCTAGAGGGTAAAATTTTAGCGCCGGGACTCATCGATCAGCACGTGCACATCACGGGCGGCGGCGGCGAGGCGGGATATCATTCGCGCACGCCCGAAATAACGCTATCTGGGATCATCCGCTACGGCACGACGACGGTCGTGGGTACGCTCGGTACCGACGGGTGCACGAGAAGCCTGGAAAACCTCTACTCAAAGGCCAAAGCGCTCGAATACGAGGGCATTTCGACCTTCATCCACACCGGCTCTTACGCGCTGCCTAGCGTTACATTTACGGGCTCAGTCACGCGTGATCTGGTGCTCATCGACAAGGTCATCGGCTGTAAGATCGCGATGAGTGACAACCGCGGCAGCTACCCGACCGCGCAGGAGCTCATCAAGACCCTGACGCAGATCCGCATCGGCGGCATGATCTCGAAAAAAGGCGGCGTGCTGCACATGCATATGGGCGGGCTCGCGGATAAATTTGACCTGATTTTTAGCGTGATCAAGGACTATTCGTTCCCGGTTAATTATTTCTCGCCGACGCACTGCGCGCGGACGAAGGAGCTCTTTGACGAGGCGATCAAATTTCAAAAAATGGGCGGCTACATCGATATCACGAGCGGCGGAAGCCAGTTTATGCCGCTTCACGAAGCTGTCGCGTATGGACTTGCTAACGGGCTAAATTTAGAGCGCCTAACGATGAGCTCGGACGGCAACGGTAGCGTGCCTAGATTTGACGAAAACGGCGCATTGGTGGGTTACGGCTGCGCCTCGTGCGAGACGAATTTAGAGGTCTTGCAGGCCTGCGTGAAAAATAAAATCCTAACCATCCCGCAAGCGCTAAGCATGATGGGCAAAAATGTCGCAAAATATCTAAATTTAAACGGCAAAGGTGAGATAAAAACGGGCTTTGACGCCGATTTTGCGGTATTTGACGAAGCTCTAAATTTAGATAGCGTGATCGCAAAAGGGGAGTTTTGCGTAAAAGAGGGCAAGCTTGTGAAAAAGGGATTTTTTGAGTGAAAATCATTAGTGCGTAAATTTCACCGACACGCTGAAATATGCAGTCGGTTTTTTACCGCTGTGGCCTATTTGGCTTTTACATATCAAAGCTTGTTGCATTTATGTAAAATTTGATCCAAAAACGGCAATTATTTTGGAGCGGAAAAACTCCGCTCCATTTAAGATTACGCGTTAGTTATCTGGATATAGT
>CAUPZP010000005.1:0-153686 GCA_963516105.1 uncultured Campylobacter sp.
CTTGTAGCAAAAAATTAAACTTGTAGCAAAAAATTAAACTTGTAGCAAAAAATTAAATTGGAATTTTATATTCAAAGGTCTTTATGCAAAATGATTTATCTATAAAGCCCCCCTAGAACAAAAAATAAAGAAAAAAAAATAGAACAAGCATCGGAAATTTGTAAAAAGAAGAGGATTAATTAAGAAATAAATGGTGCGCTCGAAGGAATTCGAATCCCTGACCTTTTGAACCGCAATCAAATGCTCTATCCAGCTGAGCTACGAGCGCACTTTAAAATAAATGTGAAGTATAGCCAAAGGTTTCTTAAATCTTTCATAAATTTTGACATAGTTGCTAAAAATTTTTATATTTTTGTATCCCCTACCACATCAGATTCGCCGCAAGCCTATAAAATTTCAAATTTCTACACTAAATTTGCCGCATTTAACCATCTATAAAAAATCTTTATGTTATCTTATGCAGCAAATTTAATCAAAAATAAGCGCGCCTGGCTACCGAGCACTAAAATATATAAATAAGGTAGAACAAGCTAAAAATTTAATAGCAAAAACAGTAAAGATAGTAAAAAGAGCAAATTTAAAGACGGTACGCAAAGATCGTACTCTAAAAAAGCAAATTTCAAGCATCAGCAAGCAAAAAAGAGTAAAATTCAAAAAACGATAAGAAAGGAAAGCCAAGTGATACATAAAATTTTGATCGCAAACCGCGGAGAGATCGCCGTTCGCGTGATCCGCGCCTGCAAAGACCTACACATCAAAAACGTCGCCATTTACACCAAGCCCGACCAAAACTGCCTGCACGTCAAAATAGCCGACGAAGCCTACCAGATCGGCATAGACCCGATCAAGGGCTACCTAGACGCCAAGCGCATCGTCGAGGTCGCAAAAGCTTGCGGTGCGGACGCGATACACCCGGGCTATGGGTTTTTGAGCGAAAACTACGAATTTGCCAAAGAGGTCGAAGATGCGGGACTTGTATTTATCGGGCCTACCGCCGACGTCATCCGCAAAATGGGCAACAAAAACATCGCTCGCTACCTGATGAATAAAAACGGTATCCCTATCGTGCCCGGCACCGAAAAGCTAAACAACGAAACGATAGAAAATATCAAACTATACGCCGAGCGCATCGGCTATCCCGTCATCCTAAAAGCCAGCGGCGGCGGCGGCGGACGCGGCATCCGCGTGGTGTGGAAAGAAGAGGAGCTGGAATCCAGCCTTGAAAGCTGCAAGCGCGAAGCCAAGGCGTTTTTTAACAACGACGAAGTTTTTATGGAAAAATACGTCGTAAATCCGCGCCACATCGAGTTTCAGATTTTAGGCGACAAATACGGCAACATCATCCACCTGTGCGAACGCGACTGCTCGATCCAGCGCCGCCACCAAAAGATCCTCGAGATAGCGCCGAGTCCGACGATGAGCGAAAGCCTGCGAAAGAGCATGGGCGTTACCGCAGTCGCCGCGGCAAAGGCCGTAAACTATACCAACGCCGGCACGATCGAGTTTTTGCTCGATGATTACAACAACTTTTATTTTATGGAGATGAACACCCGTATCCAGGTCGAGCACGGCGTGACCGAGGAGATCACGGGCGTGGATCTCATCGTGCGTCAGATCCGCATCGCTGCGGGCGAGATCCTAGATATGGAGCAAAGCGACGTCATAACGCAAGGCTTTGCGATCGAGGCTCGTATCACCGCCGAGGATGCGTGGCAAAATTTCATCCCGAGCCCTGGCGAGATCAGCGGCTACTACCCTGCTCTAGGCCCTTCCGTGCGCGTAGATAGCCACCTATATAAAGACTATCAGATACCGCCGTTTTACGATAGCTTGCTAGCTAAGCTCATTGTCCGAGCCCCTAGCTACGACCTAGCCGTAAATAAACTAAAACGCGCGCTGGATGAGTTTACGATCGAAGGTAGCGTCAAAACCACGATCCCGTTTTTGCTCAGTATCAGTAAGGAGCGCGACTTTAGGCGAGGATTTTTCGATACGTCATACGTCGAAAACAAAATGCCTACCCTATTAGAAAAAATGAAAACCAAAGACAACGAGGACAACGAAGAGGTAATCGCTGCAATCGCTGCCGCGATACAAAGAGTAAAAGACGCCAGGAAATTTAAAGAGGAGCACGCGGATGAATGATTTTTTCGATAGTTTAAAGGATATAAAAAAAGAGCTGCAAAAGGAGCAAAATGCAAATTTGAGCTCAAATTCGGCCGCCAAAAATGCCGCAAAGCAAAATCTAAAGCCTGAGCCAAAAACTTTTAGCAAAGAAGAAGCCATCGCGCACAAAGAGCAAAATTTGCGTGACGAGTTTCTAGCCTACGTCAAGGACGCGGATATCAAAAAGTGCTAGTCGTGCCGTTTTCCACCCTGCCTAGCCCCTGCCCCTACCTCAAGGATAGGGACTCGCGTATGGAGTATCGCTACATAGACGGCTGCGACTTTGCCGCAAACGACGCTCTAGCTAGGCGAGGCTTTAGGCGCTTTGGCAAATATTTCTCCAAGCCAAACTGCGCGGGTTGCAGCGAGTGCGTAAATATCAGGGTCGATGCGCTAAATTTTAAATTTAGCAAATCCGCCCGCCGCACGATACGCAAAAACGAAAACACCAAAATCATCCTCACAAAGCCGCTCATAGACGACGCGCACTTGGCGCTATACAAAAAATACCACAGATTTATGCAAGAAAAGCGCGAATGGAAGTACTATGAGCTAGATTTTCGCCGCTACTACGAGCTCTACGTCGCAGGGCACGCGGAGTTTGGCAAGGAGATTGCGTATTTTGCAGACGGCCGGCTCATCGGCGTCGATCTAGTCGATATCCTTAGCGACGGTATCTCGGCGGTTTATTGTTATTACGATCCTGATTTTGCAGATCTTAGCATCGGCAGATACTCGCTCTATCAGCAAATTTTACTCGCACAGCAGCTAAATTTACGCTGGATATACCTAGGCTACTACGTCAAAGACTGCCCTAGCCTAGCCTACAAAGCAGACTACAAGCCCTACGAGCGCCTGCGCGAATACGTCCCGCTAGACGAAACGCCCGTGTGGGAAAAAGCGGAATAAAAAATGCTTTCAAATGCGTTTTATAAAGGCAAAATTTGATAAAAGTAAGTCAAAATCTAGAATCACTAAGCATAGAAACCTCGGACGCCGATCTATTTTTCGAGCTGCAAGCGCTCATAAAGCGAAACTTCGCCAAGACGCTGGGGCAAAAAGGCAAGGTGATGTCGTTTTACGACGAAAACGAGAAGGTTCAGCGCAAATATTTCGTCAAATTTCTAAAAAAACTCTGCCAGAGGTACGAGCTAAAAAACGTAAATTTAAACTTCGCCGAGTATAAAACCATCAAACTCCACTACATCCAACCAAACTCGCTAAAAGCCATGGTTTTCGTCGACGTCGCCTTCGTGCGAGGCGGCGCGATATTTAGCTTTGATCGCTCAAACGAGTCCTTCATTTCGCACATCATCAAGGGCTTTGAGTCAAAGCAAATTTTATCCGCCGAGGGTCAAATCGCCCTAAATATCGCAAACTTGGGCGATTGCGCGCGCCTAGAAGAGCTGTTTAACAAAAGCGAATATATGAAATTTTCGATCATCTTTAACTACAACGAAGAGGAATTTGAAAAATTTAAAAAACAGATCAAAATCTGCGCTAAGAAAAACGAAGCTAAATTTGCCGCGCTTGCTAGCCTTTTCGAGGATCATTTTACGGTGCTTGGGTGCGATAAAAACGATAGCTTTGAGGAGGTGCGAAACCACTACTTGGGACTCGTCAAAGCCTACCACCCCGACTTTCACGCCGCGCTTAGCCCCGAGCTTTTGGACGAGTGTAAAACACAGTTTCAACGCATCCAAAACGCATACGAGAGTTTGAAGCCATATTTTAAGGAGCTTGAGTCGGGGGCGGCGGAATAAGATTTAAATTTAGACTTTAGCATAAAAAATATAATTTAATAACTGTTTAATAGTGCCCTGAAAAATCACGCAAACTATAGCCATAATTAACGCATAAGGGCCTATAAATAACATCAAAATCGAAGAAATAATAAGATTAAAAACGTAAAAGTAACTATCGCCGTTGCTATCGTCGAAAAATATATCTATAGGCGTTATTTCAATACTTTGATAGCAAGGAATAAGCCTTAAACAGCGAAATAACCAAAAAATCGGTATAGCCAAAATAAAACCGAAAAATAAACCGCCCATGATGTTGTCCATGCTGGGGGCGATGCCCTCAATCAAATAAGTACTCGCAATGCCTAAAAATAGGACAAAAAGAATAAAAAATATGCGCTTCATATGGATATTTTAAATTTTCAAGACTTAAAAATCAAGAGAAATACGATACTATCCCCGCCAAACCCCTGGCTTAAATTTAAAATTTACGCTCAAATTTGCGCCGCGCTCGGCAAATTTACCCCGCTCCAAGCGTCAAATTTTACTTCCCCGATTGCAGCAGATAGGTCTTTTTGCGTTCGCTGGAGCTGCCGATATTTAGCGCGAGGCGGTATTTGGTTATCGTGCGGCGGACGACCTCGACGTTAAATTCCTTCTTTATAAACTCCAAAATTTTCAGATCGCTAAGCGGCTTGGCGGGATTTTCGTTTCGGACGAGATTTGCTACGAAGTCCTTGATGGCCTTGTTTGAAACGTCCTCGTCGATCGCGGCGGAGAAAAAGCTCTTTATAGGCACCAGTCCGCGCGAGCATTCGAGGTATTTGTTTGAGATGCCGCGCGAGATGGTCGACGGGTTTCGCCCCAGATCCTCGGCGATGTCTTTTAGGCGCATAGGCTTGATGTCGCCGCCGAAAAAGTAATCATACTGATACTCCACTAGCATTAGGGCGATCTTGCGCAGCGTGGCTTTTCGCATATCAAGCGCGTCTATGAGATCTTTTGCCTCTTTTACGCGCGAGGCGACGAAGCTCTCTTTTTCGTCAAGCCCCTCGACGTCGATGACGATCTCGGGATAAAAGTCGTCGTTGATGCGCACCTCGATACCGCCCGAACTCGTGTCTATGACGATGTCGGGGATGATCGCCGCAGCCTCGCTCATATACTCGATCGCGGGTGGATTTTTTAGCCTCTTGATGACGGCGAGCGCTTCGTTATAGAGCGGGATTTTGCGCATTTGGGAGAGGTTTTCGAAATTTAACGCAAGCTTTTTAGCGCTTTCAAAGAGCTTCTCGTCCAAATTTAGCTCCTCAAGCTGAAACAAAAAGCTCTCTTTGTAGTCCTTTGCGCCGATGCCAGCGGGCTCTAGGTATGCAAAGCGCTTTCGCACCGACTCGATCTCCGCCTCGCTAAATTCGTCAAACATTTCAGGCTCGTAGTAGCCCTCCTCGTTTATACACTCGATGATTTTCATCGCGATTTTTTGGGACTTTTCGGTCGGAAAAAGGGGCTTATCTATCTGCTCGATTAGCTTGTCGTAAAGCCCGGTTTTAGCCACGCTAAAGCTTTCGATATTGTCGGTTACGCTGTTTTTTGATATTTCTTTGAAAAAATTTTTATCTTTTTTAGATGGCGCGGCACTTGGCAGCTCGGTTAAATTTAGCTGCTGCACGCTTGCAAACGGATTATCCGCTAAAAACGGCTCAAGCGTCTCCTTTAGCTCCTCGACGCTGCTGCTTAGTATCGGCAGCCACGAGCGCAACGTGTGCGAGAGCTTATTTTTGGGAGCTTGAGTTTGCTTTAGCATTATTCTACAAATTTAAACTCTTCGCCCAAATAGTGGGTGCGCACGAGTTTGTTGTTCGCGACTTCGTTCGCGCTGCCGCTAGCTAGCAGGCTACCGTCCTTGATCACGTAGGCTCGGTCGCAGATGGCTAGCGTCTCGCGGACGTTGTGGTCGGTGATGAGCACGCCGATACCAAGCTTCTTTAGATCCCTAACGATACTTTGTATATCGCTAACGGCGATCGGATCGACGCCGGCAAAAGGCTCATCCAGAAGCAAAAATTTAGGCGTGATAATGAGGCTTCTAGCGATCTCGCAGCGTCTGCGCTCGCCGCCGCTTAGGCTCACGCCCTTTCGCAAGCGTATGGGCTCGATATTTAGCAAATTTAGCATTTCATTTACTTTTTTCTCGCGAACGGCTTCGTCTTTATATAGGATCTCGGCTCCGAGCAGTAAATTTTCCTCGACGGAGAGGTCTTTAAATATACTTGATTCTTGCGGCAAATAGCCGATCCCCATATGCGCACGCTTGTGTAGCGGCACCTTCGTCACGTCCGCGCCGTCTAAAAACACGCTACCGCTAGAGGGCGAGATAAGCCCGCATATCATATAAAACGTCGTCGTTTTACCGGCACCGTTTGGACCTAGCAGCCCTACTACCTCGCCGCTTTTGACCTCTAGCGAGATACCTTTTATGATGTTTGTTTTTTTGATCGTTTTTTGTAAATCTTTAACTTCTAATTTATGCACCGTAAACCTCGTATTTTCGCCCTTTTTGGCTAGGCGAGATGACTACCTTGACGCATTTTTCGCCCAAATTTGCCAGCGCCTTTTCCAGTCGCTCGTCGCCCCACTCTACCAGGTGAAGCCCCTCCTCTAGCAAATTTTCAAAAAGTCCGTTTTGCAAAATCGCGTCAAGTCCGTTTTGATAGATGTCGTAGTGATAAATTTTATCTCCGTAGCTTTGCATGACCGAAAACGTGGGCGAAGTAACCTCCGCATCGATGCCGCGAGCTTTTACGATAGCTTTCACTAACGTCGTTTTGCCGCTAGCCAAATTTCCCTGCAAGATAACGACGCCGCTTTGGGGTAAAATTTTTACCACCTCGCTAAGCTCGCCAAGTCCCAAATTTAGCTCTATCATAGCTCTTTTACGTATAGCGCTTGGGCTGATTTTGGGATACTTTTGTTCTCTGGGATCGCTAGCACCTCGTAGCGCGCCTCTTTTACCAGAAATTTGATCGTTATCACGTCGCCGATTTTAACCTCTTTGGCCGGTTTAGCAACGACGCCGTTTACACTCACGACGCCGCTTTTGCACATGTCTTCGCTGACTGCGCGTCTTTTTGTTATATTTACGGTATTTAAAAACTTATCTACTCTCATGGCGGCGATTTTAGCCAAATTTGGCTTAAATTTTTAATTCCTCGCCGCTGCATATTAAATTTAATGTAAATTTGACATCTAGCGCACGCGATTTTAGCGGAGATATTTATAACAAATTAATCAAATTTGGCTAAAATACGCGTCATCTCAATATAAAGGATAGAGAATGAAAAAAGATGTGAAAAAAGTCGTTCTCGCCTATTCTGGCGGACTTGATACGAGCATTATTTTAAAATGGCTACAAGACGAGTATAAATGCGAAGTGGTGACCTTTACCGCCGATATCGGTCAGGGCGAGGAGCTAGAACCCGCACGCCAAAAAGCGCTGGAGCTTGGCATAAAACCCGAAAATATATTTATAGAGGATTTAAAAGAGGAATTTGCGCGAGATTTCGTATTTCCGATGTTTAGAGCAAATGCCGTTTATGAGGGCGAATACCTACTAGGCACTTCGATAGCTCGCCCGCTGATAGCTAAAAAACAAGCCGAAATCGCGGCAAAAGTAGGCGCCGACGGCGTAAGCCACGGAGCGACAGGCAAAGGCAACGACCAAGTGCGCTTTGAGCTAGGCTACTACGCGCTGGGAGATAACCTAACCATCATCGCTCCTTGGCGCGAGTGGGATCTAAACAGCCGCGAAAAGCTACTAAAATACGCCGAAAAAAACGGTATCAAAATAGAAAAGAAACCGGGCAAAAGCCCCTACTCTATGGACGCAAATTTACTCCATATCAGCTACGAAGGCTTAGTGCTTGAAAACCCTGCTCACGCTCCAGAAGCCGATATGTGGCGCTGGACGGTAAGCCCAAAAGACGCTCCAAACGAAAGCGAAATAATAGAAATCGGCTACGAAAAAGGCGATCCCGTTAGCATAAACGGCAAAAAAATGAGCCCGGCAGCGCTGCTAGCCGAACTAAACCGCCTAGGCGCCAAACACGGTATCGGCAGACTCGATCTAGTAGAAAACCGCTCGGTCGGTATGAAAAGCCGCGGTTGCTACGAAACTCCGGGCGGTACGATCATGCTAAAAGCTCACCGCGCGATCGAGAGCATCACGCTAGACCGCGGCGCGGCGCACCTAAAAGACGAGCTGATGCCTCGCTACGCAGAGCTCATCTATAACGGCTACTGGTGGTCGCCTGAGCGCATCATGCTACAAGCGCTCATAGATAAGAGTCAAGAGAATGTAAACGGTACGGTCAAAGTCGAGCTCTACAAAGGCAACGTAATCGTGCTAGGACGCGACAGCAAGACGGACAATCTCTTTAGCGAAGCGTTTTGCACATTTGAAGAGGATAGCGTGTTTGATCAAAAAGACGCAAACGGATTTATCAAGCTAAACGCGCTAAGATTTATCATCGGACGCAAAAACGGACGCAAATTTAACTAAATAAAGGATAAAAATGAAAGTACTACTAATAAAAGACGTAAAATCGCTCGGAAAAGCCGGCGAAATCAAAGAGGTAAAAGAAGGCTACGGAAATAACTTCCTAATCGGCAAAGGCTTTGCTAAAGCCGCGACTCCCGATGTCTTGCGCCAATACGACGCCGAGCAAAAACGAAAGGCCGAGGAGCTAAAATACGAGATCGCAAACATAGAAAAACTAAAATCCGAGATCGAAAAAATCACGCTCAAGGTTAAAAAGCCGCTCGGAGCAAACGGCGCGCTATTTGGTGCGGTAACGAAGGATGAAATTTCAGAAGCGCTAGAAAAAAATCATCATCTAGTCGTAGATAAAAAGGCGTTTGACTTCGCGCATACGATAAAAGCGACAGGTATCTATGAAGTAGACGTCAAGCTCGGTCACGCCGTACGCGCCACCCTAAAACTAGACGTCGAGGGCGAATAAGTGTTTCACGCGACTACCATTTTAGCCTACAAAGGCAAAAATAAATCGGTCATCGGTGGCGACGGACAGGTGAGCTTTGGCAACACGGTGCTAAAAGGCAATGCGGTAAAAATCCGCAAGATCCACGGCGGCAAGGTCCTAGCAGGCTTTGCCGGCAGCACCGCCGATGCGTTTAATCTCTTTGATATGTTTGAAAACAACCTCGAGCACGCCAAAGGCGACCTGCTAAAAGCGGTGATCGAGTTTAGCAAAGAGTGGCGCAAGGATAAATATCTGCGCAAGCTAGAAGCTATGATGCTGGTGCTTGATAGAGAGAAAATTTTCCTTTTAAGCGGAACGGGCGACGTCGTAGAGCCCGAAGACGGCAAGATAGCCGCCATCGGAAGCGGCGGTAACTACGCCCTATCCGCAGCCAGGGCTCTAGATAAATTTGCCCAGATCGACGAAGAGGAGCTCGTAAAAGAGAGCCTAAAGATCGCGGGCGAAATTTGCATTTACACGAACACGAATATAAAAACCTACGTTTTAGAATAGAGAAAAGATGAATTTAACCCCAAAAGAGATAGTGAAATTTTTAGACGATTACGTCATCGGACAAAAAGATGCCAAAAAGATCATCGCCATCGCGCTACGAAACCGCTACCGCAGGATGAAACTGGATAAAACGATGCAAGACGACATAATGCCAAAAAACATCCTGATGATAGGCTCGACGGGCGTGGGCAAAACCGAGATCGCAAGGCGTCTGTCAAAGATGATGGGATTGCCGTTTATCAAAGTAGAAGCTAGCAAATACACCGAAGTGGGCTTCGTCGGACGCGACGTGGAGAGCATGGTACGCGATCTGGCGGCTGCGTCGGTAAATTTAGTCAAAGCCGAACAGCGCGAAAAAAACCGCGAGAAAATCGACGAATACGTAAAAGATAAGATAATAAAAAAGCTCCTACCGCCTCTACCGACGGGTGCAAGCGAAGAGAAAAAGGCCGACTACGAAAAAAGCTACGAAAAGATGATGAGTAGGCTAGAAAACGGCGATCTGGATGATCTAAGCATCGAGATAGAGGTCGTGCAAAACAGCTTTGACGCGGGCGCAAACGTGCCGCCCGATATGGCGCAGATGCAAGAGAGCTTCGTCAAAATCATCGGCCTAAGTAACAAAACCGTCAAAAAAGAGATGAAGGTAAAAGACGCAAAAGAAGCCCTCAAAAACGAAGCTAGCGATAAAATTTTAGATATGGAGAGCATCAAAACAGAAGCCGTGCGAAGAGCCGAGAACGAAGGCATAATCTTTATCGACGAGATCGATAAAGTCGCGGTGAGCTCCGGAAACTCGGGCAGGCAAGATCCGAGCAAAGAAGGCGTACAGCGCGACTTACTACCTATCGTGGAGGGCTCGACGGTGACGACCAAATTTGGCGCCATAAAGACCGATCACATCCTTTTTATCGCCGCGGGCGCCTTTCACATCAGCAAGCCAAGCGATCTAATCCCGGAGCTTCAGGGGCGTTTCCCGCTGCGAGTAGAGCTTGATAGCCTAGATGAAAATGCGTTGTATCAAATTTTAACTCAGCCAAAAAATTCGCTGCTGAAGCAATACGAAGCCCTTTTAAAAACCGAAAACGTGGAGCTTAAATTTAACGATGAAGCTATCAGAGCTATCGCCAAAATAGCTCAAAACGCTAACGAAAAAATGGAAGACATCGGCGCTAGACGCCTACATACCGTGATCGAGCGCGTGATCGAGGATATCAGCTTTGAGGCTAACGAGCACGGCGGCGAAACGGTAGAGGTAGACAAAGCCCTCGTAGAAAAGCGCCTCTCGGACGTCGTCGAGGATCAAGATCTGGCGAGATATATCTTATGAAATCAGGCTTTGTTAGCATCATAGGCCGTACGAATGCGGGCAAAAGCTCGCTTTTAAATTTTTTGCTTGATGCAAAGATCACCATCGTCTCGCACAAGCAAAACGCCACGAGGCGCAAGATCAGCGGAATCGTAATGAATGGCGAAGATCAGATCGTTTTTACCGATACGCCGGGGCTTCACGAAAGCAACAAAACGCTAAACAAGCTCATGATAAACGAAGCGATAAAATCCATGGGCGACTGCGATGCAATCGTATTTTTAGCACCCATTCACGACAGCATAGACGACTACGTTAAATTTTTAAATTTAAATCCGCAAAAACCTCATATCTTGGTGCTCACCAAGGTTGATGAAGTCTCAAACGCCAAGGTATTGGAAAAAATCACACAATATCAAAAATTCCAAGATAAATTTACAGCGCTTTTGCCTTTTAGCGTCAAAAAGCAAACATACAAAAAGCCGCTTTTGGATGAAATTTGCAAGCTTTTGCCAGAGCACGAGTATTTTTATGATCCAGAATTCTTAACGCCGACAAACGAAAAAGAAATTTTTCGTGAATTTATCCTAGAGGCGCTCTATGATAATCTAAGCGACGAGATCCCCTATTCTACCGACGTGCTCATAGACAAAGTCAAAGAAAAACCAGATATAACTGAAATTTATGCCACCATAATCACCGAGCGCGAGATACATAAATCTATGATTATCGGAAAAAATGGACAAACCATCAAAAGAATCGGGATAAATTCAAGAAAGTTAATATCAAATTTTACGGGACAAAAAATCCTCGTAAAGCTCGTTGTAGTCGTTAAAAAAGACTGGCGTAAAGACGAAAAAACTATAAAAAGCTTGAATATTTTATAAATAATTATTAAGTCATATATTTTTATGGTATAATAAATGCGGCAAGTTGCCCAGTATAGGGCAAAACTAACTTAGAATTTGAAGTTTATATTGAAGGATGCTTAAAAATGGCAAAAAATAAAAATGAAGTAGCAAACATAGTAACACATGATCCGTATTTGCAAACTTCATATGCCTTTTCAGGTAATAAAATTTCCCAAATAGACCTAAGCAAAGCAAATAAAAATAGTTTTTTTATGTCGTATATCAAATATAAAGATATCATGTCGGGTAGTGTAGAAATACCGCTATCAACAGACGAGGATGATATATCAAATTTAATAACAATCAAGGTTTATGAGCAGTTTGGTCTAGATCCGTCTTCTGAGTATAAAATTGTGTATAACGAAACTTTAGGCATATCGTCTGAAACTAAAATTTTTAACGTATTTATATCTGACATTTTATCAACCGATCAATTATTCGCTTTGGCTCTTAAAAAAATTCCATATATAGACTATGTGGTGGCCGCCCCGCTAATGTTTCATGCGCTTTATAAAAAAAATATGCTTTCAGCCCAAAATACCGATGCTTTCGTGATGTTGCAGGATGATGATGCTTTTATAGCTATTTATCAAAACGGAGAGTATGTTCAATCAAGACCACTTAGGTATTCAATAAAAAATATTAGCGAGAAATTTGCTACTTTAAGTGGCGATAAGCTAAATGATAATGTTTTTTTAAATATCATAAAAAATGGAACAAATACTCAAGATGATAGAAGTAGGGATTTTATAGTTGAAATATTTGATGAGATTTCCTATTACATAGGAGATTTAATAAATAGTTTAAGTCGCTTTCTAGGATCAAATGTTTCAAATATAAATTTAGTAACTGACGTAAAAATGGGTAATTTTGCAGAATTTATACAAGAGAAAGTAAGTATACCCACTAATTACCTTGATCTAAATATTGCCATAAATTCAAAAGAGGTTGAAGTTGATAATATTCACAATATTATGGCAATCAATTCACAATATTACAAAGAAACGCAAGAAAACGATTTTAACTTTTCCAATTTTCTGCGACCACTACCACTATTTCAACGCAATAGCGGTAAATTAATACTATATACACTACTTGGGCTACTAATTGGATTACTATATCCATTGTATCTTTATGTGTCAGGAATTATTACCGACGTAGACACTGCTGATAAAAAAAGCGAATATGAAATCAATAATGCTGATAAAATAAGGATAGAAGGGGCAATAGCAGCCCTTGAACAACAAATTTCAGGTGTATCAAAATCTATCGAGGAAGAACAAGTTGTAATTGATTTTAGAAAAAACACTATTAAAGAAATTTATGATAAAAAAGTTAGTTATCCAATGAAGGGCGTTGTGTTATTTGAGCTCAGCAATCTAATAAACAACAAAGATATACAAACCGCAAGAATAAATAACTCAAATAGAGACATGAAAGTTACGCTAGTAAGCAAAGATGAAAAAAAGTTAACAGAATTGATGCAAAATGTAAATACTTCAGAGAAGTACTCTATATTAACAAAAGAAATTTTATTAGATAAAAAATATGGGGCGCCTTCATATGAAACAAATGTTACTATAAAGATTAAATGATGAAAAAAGATAATACACTTACGAAAATAGATAATTACTTTGACGAAAAAAAACCTAGCGAAGTAACAATGATGTTAATTGTTGCTTTTTTCTTATCTGTTGCAATAGCATACTATGCAGTAATACCATATGCGCAAAATTATTATGATGACTCAATAAGGGAAAATGATCAAATAACCAAAGATCTTAATAAAGTAAATTCTTATTTGAGCACTGTTAGTCAAGGTAGCGATAGAAATTTTATGATTAATCAAAAACAAAATGAGTTAATGCAACAGCAAAATAAGCTCGCTGATGCCCAAAATATGAATCAGTACTTTGATAATAAATTAAAAGAACTATCATATCTAATTTTTAATGAACAGAGTTGGGCTGATTTTTTAGATAATTTAGCGTTTTTGGCAAATAAGAATAATGTAAAAATAACAAAAATAATAAATACATTTAAAGAACCTAATGCTCAGAAAATAGAGCAAGTACTTGATATAAACATATCTGTTGACGGTGATTATAGAGATATCATAAGTTACATAAATGCCATTGAAGAATCTAAATTGGTAGTAGATGTCAATAATATAGATATAAATTCTACAAATGGCAAACTAAGAGGAAATATGGGAATTTATATATGGGGGATGAAATATCAATGAGATCTTATGCTTTGTTTTTTTTAGCGATATTTTGCTCTATATCCATGGCGGATAATTCTCAAGAAGAGATAGAGCATTATAATCAGTTATTCGGCGCGATAAATGAGCAACGTAAAGGCTTAAATGAATCCGAACTAAAAACCATATCTGATCCTTTTTTAAAAACAAAAGCCGTTAGTATTGAAAATAACAATAGTATTTCGGATAATCAAGCTTTTGATTTGCAAGCAATATTTAGCAATAAAGCTAAAATTAGCGGACATTGGTATCGAGTAAAAGATAAAATAGGTGAATATGAACTGGTAAACATTAGATCCAAAAGTATTACTTTAGCAAATAAAGATGAAAAAATTGACTTAAATTTAACAAAAGGGGCAAATAAAAATGTCATTATTAAAATTAAATAATTTTTTTAAAATATCTATCATAGCTACAATATCGTTAACATCAGCATATGGCAATGGTTGTGAAAAAAGGGTTTTTAATCTTAAAATTAATGAACAGGTTTCAGTCCAGGAAGTATTAACGCAATTATCAGATATGTGCCATTTTAGTGTGGTTACAAAAGACCAATTTGCTAAAGATGCTATAAGCGAGCCACTTTTTGGAATTAACATAAAAGATAAAACATTAAATGAAATTTTTAGCCTTTTACTCTCCGAAAAAGATATGAGCTATACCTTTTCTCAGGATATACTAAAAATTTCGTCTCTCCAGACTAAAACATTCAAGATTGATTATATAACATCTGTAAGAGAAGGAACTGCTATCACAAAAGCCTCTGTTGATTCTGCTCCTATTGAGATTGGCGATGAAGAAAAAGACGAAGGACAAGCAGATATTACAAAAGGTGGTGGCAAGCTTGATAATATAATAAGAACAGTTGAAAAATTTGATTTTTGGGAAAAATTAGATACTGAAATTAAAGCGATACTAAACAATACTACAGAAAGTATCGTTGCGCCGGATCCTATAATTAATGCCAATGCAGGATTAGTCACTGTAACCGGCACAGCAGCGCAGCTTAGAAGAGTTTCTGAATACATTAAAGATATTCAAGAAAGGCTTAAAAAACAAGTAGTCATAGACGTATCTATAATATCTGTAGAGCTTGCCAATAGCTACACAAAAGGTGTTGACTGGAGTAAATTTAATATAGGATTTAAAACCGGGCTATATAATCGTACAGTTGTGACTGGCGTAACTGAAACAGTAGGACAAGACGCCGCTGGTAATCCTACGACCACTTTAAGTAGAACATATGGAATGATTCCGGCAAACGACCTATTTTGGTCAAATAGAGGAAACGGTCTTGGCGGTGGTTTTTCTCAAAGCATGAATTTGATTGCAGGTTTTAATTTTAATTTAGACGGCGTTTTAAATTTCCTAGAAACAAATGGAAGAACAAAAGTTGTTTCAAGCCCGAAAATTACGACCTTAAATAATCAACAGGCCCTAATTTCCGTGGGAGATAACGTAAACTATAGAGTTCAGGAAGAAAGCCAAAACAATAACGCTTTAAATGGTAAAACCACTATAACCTATAAGCAATATTCTGTTTTTATAGGAATTTTGCTTAACATTTTACCAGAGGTTTCAGACGATAATAAGATTATGCTCCGTATTAATCCATCTCTTAGCAGCTTCAAATACAATGAAGATGATGTTAGACAAAGCACAACCATAAGAGAAATCGCACCAGATACTATACAAAAAAAGCTTTCTACTGTTGTGCAGGTAAATAGCGGTGATACAATCGTTTTAGGTGGGCTTATAGCTCAGTCTAAAGGCAAGGAAAATACAAAGGTACCATTCTTGGGAGACATCCCTGTGCTTGGACATGCATTTAAAAGCACAAAAGACAATCTTAGAACAACAGAACTTGTATTTATTATAACCCCAAGAATAGTTGACACATCAAACGCTACACCAATCAATCAGTCTCTTAAAGATTTAGGTTTTTCGAGGTCAACGTATGAGCAATAAATATACTACTCTAAAAAATATATTTATTGATGTAGCACAAGAAAATAACTACATAAATTTAGATAAGTCTATTATTGCATATAAAAAAATTTTAGATTTGTTACAAAAGCCTGCCAAGTTAATTTTATTTTACGGCAAGCCTGGGTGCGGAAAAACATTTTTGCTAAAAAAAATCGTCAGCGATCTTAAAGATCGTAGTGACATTATTTTTTTTCCATATCCCTTTTTCAATGAATCAGAATTTGTAAAATCACTATATGAGGGAATTTTTAAAAAAGAGTCTCAGGAAAAAATTGAAAGCTATGAGCAGTTTATTAAAATATACGAGACTAAGATTGAAGATGGTCAAGACAAAAAGCCGGTAATAGTTATTCTTGATGAATCACAGCTTTATCCTGAAATTTTGCTAGAAAAAATTCGAATAATGTCGGATAGCGGGTTATTTAAATTTGTTTTTGCCACGCACGAAACGATTGATAAAGATGTACTGTCGAGAGATTACTTTAAGTCAAGAGTTTGGGAAAGTATAGAGATGGGCTCTATCGATACGGAGGAGATGAAAGTTTATTTGGAAAATAAGTTACAAAATAGTCAGTTTTTTTATATTTTTTTAAAATTTACCGAAGAACAATTCCGTCTTCTAAATGAATTAAGCCAGGGAAATTTAAGAATGCTAAATAAATTAATGTTTAATATTTTTGAACTTTACGAATATTTTGATGCAAATCAACCAACTATAATAGGCGGTGACAAAATGGTAACAAAAATTTTAGAGATGGCAGCCATCAAATCGGAGCTTATAGATGCTTGAAACATATGAGATATTGGAGCTAGAAAGGCGATGGAGAGCCTACGACAAAAAGAGAAAAGAGTTTAAGTTTTCGGATAAAAAAAACTATATATATGCTATTTCAGCTGTTTTAGCTATATCTGTTTCTGTGTCATCGCTTACTTTTTATTTATTAAAAGATTCACTAATAAATAATACAAATAACACAACAATTAGTAATGATGCCAGGGAAAATAGTCAAAATATTATAAAACATTCTGAAAATATTGAGCCTGAGCAGAAAATAGATCCAAGTAATAATACCTTGCTAAATTCTGATAATTTTGGGGGAACCGAAAGCGCGCCAAACACGCAAAATAGTAGCATTGCAAACGAAGATATCTCAGATAATATAAATACAGAAATTCAGCAACACGGCTGGGTAAATGCAAGCGATATACAACAAGATACACAGAGAGTTAGCAATACTCAAAAAAATATTGGCGGAAAACAAGTGGTAGTAGCCACTCCAACAGAAGAAAAACTAAATTTTGATTCTGAAAAACATATACCTGCAAAGAGTATTGGCGGCTTGCAAAATATAAACAAATTCCAAATACAATCTTCTGGTTCTGAAGTTTCGGTAGATGAATTAACAGCAAAATTTGAAAAATCAAATAGCTCTGACATTGCACTGCTTATTGCAAGAAGATACTATGATGTTAAAGACTATAAAAATAGTGAAAAATGGGCGTTGATAGCAAATGAGCTTGATAGCAATAATGAAGAGAGCTGGATAATATTTGCAAAGTCGAAATATAACCTAAAGCAAAAAGACGATGCCATAAGCGTCCTTAAGATATATAACGACAAGGCCAATTCTGCAAATATCGAAGATCTAATGAGACAAATAGAAGACGATACAGCTTTATAGAAATAAAAGCATTATTATTTAATAAAGAGTAAAGGTATTTAATGAATAAATTTTATGAACTTTTTTTGGCGACCATCTTAAAAAATAATTTAATAACTGATATCCAACATCAAAATATATTGTCTTTATTAAAGGCAAACACGGATTTTGAACATGCGCTACAACAGGAGGTACCAAATTTTTCAACAAAATATATATATGATGTTCTTAGTGAACTATACAAAAAACAACGTATTACGACAAATGAAATAACTGAAAATTTTGTAATAAATTTAAAAAATTTTTTAGAGTACGTTGCAAATAAATTTAAGCTTGAATATGTTGATTTAGATGATATTGATATAGACTATAAACTTTGTGAAAAAGCTCCTTTAAATCATTTAAAAACCTATAGTGCTCTACCTATTAAGGAAGATGAAATTGCTGTTTATGTTGCTTTTAAAAATCCATTTGATATGTCTGCGCAAGATAGACTGCAATCTATTTTCAATAGAAAGCTCTTAAAAATAGTTATAACTGATCCATCCAAAATAGATAAATATTTAAGTAAAATAGAACTAAATGATAGTGTAAAAGGCATAGTTACCGAGATCAGAAAGGAGCTATCTTCCACTGCGGTAGTAGGCGGGAATGCAAATGAAAATAGCTCAGGTATACTTAAGTTAATTGAAGTGATTTTAAGAACTTCAATAGTAAGTCGCGCAAGCGATATACATATCGAAGCTACTACTACAAACTGTGTCGTGCGAGGCAGGATCGACGGCATGTTGGCTGAGCTTTTTATTTTTGACAAAGACCTTTTTCCACCCCTGGTATCGCGTATGAAGCTACTGTCGAATATGGATATAGCAGAGCGAAGAAAGCCGCAGGACGGTCGTTTTTCGGCTCAAGTAGCCGGCAAAGAGTATGATTTTCGTATTTCAACCTTGCCGATACTACACGGCGAAAGCATAGTTTTGCGTATTTTGGATAAATCAAAAGTTCTAATTAGTCTTGAAAATTTAGGTATGCATCCAAGTACTTTTGATAAATTTAACAAAGCAATGAAAGCACCTTACGGCATTATATTAGTAACAGGGCCAACTGGGTCTGGTAAAACGACAACTCTTTATGCTGCATTAAATGATATAAAAAGCGTAGAGACAAAAATAATAACCGTCGAAGATCCGGTAGAGTATCAGCTAAATATGATCCAGCAAGTCCACGTAAATGAAAAAGTCGGACTTACCTTTGCTTCAGCTCTTCGATCCATTTTAAGGCAAGACCCAGACATCATAATGATAGGCGAGATCAGAGATCAAGAGACTCTTCGTATAGCTATCCAAGCTGCACTTACCGGTCACTTGGTATTTTCGACGCTTCACACAAACGATGCAATAAGTGCCGTCACCAGAATCGCCGATATGGGAATAGAGCCGTATTTAATTAGCGGCGCATTGGTGGCGATAGAGGCCCAAAGGCTTGTTAGAAAACTATGCCCAAACTGCAAACAAAAAACCGTTTTGCCACCGAATTTACATGAACAATTTCAAGACTTCTTGCCGCAAGATTATCAGTTTTATAAACACGTCGGTTGCGATCAATGTTCTCAAACGGGCTATGTAGGGCGAGAGATGATAAGCGAAGTTTTACCGATAAGCGATAGAATTTCAGCGATGATAGCAAATGGTACTACAAAAGAGGAAATAAAAAAAGTAGCATACGAAGAGCATTTTATAGATATGTTTAAAGATGGTATTATTAGAGCCGCAAGGGGCGTAACAACGATAGATGAAGTATTTAGGGTAGCTAAGGTATGAAATTTTTTGAAGTTGAATATATGGCCAACGGTCGTCGCCAGAAGATGACCTTAAAAGCAAACAATAGAAGCGAGGCGCAGGCCTTAGCAAAAACAAAAAAAGCTGGCGTAATAGTAAAGGTAGGAGAAACAAAAAGCATCCCACTAGAAGAACAATTCGCTGACATGATAAGCAAAGTATCAGCCCTTTTAGGCGGTTCAAAAATAAAAATAAATAATTTAATAGCAGCTTTTAGGCAATTAAGCGTTATGACAAATGCAGGAATTTCAATCCACGACAGCATCAAGGAAGTATCTAAATCAACAGAAGACAAAAGACTTAAGGCCATATTTGTAACCCTAAACGATGATCTTAATCAAGGTCAAAGTCTAACCGATGCCATAACCAAATTTAAAGGCGAGCTTGGTGACGTAGTTATTGCTATGGTAAAGCTTGGCGAAAGCACAGGCAATATGTCCGAGTCGCTACATAAATTATCCGAAATTTTGCAAGAAGTTTGGGAAAACCAAAGAAAATTTAAAAAAGCCATGAGATATCCAATTATTGTAATGTCTGCTATGGCGATCGCTTTTACTATTTTAATGATATATGTTGTTCCTCAGTTTAAGGAAATTTTTGAACAGCTTGGATCGAATTTACCACTACCAACAATTATTCTTCTTTCAATAGAAGAAGCCTTGAGTAATTACGGACTATTTATATTGGCAATTTTTATAGCCACCATATATGCTATAAAATATCTTTATAAACGAAATGATATTTTTAAATATAAATTTGATAAATTTATGCTAAAAGTTTATTTAATTAATAAAGTTATATTCTACTCAACAATGAATAGATTTAATCTTATTTTTACAGAACTTGTAAGAGCAGGTATTCCAATTGCTGATGCACTTGAGACGGCAACTTTAACGGTAGAAAACCAAGACATACACGATAAGCTTGCCACAATCAAGATTGCTGTTCAAAGAGGCGTATCCTTGACAGAAGCTTTTCGAGATACTCAGCTTTACGAGAGTATGCTTATTCAGATGCTAAGCGCAGGCGAAAAAGGCGGTGCAATAGATGCGATGCTTGAGAAAGTAACCGATTATTACAAAGCTAAATTTAGCGACCTGGTTGATAATATTTCAAGCTATGTGGAACCAATTATGCTTTTATTTATGGCGGGCATGGTTATACTTTTGGCGCTTGGTATTTTTATGCCTATGTGGGATCTTGGAAATGCAGTTCAAGGACGATAATTAAAACAACAATTAAGGAAAGAAATGCAAAATAATTTACATGAACGTCAAGTTAGTGCAGATGCGTTTTTAGTTTCAAAAACCGATACAAAGGGAAAAATAACTTATTGCAATATCCCTTTTGCTCAAATAGTCGGCGCAAAAGGTAATGAGTTGATCGGGAAACCGCATAATATCGTGAGGCATCCAGATATGCCGCGCGTTGTTTTTAAAATTTTATGGGAGTACGTAAAAAATAAAAAAGAGGTTTTTGCCTATGTTAAAAACAAGAGCTTTGACGGTTCATTTTACTGGGTATTTGCAAACGTTACCGCTTCGCTTGATCAAAACGGCAACATTATCGGTTATTATTCGGTTAGACGAAAGCCGAATCCAAAAGCTTTAGAAATCATTATTCCGCTTTACAAGCAACTACTGGAAATCGAAAAAAGCGGCGGTATTGAGGCGTCGTCAAAGCTTCTTGAAAATATTTTAAAAGAAAAAAACAAAAGCTATGACGAGCTAATGAACGACTTACAAAGATTATAAAAGGAAAATCATGTTCTTTAAAAAAGAAAAAGTAAATTACGATGAAATTTTAAATGTGGTCGAACAGGCTAGAAACGGCTTTTTGGAACCTAGAATTTTACAAATAGATCCAAACTCTCAAATCGGCAAAATAGCACTTGGTATAAACGATTTGCTCGATCAAATCGAAGCTTTACAAAGAGAAATGGGCACTTGCGTAAAATCAGCCGAAAGCGGGATAACTTATAGAAATATCTTCACAGAGGGTTTTCGCGGCCTTTTTAGAACCAACGCCATATCCATGAGCGAGGGCGTCGAGGGTATAAAAGCCGGTCAGAAAGGTAAAACCAGAGGTATACTATCTGAAAAATTTAGCGAGCTCGGTAATGGAAACGACGGTATTTTAGAAGTGCAAAACGACCTCAATCAAAGCATTAAAAATTTAACCCAAATTTCAACCATGGCGCAAGATACTTCGGTAAAGGCCAACGAAAGCATGTCGGCCGTAAGCGAACTTAGCCAAAATATGGGCAACCTAGAGCACCTTATCACAGAGTCTACCGAAGCTATTAAAAATTTAACCCACAGAACCGAGGAAATCTCATCGGTCGTAAATTTGATCAAAGATATCGCCGAGCAAACAAACCTACTCGCCCTTAACGCTGCTATCGAAGCGGCGCGCGCCGGCGAGCACGGACGAGGCTTTGCCGTAGTTGCGGACGAAGTGCGAAAGCTTGCCGAAAATACGCAAAAAGCTACAAGCGAAATCGGTATAAACATCCAAACTTTACAACAACAAACAAACGACCTAAACGACAACTCCAATAAAATTACGCAAATAGCGCAAGTAGCAAACGTGAGCGTGTCTAAATTTAGGGATGCCGTGAACGTATTTAGCCAGGGTGCGACGCAAAGCGCAAAAATCTCAAAATACGTCGAAAACAAAACCATCGGCATCATCGGCAAGATCAACCGAGTGACATATCTACAGACCGCATACGGAAACGTTATCAACGAAAGAGGCGATGACGAAAATATGCAAAAACAAACGCAAAATTTAAACGCATGGTACGAGAGCGCGGCGGCATATTTTGCAAATTCAAAAAGCTTTGAGAAGGCAAGCGTTCCGGCAAAACAAATAAGCGATCTGGTAAAAGCCAATCTAGACGACTCTAAAAACGGCTACAATATGAACGATATCCAAAAATTCGTAGATAGATTCGCCAAGGTCAAACAAGCAAGCGGCGAGATATTTAAGATAATAGACGCAACGATCGAAGAAAGCGTAAAGTAACGTTATACGAAATTTGAGCTAAAAACATTTGGCTCAAATTTTGCTCTTTTGCATTACTTTAAACCGAAAATCCATTCTGTAAAATTTTGCAAAAACCCATTTTTGAAAGCTTTGCATCGTCAAAAACTCTAGAGCAAATTTGCACCCTCTATAAACACAATTAGCTTCGGCAAAATTTATACTAGGTATCGCAAACTTAGCAAATTTACTTCGCGCCAATCACAAGCCGCACGCTATAAACTCTCCAAATTTGACCAAAAACAACAATAATTTGCCGTGTTGCGTCAAATCTCATAAAGGCAAACCAGCTTAAAGCCAGCCTGCCCTCACCTCAAATTTGACAAAATTTCAAAGCAAATTTGGTCAAATTTAAATACCAAATTTAGCCTAGTAGCCTCTTTGCGCACTCGCTTATGCTCTTGCCGTCGCTTCTAGCGCCGATTTTTTCTTTGGCTGCTTTCATTACGGCGCCGATATTTGCGCCCTCGCCTAGTTCGGCGATGATCGCTTTTATCTGGGCTTCTAGTTCGTCTGCGCTTAGTTGTTTAGGTAGATAGCCGTTTATGATGTCGATCTCTTTTTGCTCGTTTTGCGCTAGATCGTCCCTGCCGCCGTTTTTATACTGCTCGATAGAGTCCATACGGCGTTTGATCTGGGTTTGTAGGATCGGTAGCACCTTTTCATCGGTCATCTCGATACGCTCATCGACTTCGACTTGTTTTATGACTGAGTTTATGAGCCTTAGCGTGTCGCGGCGAAAGTTATCTTTTTCTTTCATCGCCGTCTTGATATCGTCTAAAATTTTCTCTCTGATAGTCACTTTTTCTCCTTTAAATTTAAGTCGACAAATTATAACGAAGCTAAAATTTAAAGCTAATAAAACCGCCTAAATTTGGCTTGCTTAAGAAAAATATAGCTATAATTAACCATTCATTTTAAAAGGACTTGCTTGAGAAACGACAATCTTTTTGCCTTTGCGATCTTCGCTATTACCGCGTTTGGATTTTTCGTTTGGGGCTATCAGTACATCCCGACTCATCACTTTTTGCTTTTCAGTATCGCTAGTATTTTCGGTATTTTTATGGCGTTTAACATCGGCGGCAACGACGTCGCAAACTCCTTTGGCACGAGCGTAGGCGCCAAGACTGTCACGATAAAGCAAGCCTTAGTTATAGCCGCTATTTTCGAGCTTAGCGGCGCGATATTTGCCGGCGGAGAGGTAACCAAAACCATCCGCGAGGGCATCGTGAGCTTCCCGCAGGAGGGCACCGAGCCGATGCTTTTCGTGCTGATTATGATGTCGGCGCTTTTGAGCTCGGGCATTTGGCTATTTATCGCGTCCAAAAAGGGTCTACCTATCTCCACGACGCACTCAATTGTGGGAGGTATAGTGGGTGCTGGGCTTACCATGGGCTTTACGACGATGGGCGGAGATAAGGCCCTAGCTATGGTCTCCTGGGGCGAGATAGGCAGGATTGCAGTTAGCTGGGTCATCTCGCCGCTACTAGGAGGCATCCTTTCTTACTTCATTTACGGCTACATAAAATCTAAAATTTTGATCCCGACTCGCAAATTTACCCTTGAGCTAAAGGTGTTAAAACGTGAGCGTAAAGCCTACAAAGAGCGCTATTTACAAGAACTAAAAACAAAACCTGAAAGCGAGCAGATAAGGATACTAAGCAAGATCGCGGTCCTTGACGAGGATGACGTCGAAAGCGGCGAACGCAGCGAATACAAGCTCGCCATAAAGGCTATGAAAGAGCGCGAAAAAGAGATCGACACTTCAAAAGCTATGCGTAAACACATCCCGATGGTGGCGGGCATAGGCGCGATCATCATCTCCTCGATGATGCTGTTTAAAGGCCTAGCACACCTAAATCTCGACATCGGCTTCATCGGCACGATCTGGATAATCTGCGTCATCGGTATCGTCACATATCTCGCCACGCTTGCGATGATAAACGTCATGAAAAAAGACAATGCCGAAAAGAGCACGAACCGCATTTTCTCGTGGTTTCAGATATTTACGGCCTCCTCGTTCGCCTTCTCTCACGGCGCTAACGACATCGCAAACGCCGTGGGCCCATTTGCCGCGATCCTAGATGTACTAAAGACAGGCTCGATAAACGCCACCGCACCCGTACCTGGTATCGCGATGGTGACGTTTGGTATCTCGCTTGTTGTCGGACTTTGGTTTCTAGGCAAAGAGGTCATCACCACGATCGGTAGCAAGCTAGCCGAGATCCTACCAACGACCGGATTTAGCGCAGAGCTCGCCGCCAGTACCGTTATCCTGCTAGCGACCAAGCTAGGCATCCCCGTCTCCTCGACGCACATCCTTATCGGCGCGGTGCTTGGTATCGGTATCCTAAACCGCGACGCAAACTGGAAAATGGTCAAACCTATCGTGCTTGCGTGGGTCATCACTTTACCTATCGCAGGCGGCTCAGCAGCACTTATTTACATGCTCCTAAAGACTATGCTAGGCTTGTAAATTCGACTATTCGCAAGCCGTAGCTGGCCGATTTGTTTTGCCAAAACTTATAAAGTTAGTCTTGGTTTTTACCATAAAGTCACAGCAGTGCTCGGCAAATTTGAGCTAGTTTTGTTCAGGTATTATTTAAACTATGGTATTATATAATTCTAAGCCTTTGGGCTGACTGCTTAAATTTAATTGTCTTGACGATAATGCCCGCCTTGCCAACAAAACGACAAATGATTTTTTACAAAAAACTCAAACAATCAAATAAAGGCTCTTGCAACTAAATTTTATAAAATTTAGCAAGCTATTTTTTATTTATGTATTCGCAAATTAAATTCAGTAAACATAATAGAGTAGTCAAGTTTTTACTAGTTAAATCAATAAGCTAGGTAAATTTGACAGCTGGGTAAATTTAGACGCACGGGGAATTTGACGGCGCGCCGAACTTTTATAAGCTCGGCGCTTTGTCGCTAGCGGTTAAAAAGTGTTTTCTCTTTTTTCTAGCACGAGATGAAGTATATAAGTCACCGCAAATGCAACCGCGCTAGGCACGATCCAGCCCAGCATCGAGTCGTAAAATGGTAGCTTCTTAACTAGATCGGTCACTAACGGCACCGATACGCCGGCGATATCAAGGCCGTTTATCGTGCCGACGACCACGCAGACGTAGACGCAGGTGCGGTAGACGAGTTTGCTCGAGTCGATCAGAGGGTTGATGAGCGAAAGGATGATGAGCATGATGGCGATCGGATAGATGGCGATGAGCACCGGGATCGAGCCCTTGATGATGGTCGTGAGGCCGAAATTCGCCACGCCAAAACCGATCAAGCACCACGCCGCGACCCAAATTTTATATTTGACGCGTCCGGCCGTTAGCTCCTCGAAGTACTCACTAGCAGAGCTGATGAGTCCCAGAGTCGTCGTGATGCAAGCCAGGAAAAACGCCGAACCCAGCACCAAAACGCCCGCCTTGCCGAAATAATGACCGCTGATGCGAGATAGCAGCTCGGCTCCGTTTATCTCCGGCGCATCCTTAAACAGCTCCGCCGACGTCGCGCCAAGGTAGCCCAGCATCAAGTAAATCGCCATCAAAATAACGCCCGCCGTCATGCCCGCCTTTATCGTCGATGAAACCAGGTGACGCTCGTCTTTTACACCCACGGTTCTGATAGCGTTTATCACGATAATACCAAAGGCAAGCGACGCTAGCGCGTCCATCGTCTGATAGCCCTCTACAAAGCCCTTGGCTGCGGCGCGTTGTGCGTAGTCTCCGCTAGGAGCGACGAACTCGCCGATCGGGAACAAAAATCCCGCCCCAAAAAGCAGTAAAATAAGCGCCAAAAGCAGCGGAGTTAGGTATTTGCCGAGTAGATCGACTAGTTTTGACGGATTCATACAGACGTAATAATTTAACGCAAAATACGCCGCCGAGTAGAAAAATAGCCAAATTTGCAAATTTTCAGCCGCGATAAACGGCTTAACAGCGATGTCAAAGGGCATATTCGCCGCGCGAGGTATCGCAAAAAGCGGCCCGATCGTGAGGTATAAAAGCGCGGTAAAAAGCACCGCAAAAACCGGGTCTATGCGGCGCACTAGGCTCTGAAGCCCTTTTGCCCTAGCGATAGCTGCGACGCCAAGCACCGGCAAAAGCACCGCCGTAGCGCAGAAAAACATAATCGCGACGTAAAAATTCTGCCCAGCCTCTCGCCCCAAATTTGGCGGAAAGATGAAGTTTCCCGCGCCAAAAAACATGGCAAAAAGCGTGAGCGAGATGACTAAAAACTGATTTTTGCTAAGCTTTTGTTTCATTTTCGCTCCATTTTAGTTTTAAATTTGGCAAATTGTATTTAGATAAAGTTGAATTTCCGTTGATTTGAGTTAAATTTGCTCATTTTTCGCGCGCGCGTGTTTCGATTTGAAATTTAAACGCACGGCGGGAGTAAAATTTAAACATTTTAAAGTATAATCGCGCAAAGGAAAAAAATGGCGAAAACTAAAACCTTATTTGAGTGTCAAGCCTGCGGTAATCAGCAGAGCAAATGGGTCGGCAAATGCCCTCAATGCGGGGCTTGGGATAGCTTTTTAGAGCTTAACGCGCAGCAGATTGAAACGCTAAAAGAGATATCAAAAAGCTCCGCAAAACCTAGCCTAGCAAAGCAAATCAGCGAGGTCGAGATCGAAAAAGTTACGCGCATCAGCACGCAAAATAGCGAACTAGACTTAGTCCTTGGTGGCGGCGTCGTGGAGGGCTCGCTGGTGCTGATCGGTGGAAGCCCCGGCATCGGCAAGAGCACCTTGTTGCTAAAAATCGCGTCAAATTTCGCCGCCCAAAGCAAAAAGACGCTCTATGTAAGTGGCGAAGAGAGCGCGAGCCAGATCAAAATGCGCGCCCAGCGCCTTGACGCGGTAAAAGACGGACTATTTTTACTCACGGAAATTTTACTCGAAAACATCCTCGCAGAGGTGCGCAAAAACGAGTATAAAATCCTCGTCATCGACTCCATACAGACCCTTTACAGCGAAAAAATCGCCTCGGCACCGGGCTCCGTGTCGCAAGTGCGCGAGATCACCTTCGAGCTCATGCGCCTAGCCAAAAACGAAAATATTTGCGTCTTTATCATTGGCCATATCACAAAAGACGGCTCGATCGCGGGACCGCGTATCTTGGAGCATATGGTGGATGTGGTGCTATATTTTGAGGGGGACTCCAGCCGCGAGCTGCGTATGCTACGAGGATTTAAAAACCGCTTCGGCTCGACTAGCGAAGTGGGGATTTTCGAGATGAGCGAAAACGGGCTAATCAGCGCCAACGACGTCGCGGGTAAATTTTTCACGCGAGGCAAGGCTACTAGCGGCTCGGCGATCACTATCACGATGGAGGGCTCGCGCGCGCTTAGCGTCGAGATCCAGGCGCTCGTGTGCGAGAGCGCGTATCCTAAACGTAGCTCCACAGGCTTTGATAAAAACCGCCTAGATATGCTGCTGGCGCTACTTGAGCGCAAGCTAGAGATCCCGCTGGGCCACTACGATGTTTTCATCAACGTGAGCGGCGGCGTCAAGATCAGCGAAACGGCGGCCGATCTAGCCGTGGTCGCAGCGATCATCTCTAGCTTTAAAAACCGTCCGATCAGCAAAGAGAGCGTATTTATGGGCGAGCTTAGCCTAAACGGCGAGATTCGCGAGATATTTAACCTCGATCAGCGCCTAAAAGAGGCCAAAACGCAGAAATTTAAAAACGCGATCGTGCCGTCTAAACCGCTTGACGCACAAGGGCTAAAATGCTTTGTAGCAGGCGACATCACGCAGGTTTTGGAGTGGATGTAAATTTGCGCGCCTAAACCCGTACCGCAAAAATATCGAAGGAAAAATATGGAAAATCTAAAATGGAAACTCTCAAAAACATTAAAAACAGCGATGAGGCAAAAAGATATAGATACTTTTACGCTAGCTAAAATCGCCGAGGAAACCTACGTAAAATCTTATGCGGACGACGTTTTAGATGTGAGGCAAGAAGTTTTTAAAGTCATAGACGAATACGCGCTAGAGGTAAATTTAGAAATTTTAGACTTGGTTTGCAAAATTTTAGGCTCTAGCGTTAAATTCGGCGAAAGCGGAGATTTTTAAATTCACCGCTACTTTAAATTGCTTCAAAATTTAAATCCGGTACAAAAGTCCAAAATGCTTAAATTTACGGTAAAATCAAAACCGAAATAAACGCAAAAGCGCAGACTCGGCGTTTAAATTTTGCGCATGCTCGGCAAAAATGCAGATAAGGGCGGCAAATTTTACACGTAGCTAGCCGGCCAAAAAATGCGACAATCGCCTTGCGCAATAAAGCTCGGCAAAAGGCGTCATTTTTGGTAGGTTGCAACGGTCGTAGTCCGAGAAACGAAAGCGGCGGAAATTTACGAAAAAACAAATTGCACCGCAAAATCCTGCTAGGCGTAGCCGCAAAAATGCCGTAAAAACAAAAATTAGGAACAAAATGTTTGGTTATATTAGATTTATTTTAGCGTATTTAGTGCTACTATCGCACGTTGGTATAGGACTGGCCGGTAAAAACATAGGCGTATTTGCCGTCGTGATTTTTTATATCCTAGCAGGACTCGTCACATCAAAGGTTTTTATCAAAATTGCGCCGCAAAACGCTCAAATAAGCTACTTTATAAAAGATAGATTTTTACGCATTTATCCCGCGTTTTTCTTTGCGTTTGCGCTCACGATACTGTTTTTTTGCGTGACGTCTTATTTGCATCCAAATTTTAGCGTGAAAAATTTGCTCCTAAATGCTCTCATCGCGCCGTTAAGCTACTTTTTTTGGCTCGACGTTTCCGTCATAGACGCGCCCGTTGGACTAAATTTCCTCATACCGCCGGCTTGGTCGCTAGGAGCCGAGCTTCAGGCATACGCCCTGCTCGTACTCGCGATCAAATTTAGACGGCTGGGCTACGCGTTAGCTACCGGCTCGCTAGGCATTTATATGGCGGCGAATTTAGGCTTTATAAATGCTGATATCTACGGATATAGGCTTGTTTGCGGCGTATTTTTTATGTTTTATACAGGATTTTTGATCTATCAAAAAGAGCTTGGCAAGCTCGTCGTTTTTTACGCGGTGGTAGCGGCGCTGGCGGGCTATCTTTTTTACTCGCACAAATTTAGCGCCTTTGGTGCAGAGACGATGCTTGGATACTTGATCGGCGCAGCAATCGTTCTAGCGCATGAGAAGTTTAAATTTAAGCTTAAATTTAACGATATCGCGGGCTCGCTTTCATACGCGATTTTTATCAGCCATTTTCTTTTTATTTGGCTCAGCGAGCTTTTACTGGGAAATATAAATTTAGCTTTTGTAACGACTGGTTCGATTATATTTGGATTTATAAATTTCTATCTTATTGAACAAAAGATAAACAAAATAAGATTTAGAAAGCAAGCTTAAAATCAACCAAAAAAGGTACGAAAAATACTGCGAGTAAAATTTATTTTAAAACCACGAAAATCGTACGAAAAAGTATCAAAAAATCCCTAAAAATCGAAAGATTATCGACGTATGCACACTCCATTTTCACACGCTCGTCAAAGGAAATTTCATTCCTGCCGCTCACCTGCCAAAGTCCGGTAAGCCCCGGCCTGACCCTTGTTATCTTACCTAAGTTTTTGCCGATTTGCCTTTTTTCGTAAAACATATACGGACGCGGTCCGACCAAACTCATCTCAAGCCTAAGGACGTTAAAAAGCTGAGGTAACTCATCAAGCGAAGTACGCCTGATAAATCCGCCGACTTTTGTTATGCGCGGATCAAATTCGTATTTGTGAAATTTGGCAAAATGCTCGGCCTCTGCGGGATTTTGCGCAAGATAGTCGTCTAAAATTTTACGCCAATTTTTATGCATCGATCTAAATTTATAGCAGCTAAACGGCTTGCCAAAACGCCCTATTCGCTTTTGTTTAAAAAAGATGCTCTCGCCGGGCTCGTTTATCTTTATGACTGCTGCTATGACGGCGACGACAGTAAGCCAAACCGGCGCAGTAGTGACAACGACGACGTAATCGATAACAGCTTTTAGCAAGATTTTAGAGCGCAGACTCATAGCTCGCCCTTTAAAAATCTCTCGTAACCACTCTCCACGAACTCCTTTATCTCTCGCTCAAAGCGCTCTTTTGAAAATTTTAGCGCATTCTGCCTGATCGCTTGCGGATCAAATTTGTCTCTTATTTTTTCAAATTTTACCACCGCTTTGTTTAGGCTATCTTCGCTTTGCTCGCTAAAATAAACGCCCGTGACGCCGTCTATCACGCTCTCTTTCGCGCCGCCCTTACCTAGGCAGATGACGGGCGTACCGCAGGCCTGAGCTTCCACGGGCGCTATACCAAAATCCTCCACGGCAGCAAATACGAAGGCTTTTGCCTTACCCATCAGCTCCGCAGTCTCACGTGCGCTTTGAAAACCTAAAATTTCAATATTACTTTTGGCGATATTTTTGATCTCGTTCATCTGCTCGCCGCCCCCTACAACGACTAGCTTTTTGCCGCTTTCGTTAAAGGCGCGCACGATTAAATCGATCTTTTTATAAGGTACCATCCTTGAAACCGTGACGTAAAAGTCCTCTTTATTTTCGTTTAATTTAAAATTTGCAGTATCGACAGGCGGGTAGATCACGGCAGCATCTTTGCCGTAAATTTTACGTATGCGGTGAGCGATAAAATTTGAATTTGCGACGTAGACGTCGGCTCTGTTTGCCGCGCCGATATCCCACAGGCGGATTTTATGTAAAAAATATCTAGCTAGCGCCGCTTTTAGCCCACGTTCTAGTTCGTTTTGACGCAAATAGTCAAAATACATATCCCAAGCGTAGCGCATCGGAGTGTGTATGTAGCTTATATGAAGCTGGTTTGAATGCGTCAGAGCGCCCTTTGTTACGGCATGCGAACTAGACAGCACGACTTCAAATTCGCTCAGATCAAACTGCTCTATCGCCAGCGGAAAAAGCGGCAGATAGCTCCTAAATTTGCTCTTTGCAAACGGTAAATTTTGAATAAAACTGGTTCGAGCAAATTTGCCTTTTAAAATCTTTTGCCTATCGTCAAATTTAAGGTAATCAACAAGGCTAAAAACTTCAAAATCGTCCCAAATATCCGTAAAACTCTGCACGCAACGCTCAGCTCCGGCATAGGTTTCTAGCCAGTCGCAAACCAAAGCTTTTTTCATCCGTGCTGCCGCTACTTTCTATCGTAGTCGTCGCTGATGCGTACGATATCATCCTCGCCCAGATACTCGCCCGTTTGTACTTCGATGATGATAAGATCGGTGTTTGCGGTATTTTCTAGGCGGTGGATCTGCTCTTTTTTTATATAGATGGACTCGTTTTGCCTTAGCGGCATCTGGCTACCGTCTATCGTTACCAGCGCCTCGCCCTCGACGACGACCCAGTGTTCGTTTCGCTTAAAGTGCTTTTGCAGACTCAACCTTTTGCCGGGCTTAACCACGATCTTTTTCATCTTGTAGCCGCTGCCCTCACCCAGCACCTCATAGCTGCCCCATGGACGATATACGCTCGTGTGCGTTTCGCAAATTTCGGGAAGTGAATTTAAAAAGTGCTTATAAACCTCTTTTACCTTTTGCGAACTGCCTTTTTTAGCGATCAAAAGCGCGTCTTTAGTGTCTACTACGAGCAAATTTTGCACGTCTACTAGTGCGGTCGGTTTTTTAGTTAGGATGAAATTTTCGCTCGCGCCAATTTGCAACGACTCGCCCTCGTTTTTTATCTTTTTACTAAGCTCATCAAAGCTACCCATATCGCTCCAGCCAGCATCAAGAGGTACCATTTTGATGTTTAAGCTTTTTTGCATTAACGCATAATCGATACTAATATCCTCGATCTTATCCATAAAATTCGGACTTATTTTTAGTAAACAAGGCTCGTTTGCCGAGCCTTCTATCGCCGCCGTCACGTCTTTTATGATACTTGGCGCGTACTTTTTCATCTCGCTTAAAAAGACGCCCGCCTTAAAGCAAAACATACCGCTGTTAAAATAATACCCGCCCTCTTTTATAAATTTCGTCGCGGTTTCAAAATTTGGCTTTTCGATAAATCGCTCTACGTCGCCATTTTTATCGGCCTTGATGTAGCCGTAGCCGGTGTTTGGTTCGCAAGGCTTTATGCCAAACGTCGCTAAAAAGCCTTGACTTGCGTAGCTTTGCGCGATCAAAAGTGCTTTTTTGTACTCCACTTCGTTCTCGATTAGATGGTCGCTTGGAGTAACTAGTAAAATTTCGTCCTCATCGCAACAAAGCGCCGCAAAAGTAATCGCCGCGGCGGTGTTTTTACCAAATGGCTCAAGAATAAATTTATCTATTTTTTTACTACCGCATTCGTCAAGCGCCAAAAAGTAGTGCGCCTCGTTGCAAACGATGATCGTTTTTTGCGCGTGCACGTTGCGTCTAAGCGTAAGGTCAAAGAGCGATTTTCCGTTAAAAAGCCTAATGAATTGCTTTGGCATTAGGGTTCGCGATAACGGCCAAAGCCTCGTGCCCGAACCTCCGCAAAGTATAACGTTTGTCATTTTTACGCCTTTTGCTTTAAATTTTCGACCAAATTTAAAAATGTTTCTTGAAGCCGCACCAGTAAATTTTGATCCTTGGTCTCAAATCTCGTAACGATAACAGGCGTCGTATTTGAGGCTCGTACTAGCGCCCAGCTACCGTCCTCAAATCTCACTCTAACTCCGTCTATGTCGATGATTTCGGCTATTTTACCTAGGCCTGCTAGCAAATTTTGCGCATCGCCATTTTCGTAAATTTCAGCCAAAACCTCTTTTAGCTTTGCCACAAGCTTAAATTTCTGTGCGTCGGTCGTTTTTACCTTGATCTCGTCGGTACTGAAAACCTTTGGCAGTTTATCTAGCTCGCCGTCTAGGTTAAAGCCCTTTGCGACCAGCTCTAGCGCGCGAAACATCGCATACGTCGCATCGTCAAAGCCAAAATACCGCTCCTTAAAGAAAATATGCCCGCTCACCTCGGCCGCCATGTCGATATTTAGCTCTTTCATCGCCTTTTTGATATTGCTGTGGCCGGTCTTGCCCATGAAGCTTTTACCGCCGTGCGCGTCGATCTCGTCGTACATATTTTGCGAGCATTTGACCTCGCCAAGTACACGCGGATTTTTCATCGCAAGACTATATAGATAGGCTAGCTCATCGCCTTTTATGTTGCGTTTTTTGGTTAAAACCGCGATACGGTCGCCGTCGCCGTCAAAGCCAAATCCTATGTCAAATTCGCCCTTTAGCGCAGATTTTAGATCGATTAAGTTTTTCTCCTCGCTTGGATCTGGGTGATGGTTTGGGAAGTTGCCGTCGGGCTCGGGGTATAAAATTTTCGCATCCAAATTTAACGCCTCGCAAATTTCGGGCAGTACCGCTCCAACCGCACCGTTTGCGCAGTCGATGACGATTTTAAGCGGTAAGGCTTTTAGATGCGCAAACTGCTCTATGAGAAAATTTTTATAAGGCGTCGCGATATCGAATTTTTCAGCCCTCAGATCATCCAGTATTTGCGTTTTTGCCGTGATATCATCTAGCACGGCGACTTTTAGCTTTTGCAAATCCTCGCCGAAATAACTATCTTTAAAAATCGTGATTTTAAAGCCGTTGTACTCTTTTGGATTATGAGAACCGGTTATCATTATGTTTGCGTCAAATTTGTTTGAAAACACGCTAAAATACCCGACCGGAGTCGGTAGCAAGCCGATATCATAGACTTTGATCCCGGCCAAATTTAGCCCACTAACCAGCCAGCCGAAAATCTCATTCGCACTTAGTCTAGCGTCATATCCTACGCTAACGTTTTTTGCGCCTCGGCGTAGCATCTCTCGACCCAAATTTAACCCGATCGCTTTGACGCTGATTTCATTTAGATCGCGCTCGTAAATACCGCGTATATCGTATTCTCTAAAAATTTCGTCTATCAAAATTTTACCTTTATAAATTTATTTTATTTTAAGACGGCGTATTTTAGCATTTTTGGGTTAAATTTTACTAAACGGCGACGTCTCCAAGCTTTGCGTTGACAGCTTCTATTAAGCTTTGAGGCGCAATTTTGATCTGTTTTCCGCGCACCCCGGCACTTACGTAGACGTAGTCTTGCTTTAAAATCCTCTCGTCAAAAAACGTCTCAAACGCCTTTTTCATCGCTATCGGCGAGCAGCCGCCCCTGATATAGCCCGTCACTTTTTCAAGTTCTCTTAAGTTTAAAAGCTCGCATTTTTTATGTCCGCTAAGTCTAGCCAGAGCCTTTAAATTTAAGCTCAAATCGCCCTGTATGCACGCCACGACGTAGCCTCTAGGCTCGCATTCGCAGACGATGGTTTTGTAGATTTTTTCTATTTGCTTGCCGCAAACGGCAGCGACGTGAACGGCACTTAGATCGCTCTCATCCACTTCATATTCAACTAGCTCGTAGGGGATATGTTTGCCGTCTAGAAACCTCGCGGCATTTGTTTTATGTACCATTGCCTTCTCATTTTTCAAAAATTTAAGATATAATTATAGCTAAAAATTTAAGGAGAATATATGGCTGAAGAAATTTCAGAAAATCAAGGCAAAAAGGGAAACGGGCTGGTTCTCATCATCATCATTGTTATTTTACTGCTTCTTTTGGTAGTCGGCGGACTTTTGGCGTTCTTACTAATGGGCGGCAATGAAGAGAATGCGCAAGCGCAAACGGCACAGGTTCAAACCGAGCAAGTCCAAACCGCAGCACCTAAAAATACGGCAGGCAAGCGATCAAACGATTATGTAAATATGGGCCCGGTTTATCCGCTTGATCAGTTTATCGTAAATTTGCTTAGCGAAAGCGGCTCGAGATACCTAAAAACGAAAGTTGATCTAGAGCTTAGCGCCGATACGTTAACGCCGGAAATCGACAAGAAAAAGCCGCTAATAAGAGATATAGTCGTTTCTACGCTATCATCTAAAACGTACGAAGAGGTAAGCACCCAAAAGGGTAAAAACCGCCTAAAAGACGAGATAGTCGACCGCCTAAACGAAGTTTTGGCCGACGGTCACATAAAAAACATCTACTTTACCGACTTTGTGGTGCAATGATCGGCATAGATATCGTAGCGATCTCGCGTATCTCAAGGCTTAAAGAGCGGCGAGGCGAGGATTTTTTGAGATATTTTTTGAATGACGACGAGATAAATATCGCAAAAACAGACGCTACGATAGCAGGATTTTTCGCGGCTAAAGAGGCTATCAGTAAGGCTCTTGGCTGCGGGATTTCGGCTGAGTTTTCCTTCTTTGACGCTCAAATTTATAAAGACGAGAAAAACGCCCCCAAAGTAAAGCTTTCAGAAAAAATCATCAAAAACTTTAACCTAAAAGACGCGCAAATCACCATCAGTCACGACGGCGGCTTTGCGATCGCTGCGGCGATACTGCAAAAAAACGGATTAAGCTTTTAAATTTGACTCTGATTTACTAAATTTTAACAACCATCGTCGACTCTGTCTTTTTATCCAGCAAGCGAAAGCCAAATTTGAGTGTTTTTAATTCGTGCCGATTTAGCACAGCAATCCTCAAATTTGATCCTATAAGGCCGCAAATTTAATCGCACTGCAGCACTAGCCAGCTTTTATCAAATTTCCTCTCGCGTAGATCGCTTTTTCTGATCCACAGATAAATTTTACCGCAATCGCACCACATCATCTCGTTTTCGTCGTTACTGCCGATTTGTAGTAGCAGCGTCCACTCGCCGATATTTTGCCGAAATTTTTCAAACTCCAACCCGCTATAATCCTCATCGCCGCCGCAATAAAAGCCGTTACAAGCTCGCACTCTAGCTCCATACCGCCCTGGATATTGTCCGAATGTCCTAAAATTTTATTTTCACTGCGCTGCTCGCAAAAATCATCCGCCATCTGCCAATACGCGTCGATTTCGTCATCGCTCATCTCGATATCGCCGACCAAATCGCTCTCCAAATCCGGCAACTCGGTCGTATTTGCAAATTTTAAAGAAGTCGCCGCAAACGCTTCGTTGTTTTCAAACGGCGCAACCTTACGCTCTAGCTCGCTCGTATCCTCCGCATAAATCACCTTTTTAAAAGCGCCGTCTTTCGGATCGTATCCCCACGGCATTCCGGCGCAATCATAAAAGAGATAGAGCATACCGCGACTCGGCAACTCGCTCTGGGTATCAAACTTTGAAATTTCGCTAAAATTTATCTGCGCTATAAAATGAAGCGGCTCGCCGGTTTTCCAGTTTTGTCCACGGCTCGTTTCGCGGTAGATCCAGTGGTCCCTCAAATTTCGACGCCCCTATCGGTATTTGCTGATCGTCGCTTGCTTTTAGCGAAATTTCCACCGCATTTTTAGCATAGTTTTTTATCTCCTCAAATATACGTCCGAGTCCGTATTCTTCATATCTTGCGCGTAAATTTCGCAAATTCATATTTTTTCCTTTAAAATTACCGTCAAACGCGGATTTTTCTTGATATGACGGCTTTAGATTTAGCCGACCGTAGCTCTGCTCTAAAGATATTTTAAATTTTATAAAACGCCTGCCGCTTGATTTTTTGCCCGGCAAAACGCCCGCTCAAATTTGACCGCCGAATTTACACCGAGCAAAGCGATACCGCCGGCTTAAATTTAACCAAACTTCGTTACAAAAAGCAACCAAGGGTCAAATTCGGTCTTCGTAGCTGAGCCGCCGCCAAAGCCGGACGCAAAAGAAAGTCTAAATTTAAGTGCCGCGCACAGCCGCCAGCCACACAAGCAAGGCTAAATTTAGGCGCCAAACGATCCGCATCCGGGAGCCGCCGCCAAAGCCGCCAAAACCGGAGCCGATCGCTGTCAAATTTTCAAATTTAACGCGCTATTTCGCCGTTTTCGCTATCTAAGTAAATGCGGTCGATTTCTCAAATTTCAAGCGCCGTTGTGACTGCGAAATAGAACAAATTTCACTTCTGCAGCTTCGGCAAGCTCCAGCCCAGATAATACGCCGCAAGTCTAAACACGACGCCAAACGCAAAAAGCCCCATCACCCAAAACACGCTCGTAAATCCCGCATAATCCATCGCAAAATATATAAGCCCCACGACAATACTAACCGTCGCGTAAAGCCCGGTTTTAAGACACCATGGGATCTCATTAAAAAGCACATCGCGTATCATGCCTCCGCCCACGCCGTTGCAAAGCGCGAGCAGCACGACGCCAAAGACGTTATAACCAAACTGTAGCGCCACGATCGCCCCGACGATAGAAAAGCTCACCAAATCCACGGCGTCGGTGGTGACGAAAAGGAATTTTTTCTCGATATCGCTTCGCTTGTGCAGACGCAAAAACGCCGAGAGAAAGAGCATCACCATCACGATAATGCACGGAGCATAGTGCGTAAACGAATACGGTGGGCGCGAGACGATAGCGTCGCGCATAAATCCGCCTCCAAGCGCGGTTAGAAGCGCAGCGATAAAGATACCCAGCCAGTCGCAGTCGCGCTTAACCGCGAAGATAAATCCGCTCGTGGCTGCGGAGGCTATGCCGATGTATTCGGCGACGAGAAGCGCAGTCATTTTTAACCTTAAGTTTTTAAACGAGATTTTACATTTTTAAAATAAAAAAGCAGTTAAATTTAAATAATATTTAATTCGTAAATAGCGTACGGTTTGTTTAAAGTAGGCGCCGAAAAAAGAAGCAAAAATTTACGTAAAAAAGAGCAAAATTTAAACGCATTTTATGTGGCATATAGACTATGACTTTAACCTACAAGCTACAAGAATTTACCGCTTAACGTCTCGCACACTTATTCAGACCCCGTTGGACTAAATTTAGGCTATACCGATAATATCGGCGCAGCCTGCTTACCGCAAAATTTGCCTAGCTTAAAAGCTAGTCGATCAGCGCAGTCGCCGTCCGTAAGATTATCGCTGTAAAGACGTTTAGACGCGCAAGCGTGAAAATGCGACACGCCAGCCGTCCAAACTATCCAAAGTAGTATATACGCCGGTGCAAAATACGATACTGCAACGAAAAATTAAATTTTAAAATTTTCTATCTCATTAAAATTTAGATACCGATAGATCTGTGCCTCTTTGCCAGCAAGCTTTTGGGGCACGATATTCATGTATTCTGAGACGCTCGGTAGCCTGCCTAACACGGCGCAAACGGCGGCCAACTCAGCGCTACCAAGATACACGCGCGCGCCCATACCCATACGGTTATCAAAGTTTCGCGTCGAGGTCGAAAACACGGTCGCGCCGTCATTTACGCGGGCTTGATTACCCATACAAAGCGAGCAGCCGGGCACCTCCGTGCGCGCACCCACCGCGCGAAAGATATCGTAGTAGCCCTCCGCCTCCAGCAGCCGCTGATCCATCTTGGTTGGCGGCGCGATCCAAAGGCGAGTAGGCAGCGCGCCGAGCCCACGCAGAGCTTCGCCGAGCGCTCGGTAGTGGCCGATATTGGTCATACAGCTACCCACAAATACCTCGTCGATCTTGTGCGGGCGCGAGCTATCAGCTAGCACTTCGCTCAGGGTCGCGACGTCGTCTGGGTCGTTCGGGCAGGCTAGGATCGGTTCTGTTATCTCGTCCAAATTTATCTCGATCACCTCGGCGTAGCGCGCGTTTTTGTCGGATCGCAGTAGCTCGGGCGCCGCTAGCCACTCGCGCATTTTTGCCGCGCGGCGCTCCAGGCTCGCCCTGCTCTCATATCCCGCCTCTATCATCGCCTCGATGAGAGCGACGTTTGAGCGGACGTATTCGGCGGCGCTCTCGATGCTCAAATTTACCGCGCAGGCTGCCGCAGAGCGCTCAGCCGAGGCATCGCTTAGCTCAAAGGCTTGCTCGACTTTTAGCTCCTCCAGCCCTTCGATTTCTAAAATTTTACCCGCAAATATGTTTTTCTTGCCCTTCTTTTCGACCGTGAGCAGCCCGCGCTTGATCGCGTAGTACGGGATTGCGTTTACCAGATCGCGCAGCGTCACGCCCTTTTGCAGTCGCCCGCTAAATCGCACGAGCACGGAGCCTGGCATATTTAACGGCATAGCCCCGGACACCGCCGCAAACGCCACCAGTCCGCTACCAGCGGGGAAGCTCACGCCGATAGGAAAGCGCGTATGAGAGTCGCCGCCAGTACCCACGGTATCGGGCAGCACCATGCGGTTTAGCCACGAGTGTATTACGCCGTCGCCGGGCCTTAGGCTCACTCCGCCGCGCGAGCTCATAAATTTAGGCAGCGTCCTTTGCGTCTCGAGGTCGCTAGGCTTTGGATAGGCCGCCGTGTGGCAAAAGCTCTGCAGCACGAAATCGGCCGAAAATCCAAGACTAGCCAGCTCCTTGATCTCGTCGCGCGTCATCGGCCCGGTGGTGTCCTGCGAGCCAACGGTTAGCGTCGCGGGTTCGCAGTACTGCCCGACTCTAACCCCCCGCACGCCGCAGGCCTTGCCCACGATCTTTTGAGCTAGCGTGTAGCCCTCGCTCTCGTCCGTTTGTGGCTGCGCAGGCTTTGCAAATATATCCTCCGCGCCTAAATTTAGCGCCGCTCTAGCCTTGCCACAAAGCGAGCGGCCGATGATGAACGGTATGCGCCCGCCCGCTCTGACCTCGTCAAATATCGTATTTGGCGCAAGCGCAAAGCAAGCGACCGGCTCGCCTTTGGGCTTAGCATTTTCGTTTAAATTTTCAAATTTAGCTTCGCCGTAAATTTGTACTCCGTCAAATTTGCCATAGGCGCTCAAATTTACCCGCCCGACGCGAAAAATCTCGCCCGCGTACGGATAGATATCGACTACGTCGCCCATTTCTAGCGCGCTCACGTCGGCTAAGATCGGTAGTGCGCCGCTATCCTCGGCGGTGTTAAAAAATATCGGCGCGATCGCCGTTGCTACCACGACACCGCCCGTTTTTTTGTTCGGCACGCCCTCTATCTCGCGCCCGAGGTGCCACTGGATGGAGTTTATGCCACTCTTTCGGCTACTGCCAGTACCCACGACGTCACCCGCGTAGACGACCTCGAGCCCGCTTTTTTTGAGCTCGCCGATCGTTTCTAGGCTGCCTGGCTGACGCTTAACTAGCATCGCGTTTGCGTGCAGCGGGATATCGGAGCGCGTGTAGGCCTCGCTAGCGGGGCTTAGATCGTCGGTGTTGGTTTCGCCCGCAACCTTAAAGATGGCCGCTCTGATACGCCTAGGCAGGCTCTCGCGCTCTTTAAACCACTCCGCCTCGGCCCACGAGCGTAGCACTTCTAGCGCAAATTTATTGCTTTTTGCAAGCTCTACCACGTCGTTAAAATAATCATGCACGAAAATCGTCTCTTTTAGCACGTTACAGGCGGCCTGCGCTACGGCCTCGTCGGCGTTTTTTAGGCTTTCAAGCAGCACGATGACGCTGTATCCGCCCAGCATCGGTCGCAGCAAATTTACGGCGGCGATTTTATCGATTTCGCTTATAACCAGCCCGTGATTTATAATCTCGTTTAAAAACTCCGCCTTTACCTTTGCCGCGTCGTCTACGCCCGGATTTACGCGATTTGCGAGTAAATTTACGAGCCGCTTTACACTCTCTTGATTTTCATCTAGCTTTGCGGCGATTTTAGCCTCGCCCTCGCTGCCCCGCTCCATCGGTGGCACGCGTCCTGAGAGTAAGCCTAGATACTCCCTCTCATGCGCGCTTTCAAGCCTTAAAAGCTCGCAGACTTCCCTCGTCTGTTCCTCGTTTAGCGGTAGCGGCGGCACACCCAGGGCCTCGCGCTCTTTTACGTGTTTTTCGTATTGCGTGAAAAAATCCATCGTTTTTCCTTAATCCATTTTTTAAACGATACGATTTTAGCAAAAAACAGATAATAATATAAACTAAATTTCGCTAAATTTGCGTTACTTGATACCCGAGGAGTAAATTTTGCAAAAAGCGTATTTTGACTCGCCTGTGGGCGTTTTGGAGATTTGCGGCGACGAGAGCGGAGTTTGCGAGCTAAATTTCGTGCGAGATTTTGTTCGTACGGACGTAACGGACGCAAATTTAAAGCTCTGCTTAAGCGAGCTTGAAAGCTATTTTAAAGGCGAGCTAAAAATCTTTAAAACGCGGCTAAATATCGGCGGCACGGCATTTCAGAGGTGCGTTTACGAAAATCTGCAAAAGATCGCTTACGGGCAGCGCGTCACGTACGCCCAACTCGCAGCGATGACTGGGCGGCCGAGGGCGTTTCGCGCGGCAGGCTCTGCAAACGCAAAAAACAAAATCCCAATCATCGTGCCCTGCCACAGAGTCGTCGCCTCAAACGGCCTTGGCGGATACAGTGGCGGCGAAGGACTTGCGACTAAAATTTGGCTTTTGGAGCACGAAGCTAAATTTAGAGACAAAATTTAACGCCTTTAAATTTTGATAGTGCAAAATTTCATCCAAACAGGCGCAAATTTGATACGAAACGACAAATTTGATCACCTGATTTTAGCCGTGTTTAAGCACATACTCGCGAAACGCGCGCTGTTTTCATAAGCAAAACGAGAGGCGAATTTATCTTTTTAACCATACCGTTTTGATAAAATTTATGATAATTTAGCCTGCTTGGCAAAATCGCGGTGAAATTTAAAAGGAAAAAAATGGATCTAAAAATATACTACGACGACTGGCAGATGGAATGCTGCGGCGACGCGTTTAAGCTCGGCGACGAGATTAGTTGGTACGTGGCAAAATTTAAGACAGACACGGATTTTATCTTCAGGGACGCCGACTACTCATATGAGGCACACGGCGGAGAAGAGTACAATATAACAGGCGTCGTGACGGAAATTTGGGCGATATATTTTCGCTACGAATCATGCGACGAACTGCACGGACGCGTACTGCGACCGGTCAAATATAAAACCAAAGAGATCTCGTGTAGTCACGGTTTCGAGCCGGAATTTGAAGGTTTTACGTTCGGCGCATATCTGGTGCAGCTAAGCGACGCGATAGTTTGCGACTTGGTGGACGAGATTTACGATAAATTCGCGCGCAAGAGTAAATTTGAGAGTAAAATCGTATCGCCGAATCAAAAAGACGCAAACGGCGAAACGATTTTAAACCTAGCGGTTGCGGACGCAGACAAACACGCCGTAGAAATGCTGTTAAACAAAGGAGCTGACGTAAATCTAGCTGGCCATGAGGGCTTTACACCGATACAACGCGCATGCTTTTGCGATAGCGAGACGATTTTTGAGCTATTACTCTCGGAGGGCGCCGACTTGGATGCGCTAAACGACGCCGAGCTAAGCGCGCGGCAATACTGCGATGGTAATTTTGAGGGCGTAAAAAACGCAGCCAGGCTAAGAAAAATAATCGCAAAATTCAAGTGGTATGCGACTTTGCAAAAAAATTGAACTGATTTTGCATTTTTTACGGCGCGAAATTTAAAGCCAAACTATGTAAATTTTCAACCAACGCCATTAGTAGACACATAAAAACTTGATGCAAATTTGCCGTATAGGCCTGGTAAATTTATCAAAAAGCAAACCTTGCAAGTAAAAAATAAACTCATTTATGCACCAAAATTTACATGCCGAATATACTTTTGGCTTTTTGCGCCGTTTCGTCTAATAGTAAATTTCAAATACCGTCAAAAAAGCATAAATCAGACGAATAGGCTACCCTAAATTTTAAACCAGCGGATTAATTACGTGCGGTTATTTATCCGCAAAAACCAGCGTAAACACGCCGCTAGCGATCAGCGCGATACCGATCCACTCTCTAAAGCTCGGGCGCTCGCCCAAAAACATAACCGCAAAAACAACGACCAAAACGACGCTAAGCTTATCTATGGGTGCTACCTGCGACGCTGAGCCTATCTGAAGCGCCTTAAAATACGCCAGCCACGACGCGCCGGTAGCCAGTCCGCTAAGCGTCAAAAATAGCCAGTTTCGCGCGCCAAGCTCGCCAAGGGGCTGCCACTTTTTAGCATACGTGAGAAACAAAACCAAAGCCGCAGCTATAACAAGCGTCCTGATAAAAGTCGCGAAATTTGAGTCGATACCCTCAAGCCCGACTTTGGCGAAAATCGCCGTAAGCGCGGCAAAAACCGCCGAAGCTAGCGCCCATAAAGCCCACTCTTGCATGATTTATCCTTTGCGAAATTATAGTCAAAATTTACGGCAAATTTAGCTTAAAAGGATACAAAATTTAAAATGAAAAAATAAGAAAAAGCTGCAAAGCGATTAAATTTGGTAGCGTCGTAAATGGATTAAGTAGAGTTTAAATCAAAAAAGCGAATGACTGATTTTTGACATTCGCCTTTAAAATTTGATTTAAAATTTATTTTTTCTAACATCCGAGACAATATTTTTAGCCATATCGTCTATCTCGGCCGTAACCTCGTTTGTGGTATTTACGATCGAGATGTTTTGGTGAGTGATGGAGTCGATTTGTGTGACTGACTGATTTATCATATTTATGCCGTCGCTTTGTTCTTTGATGCTCTCGCTCATCTCGTTGATGCTTTGAGCTAGCACGTTTGCGTTAGCTTCGATTTCGCTTAGGGATTTTTGAGTTCTTTCGGCCAGTTTTCTTACCTCATCGGCCACGACGGCAAAGCCTCGTCCGTGCTCTCCAGCGCGCGCTGCTTCGATGGCAGCGTTAAGAGCTAGCAGGTTTGTTTGATCCGCTATGTCGCGGATGATGACGATGATGTTTTTGATCTCCTCGCTTTGGCGAGTTACGTCTTGCGCTTTTTGGCTGATGGCGTTCATCGAGCTACTCATCTGCTCGATTGCAGCAGCGCTTTCTTGGATAGAGTCTGCTTGCCTATGAGCGCCGTCGGTTAGATTTTTCATAGATTCGGCTAGGATTTTAGCTTTTGCTTCTAGGCTTTCGGCCTCGTTTAGATTTTCTTTTAGCATATTGCTAACAGCCACGCCAGCGCTCTCTATACCCATGATCATATCTTTTAGATCGCTTTCTAGCTCATCTTTGAGCTCGATTTTAGCGGTGTAATCATTTTTGTTATATGAGTTTAGCACGCGAGCGATGTCTTTTAAATTTGAAGATATTGAGCTAAAGAATTTATTTAGCAAATCTTTTAGTTGCACGAGAGCCGGATTGTTCGGGTCAGCTTTGATGGTCGCGCCCATGTGGCCTTTTATCATGAGATTTGCGATGCCGTTCATCTCCTCGATCAGAGCGCTATCTTTTTTGATGCCGTAGACTACTTTATCTATATTTTCGTTGATAGCCCTACTCATAACGCCGAATTCATCCTGCGTATTTACGGCTAACTTTTCAGGAGCCTTAGATACCTCATGTGTAACGAATTTAAACGTATCCTCAAGCTTTTCTTGGATAGTTTTTATCGGACTGAGAGATTTTTTAAGCAATACATAAACAAAAATCGAAAGAGCGACTATAAATAACGCCGCTAGCGCAAGCTGAGCCTTAAGTAGAGGAAGGGTATTGCTAGAAAAAGTATCCGTTTCGATGGCGGCTACTGCTAGCCAGCCTTGATCATTTATCTCCAAAACCTTAGATGTTACATTTTCGCCTTTTGGATTTACATAAGGAATAAGACCATTTGAGTCAAATCGTTTATTAGTAAATTTAGATGAAATGATCTTTGTTTGCTCTAAAATCTTACCTACAATTTCAGTATTAGAGTGCATAAGTATCACGCCGTCTTTATTCATTAAAAAGACGTAACCATACTCGGTCTTGCCCATATCGAGGATTTTTTTGCTTAGAGTTTTTATATCGATATCTATACCTACTATACCGACAAATTTACCGTTTTTTACCGCAGGTGCTACGAAAGTTACGACCAAGTCGTTAGTCGTAGTTAAACGCGGCTGCATGTAGATGGCTTTGTTTTTGTTTTTAGCCGCTCCATACCAACCTCTAGTGCGCGGATCATAGTTATCAGCCAAGGTTGTTCTTTTACCGTCCGATTGGAAAAAATAACCATCCTCGCGTCCATAGTAGACATAAGTAACTATTGAGCTTGCAAGCTCTTTTTCTAGCATCAAGTGACGCATTATATCATCGCCGTCGTCTGAAATTTTCTCGATATTTGCAGCTATTTTTTTGACCATAGCCAAATAATCTTCAAAAAACGAATTAGCAACAGTATCGACGTCTTTTAAAATTTGAGCCTGATTTTGGCTAACGAGCTGAACGACCTTATTCTCGGCCGTATAATAACTAACCGCCGAAATAGCGGCAAACGCAACGATCAGCGAGATGATGAGCATCAACGCGATCTTATTCGTGATAGAACGCATTTTCTCTCCTTATATTTTTTCTTAAATTAAAAAATTATTCTACTACTTTCAAAGTTAAATAAAATTGAAATTTAGCATAAACTTAGCTTTAAAAGCAAAATTTGATCCAAATTTGTAACAAATAGATCTGAGCAGGCAAAAACGGGGTAAAAAAGGGGTAAATTCGTATGAAGAAACGGTATAAATTTAATCCAAATTTATACCGCTTCAAGTTAAATTTAAAAGCTAAATTTTAAAAGCCCCGCCGAGTCAAATTTAACCCAGCGAGGCTTTTATTGAATTTAAGCCGCAGATTTTAGTTTGCGGCCTCAAATTTAAGCAAATTTCGGATCGCTAAACGCCGTTAGCTCAGGCACCTTGCCCGTAAATTTCTCGATATTTACAAGCGCGGTGTGGCTGATGTTGCCGTTAGCTAGCTTGCTAGTCGGGATATCGATAGTTAGCACGTTTGGCGAGCCGTTTTTGCAAAGACCCGCGTCAAATCCGTCGTACCATACGCCTTCAGCTAGCTTAACTACGCCCTCTTTGATATCTTGCGTCACCAGGGCACCCGCTAGCACTTCGCCACGCGCGTTAAATACCCTAACCAAATCGCCCGTTTTGATACCTTTTTTCGCGGCGTCTTTAGAGTGTATCCAGATCGGCTCGCGGTTTGCGATTGCGTAGTTTTCGCGCAAAGAGGTTTGGTTTAGCTGCGAGTGGAGGCGATCGGTCGGATGCGGGCTTAGCATGTGTAGCTCGGCTGGTTTATCTTTCATACCTAGCCACTCGATCGGCTCAAACCACATCGGGTGCGCGCCGCAGTCCTCATAACCCATTTTCTCGATGGTTTCGGAGTAAATTTCGATTAGGCCGCTTGGCGTTCCTAGCGGATTTAGCACCGGATCCTCTCTAAACTCGCCAAATCTCACCCACGTATCGCTCTCAGGCGTCGAGGCAAAAGTTACCGGCTTATTTTCGTTCCAAAACTCCTCAAACGGCTTCATATCGGTTTCAAAATCAGGTATGGCCTTGACCTGCTCGTACGCCGCGCCGTAGTACTCTTTGATCCAGTCAAATTCGTCCTTGCCGTTGTCGGTGTAGGCTACGACTAAATTTTTAGCGTACGCCTTGCAAAGATCGACGAAAATTTGATAATCGTCGCGCGCTTCGCCGTATTTTTCCACGACTTGCTTCATCGGCACTATGTTCATATTCGAGTAGTCGCCCGTCATCGTGACATCGTTGCGCTCGTATGCGGTAGTGGTTGGAAATACGATATCGGCCATCTTAGCCGTCGGCGTCCAATAAGCTTCGTTTACGACTACCGTGCGAGGTTTGCGCCACGCTTCTAGTAGGCGGTTGGTTTCTTGATGATGAGCCAAAGGATTGCCGCCGACCCAGTAGATAAAGTCGATATCCGGATACGTGATTTTCTTGCCGTTGTGATCGATCACTTTGCCCGGATTTAGCAGGGCGTCCGCGATACGAGCGACCGGGAATGCATAGTTTGTCGCCTTTTGTAGCCAGCTTTGACCAGTACCCGCAACCGCCGCGGCTTTAGCGACGAAGCGGCCGTTTGCGTCAAATTCTCCGCTATCCGTGCCGATAAACTCGCCCTCGTCGTTAAATTTACCCACGCTTGCGCTATTTACGCCGCCGATTACAGCACCTTTGCAAGTCGGAGCGCCGCCGTTTGAGTAGTGGTAGCTAAGGCCAAAACCTCCGCCGGGAAGCCCGATCTGTCCTAGCATCGCCGCCAAAGTCACCATAGCCCAGTGCGGCTGCTCGCCGTGATGCGCGCGCTGCATACCCCAACCGCTCATTATCATCGTGCGGTTAGAGGCGAAGGTATCGGCAAGCTCCTTTATGAGGCTTGCTTTTAGACCGCAAATTTTGCTCGCCCACTCCAAATTTTTAGGCGTACCGTCGGTTTTACCGAGCAGATACGGCAGGAACTTATCAAATCCGCTCGTATAGGTCTCGATGAAGTTTTTATCGTATTTGCCGCTCTCGTATAGATAGTGCATCATGCCTAGCATCATCGCGGTGTCGGTGTTTGGCACCGGAGCGATCCACTCGGCCTTATCAAAGTACTGCGCCGTTTCGCTTCTGATTGGGTCGATTATTATGACCTTTATGTCGCTGCGTTTTTTTAGTTCTTCAAAGTACTTAAAGCCCTGTTCGTCGGTGCTAGTCCACGCTATGCGAAGGGTTGCCATAGGATTTGCGCCCCAGATGACGACTACTTTTGAGTTTTCTAGTACCACAGGCCAGCTGGTTTGCTGCTCATAGACCTCAATGCTGCCTACGACGTGAGGCATGATGACCTGGCTGGCTCCCGTAGAATAATCGCCTAAAGACCCAACAAATCCGCCGCTAAGGTTCATAAATCTATGAAGTAAAATTCGCGAGTTATGCACGTTGCCGCTTGATTTCCAGCCGTAACTACCCGCAAACACGCCCTCTAGCCCCTTTTGTTTTCTCGTCTTTTTTAGCTCTCTGGCCACTAGCTTTATCGCGTCCTCATATCGTACGCGTACCCAGCCGTCTTTACCTCTTAGCTCAGGTTTTGGCGAGTCCGGATTTTCTAGATAGCTTTTGCGCACCATTGGGTATTTTATGCGTGATTTATAGACCATGTCGGCGGTGTAGTGTTGCAACGGATTATACACTTCGCTAGTTTTTTGAAACGGCTCTGATTTTACGATCCTGCCGTCTTTGACGCTGACTTTTAGCATGCCCCAGTGAGCGGCCGTTAGTACCTCGCCGCTACGTACGTTTGCCGTATTTAGCTCGGCGCCGAGTAAATTTGACGCCGTTACGCTAGAAAACAAAGGAGCTGCCGCAAGAGCCGCTCCGCCTTTTAATACATTTCGTCTTTGTAGGTTCATTTTTTCTCTCCTATTTTTTACTTCTCGGTCGAACGAAGTCCGACCTCCGAGCGGGAGTATAAATACTCCCTGCACCCACCTAAAGTCCCTACTGCGTAGGGTACCCTGTTTTTACTTCTCGGTCGAACAAAGTCCGACCTCCGATTTGTTTTTACCCATCGCTCGCATCGCCTATGCGATATGCTCCGCTCACTCGCTCCCGTACGGATGCCGAGCAGTCGGCATCCTCTAAAGACGGTCGCTCACCCACCTGAAGTCCCTACTGCGTAGGGTACCCTAAATCAAACTTCTCGATCGAACAAAGTCCGACCTCTGAGTGGGAGTATAAATACTCTCTGCACCATTCTGCTTGCAGTTGCGAAGTCGCAGACGCAAGCAAGGCTAAAACACATCGCTTCTTTTAAAAGCGATTTAATTCGGCTTTTTATCAGTCAAACGAGCCGCGCCTTAGCATGTACTCAAATTTAAGCTTTTACGCTCAAATTTAACCGCTCTCTCGTCCAAAGCGTCAAATTTGACGGCTAACAAACAAAGCCTCGTTCGCGCGGTTTAGCCGCAAAGTAGTCGCTCAAATTTAGCGCGCATCTCGTCTTGCACGCTAAATTTAACCTTTCGCCAAACCTTTAAATTTGACGTCTCGGCAAACAGCATTGCAGCGACTTTCATAAATCTAGCTCCCGCAAATCTCGTCCACTTGCGAGTGCCTTAGGCGTAAATCCTCGTCAAATTTACGCACCGATCTTTACTTTTTCGCCACGTTCACGTCGGCAGAGTGCTTTTGCAAGTACTGTATCACCAGCCACTCGTCGTCTTTGCCGATCGCCGTTCGCGCGATCATCGATTTTAGCAGATTGGGCCACTGATTTGCCTTGTAGTGCGTGGTTTGATGTAGCGAATGACACACCCCGCAGCTCTCTTTGTAAAGTTCGCCGCCCTTAGCAAAAAGCCCGCCTAGATCGCTCGTAAAGCCATCTTTTTGCGCATAGACAACGGTCTCGACCTCATCCCATTTGCCGTTAGCGCCCTTTTTTACGACCTTGATCTCGGGCGTCGCGGTTTTTGCAAACGCAACGGCGATGACGCGCTCGGAGTCGCTAAAGTAAACGACGTTGCTAACGGCGGGATTTTGGTAGCCTTTAACGGAGATTTTCACGCGGTCGCCCTGCGTGGCTAAAATTTTAACCCCGTTCGTCGGCAAGAGCCTGCCTATGCTTTTTTGCGACGTAGCGTCGGCGTAAACGTCTTTTACCGATGGGCTATACACCTCGCCCGCCGCAAATAGCGAACAGGCGAGAAAGCTTGATAGTAGAATTTTTTTCATTTTACTCCCTTAAATTTAAAATGTAAAAGGATTATATAAGAAAAGTATGATGAAAGTATGATTTTATGAAGTTAAGATTTTATATTTGCGCGGTTCATACCGTAAATTTGCAAGTAAATTTTGCAAATTGGGCGGTGAAAGCTTACGAAAAAATACTAATCTCGGTTTTAAATTTTAAAAGCGAATTGGGCAAGGTTACTAAAAGTAAAATTTAAAGCGGTAGCCCGCAAAACACTCGAAATTTAGGAGAGTTCGCGAGCCGAAAAATCCTACTCCGCGCTATAGCTTGAGAGCATATCAAAAGTAGGCGCGAAAAAGAGCGCTCCGGTGATCGGCGTGCTAAAATCAAGTAGTCTATCCGAGTTGCCGCGCGGCTCGCCGATAAACATCTTATTTAGCATCGCTTCAACCGTCGAAAATGTGCTAGCATACGCGATAAAGTACGTTCCCGTCACGCTTCCCTCGACAAAAGGCATATTTCCTCGCACGACTTTTTTATCATCTCCTACGTTTGCCGCGGCAGAGTGCGAGTTGCTTGGCTTTTCATCCTCGCTCATCTCGATATCGTAAGCTTTTGAGCGACCGATGACCTTTTCTTGCTCGCTCACGCTAGTCGCGTTCCACTCTCTCATTTTGTGTTTATATTTTTGTACGAATACGTAGCTGCCGCCCTTAAATTTTTTATCCTCATCGCCGACTTTAGCAAAATAATCTCGGTCTTCGCCGTTTGGATTTTCAGTACCGTCAACAAATCCAATAATCGCTCTGCCGTCGTGGTATTTAAAGCCTTGAGTTTCATCAGCAAGCTTGGCAAATTTAAAAAGCTCGGCCTTTATATTTTGCGCCATATCAAAGCAGTCCGCCGCGTCTAACGCCCTAATATGCACATGGATATCGCCCGCAGTGCTCACGGCTTCGTGTTTATCGCCTTTGATGGCTTTAAAATTTACAAGTTCCTTTGGCAACGGTTTAGGCAAGTCCAACTTTAGCCACGCGTCGTGTCCGACGGCGATAACACAGTTTACGTTCGCCTCTGCGCCAAACCTTACTTTTGCCGTCTTATTTAGATTTACCACCAAAGCGCAAAGTCTCTCAAAGCCCTTTTTACAGGCGTTTTCGTCGCCGCTTAGCAACCAAGTTTGAAAGACGGTGTTATTTCCTGGCGTCTGCGTTACTTCTTGCGAATTTATTTGCATTTTCTCTCCTTAAAATTTTAGCCCGATTATACCTAAATTTTCGGGCGACGGCGGACGGGCGCGGTATTTTTAAGCGCATTATTATCTAAATAGAGTAAAATCAATTCGCCTTTATTCTCGCATTAACCCAAAATTTCCGCAAATTTAATTCAAAAGAGTAAAAATGTTAAAAATTAAACGTATAAACGAAAGCGATTTCGAGCGGATTTTCGTATTCGGCGACCTCCACGGCTGCCTTGGACTATTTGACGCGATGCTTGAAAAGATAAATTTAACCAAAAACGACCTAATAGTAATTCTAGGCGATAGCTGCGACAGGGGCGAGGATAGCATCGGGCTATATCTGCGCTACACCCAGCTCATCGCGCAAGGACGACAAATTTTACACGTTAGAGGCAACCACGAAGATATGCTTTATAAAGCTATTTTTGAGGATGACGCGCAGAGTTATTACACGTGGATAAACAACGGCGGCGAAGAGACGATAAAAAGCGCAAAGGCTCACGGATTTACGGATATTCCGCCGGAGGTTAAAGAATTTATAGAACAGATGCCTCATATCGTAAGCTCCTAGCAAAGCTTGTTCGTTCACGCCACGTATAATCCTAAAATTTCGCTAGAACGCCAAGACGAGGACTACGTGACGTGGCGAAGGACGCCGTTTTGGCAAGAAAACGACACGGGCAAAAAGATATACTTCGGACACACTCCAAATCGCGACAACGAAATCCATGATAAAGGAAACGGCGTGTTTGCGATGGACTGCGGCGCGGTGTTTTTCGGACGGCTAGTTATCATGGAAATAAAAAGCGGCGAAAAATTCGAGGTAGGTTTAAGGAGGCGAAAATGACTTATTTTACGTCGGATTTACATTTCGGACACGCAAATATTATGAAATTTCATCCAAATTTTAGGAAATTTCAAAACATAAACGATATGGATAATACGCTAATCCGCCTTTGGAATTCGCGCGTAAATCCCTGTGACGAGGTTTATAATCTAGGCGACGTCAGCTTTCACAAGGACTTTGAGCAGACGCTTAAAATTTTAAAACGCCTAAACGGCAAGCACGTATTGATTTTAGGCAATCACGACCAAGAAATCCGCAAGCGCACGGACGAGCTTTTAATGATACGCAAAAACGATAACAACGCGCTGTTTGAAGAGATTTGCGACTACAAGGAGCTAGCGCTAAAACATAATGACGAAAATTTTAGGCTAGCGCTTTTTCACTATCCCGTCTGCGAGTGGAACGGCGGCCATCACGGCGCGATCCATCTCTACGGGCATATCCACGCAAACATAGCAAAGATAAAGGGCAAGGCGCTAAACGTCGGCTACGACCTGCACGGCAAAATTTTAGAATTCGGCGAAATTTTGGACTTCGTAAAGGATTTACCGCCCTACTCGCACGGCGGCAATCAATTCGGCGAAAACGAGGATGAGGGCGTAAGAGCGCAAAAGATCAAAAACCTTCTACGGCTAATCAACAAGTAACGCTAGATCAAATTTCGCATAAATTTAAGCAACAAGCCAAAATCGCCGTTTTGACGGACGGATTTAAAAAATTACTATTTATTTTATCGTAAGGCAAATCGGCGCGAACAAGATAAAAAATAGTCGCAAACTAGGCGCGCAGGGTGCGGTAACCACAAAGCCGGCCGATAAAAGACGGATTTTAAGCGCCTTGTATCGCTTTAAATTTGAGCTGCTCGTTTAATTTACGCGCTCAAATTTTGCCGCCGCCTTGCTAAGGGTTGGCGATCCTAAAAATGCGCCGAATTTTATTTTTAAAGCCGTAAAACGCAAAAAGCTTAATCTTTAAAATTAGATTTAGCTTTTGCGTTTGAGCTTCAAACGTAGCAGATTTTACTCACCGTTCGCCCGCCTTGCCCGTCCAAAATCAGCGCATATCCGCTGCCCTGCGCGTTTTGGATGAGTTCGGGGTAGAGTTTTTTGCGTAGTTTATACACAAAGCTTCGTATCGCGTCGGCGGTGCAGCTGCCATCCTGCCAGACGCACGACTCGATCATCTCAAAGCTCACGACGCGGCCCTGATTTTTTAGAAAAAGATGTAGTAAATTTTGCTCTTTTTTAGTTAGTGCCACGGGCTCGCCGCCCTTTGTTAGCTGCCTACTAAAGGCGTTAAATTTAAAGCCGTTTTTTAGATCGACCTCCGCAAAATCGTTTTTAAATTTATTCGCCGCAAAGCTCATTTGCATGATTAGCTCGCGCTTTTCAAACGGCTTTTTTAGCACGCCAAAGCTTCCTAGCTCTATCGCGCTAAGCACGTTTTCGTCGCTACCATATGCAGTGAGAAAAATAATGGGCACGTCCTTATCCAGCTGCCTTATACGAGCCGCCATCTCAAGCCCGTTCATATGCGGCATATTGATATCGGAAAGCACCAAATTTACGCCCTTTGCTTCAAAAACTTCCAGCGCCTCTTTCGCGTTTGCGCAGGCGTAAACCTCGCTCACGTAGTTTTCGACCGATATTTTGATACTTTCGCGCAGGCTCTCGTCATCCTCGACGATGAGCAAATTTATGCCGTTTAAGATATTTTTTATTTTGCTATACACGCTGGCCTCGTTTCTTGCTTGTGTTTCTTAAGTCCGCAAACTAATTTTTAAATTTATAGCCTCGTCTAAATTTCGCCCAAAAATAGCGTAAATTTAGTCGGATTCGCCGCACTTTCGAGCTCCAGCGCACCGCCTAGCTTTTTTACGGCGAGTTCCCTAGCTACGTTTAGACCCGTACCCGTGCCCATATTTTTTGTCGTAAAAAACGGTTCGAAAATTTTATCGCTATCCGCCTTAACCCCGCCGCCGTTATCGCTCACGCTCACGCAAAATAGCTCGCCCGCCCTCTTTAGCTCGATTAAAATTTGCGGCGTATCACGTCCGCTTTCAACCAGCGCGTCCTTAGCGTTTGAGAGCAAGGATAGCAAGATCTGCCTCACGTAGCTAGCGACGCTTTTTAGCTCGCATTTGCCGCTACTGCTAGCAAATTTTAGCTCGATACCGTGAGAGTTTAGCTCTGGCCGCACTATCAAAATAAGCTCGTTTATGATATTAACGAGATCAAATTTTGCCGCACCCTCGCCGCTGGCGTAAAAATTTCTAAACGCCTTTATCGTTTCGTCCATGAGCCTTAAGCTCTTTTTGCAGGCTGCGATTTGAGCCGGTATGCGCTTAAATTCGCCCTCGCGCGCGCACTCCTCGATGTTATCCAGATACAGTCCCAGCGCGCTTAGAGGCTGGCGCTGCTGATGCGAAATGGAGTTTATCATCTCGCCAACCAGCGCGGTTTTGGCGTGAGCTAGCACCGAGCACCTATGCTCAAGCTCCTTTTTTTCGAGCTCCTTTTCGTGCGTGACGTCAGTGACCGCAAGGATAAATCCGTCAAATTTTACCCCGCCCTCAAGCACGTTCGAGACGTTTAGTCTGAAGCTTTTTTCGCCTTTTTTTACGATAAAATTGCTCGAGTTTAGCGGGCTATTTTTGAGATTTTCAAAGCTTTTTAGCTCGTCAAGTCCCTGCGCCGCAGCGATCATATCGTCAAATTTCGCTCCGTAAAAGATTTTGGGTGCCAGAGCGAAAATCCGTTCAAATTTTTTATTTATAAATTTTATGGTGCCATTTTTATCCGCGTACAAAAGCCCCAAATTTAGCGTCTTGGCAAAGGCCCGCGCTACCTCGCTAGGCCCGTTTGCGTTACTCTTTGTAGCCCGCGATGTCAAGCCCAAAGCCCTTTAATGCAACGAAATCTTTATTTTTATTCGCGCTTAAAAGCTCGATGCGGCTGACGCCTAGCTTGTGTAAAATTTGCGCGCCGATACCGTAGTCCTTGACCTGTCCGCCGCACTTCTCCTCGCCCTGCAAAAACACCGCGACGCCGCCGTTTTTGGATAGATACTCGAGCGAGTCTCGCAAATCATCGAATTTATCCGAGCACAGTAGCTCCACATCGCTTGAAATTTGATGAAATTTGACTGCGGTTTTGTCCTTTATCTCGCCGAAAACAAAGGCGTAGTGACGCTCGCCTTTGTGATCTAGGATATCGCATTTTAGGGCGTCAAAACCCGCTATCTTAGCCGCGCTTTTTTCTTTTATCTCGATTAGGCTTTCGTGTTTTAGGCGGTACTGCACGAGCTCGGAGACCGAGACCATATTTAGCCCGAATTTCTCGCAAAACTCCTCTAGATCGGGTCTGCGAGCCATATTTCCGTCCTCTTTTACGATCTCGCAGATGACGGCTGCTTGCGTTAGTCCGGCAAGCTTGCATAGATCAACCGAGCCTTCGGTGTGTCCGGTGCGGCTTAGCACGCCGCCTTTTTTAGCGATGAGCGGGAAAATATGCCCTGGGCGCACGAAGTCCTCAGGCTTTGACATCGGATCAGCCGCTAGGCGGATCGTGACGTCGCGCTCGTATGCGCTCACGCCCGTAGTCGTGTTTCTAGCGTCGATCGTGACGGTAAAGGCCGTCTCGTGGCAAGATGTGTTTTTATCCACCATCAAATTTAGATCGAGACGACGCGCGATCTCCTCGTTTAGCGCGAGGCACAGCACGCCTTTTGCGTGAGTGATGGCGAAATTTACCTTTTGCGTGTCGCTAAAAGTCGCCGCAAATACCAGGTCGCCCTCGTTTTCGCGGTCTTCATCGTCGACCATGACGACCATTTTGCCGTTTTTGATGTCGTTTATGGCCTGCTCTACTCTATCCATTGTTATTCCTTGTTTAAAAATCTAGGGTAATTATACATTTTTAGCTTTAAATTTAGGCTTTTACACGGGCTTTGCTTGAGATTTTACGGACTTTTAGACGTAGCCAAACGCGGCGCGAACGGACTTTAGTTAAATTTAAACGAAGCGACCAGGCTTGTAAGTTTTTGTTTAATTTTTACGGATTTATCAAATTTGACCTATTTTGGGCATAACCCGCACCTTGAAAATGCTAAAGGTTAAATTTGGCGATGTAGTAATATGAACGAGGTAAATTTACAAGAATCGTTATTTTGGTTAAATTTGCCAAACCTTAAAAATACGAACGATTGGATTTGGGCTGTTTTCATGAAGGCGACCGAATTTGATCAAACTTGCCGCTGATTGCGTACTATTTTGGAGCAAATTTGCCGACCTTAAAAGCATAAACGCTCGCCTAGCGTTACGCGAGTGGTAAATCTTTTTAACGACATATCCTAATACCCCTTGCTCAAACGGCTTTATCGCTCGCGTACTGCGATCGGCAACTTCAGCTCTTATACCTTACTGATATCTATTTTTCAAACGACTGCAAATGCTTTTAAATAGTTGGTTTTTCTGATTTAATAAATTTTGTGTCCGTCAAATTTAGTAGGCGTATCTGCATGCAAATTTGTGACAAAAAAAGATAGCGCTTACGAAATTTGACGATTTTACGGCTTTGGCCCGATTTGGTATTTTGCGCCGAGTCTTGCAAATTCTTTGGCGAAAAATGCGTTTAGATCGCGCAGGCTGTCGTCGTTCATTTGGATAAGTTTTAGGCGGTTTTTCTTGTAAATTTTGATTTTTTTACTTTTTCTTTTTAGATATTGCGGCGTCTCAAGTCCCCAAAATTCGATATAAATCTCACTTTGCATCAAATAAAAATCACTAATGACGCGCTCTTTGGTCGGCACCTTTTTCTCGTAGATAAACTCTATGCCGCGGTAAAATAGCCAATTTGCCACGATGAGTTCAGCACGGCTTTTTACCGTATCGCCGCTATCGCTTTTGTATCTAGTTTGCTTGATTTTTTGCTTTTTAAATAGCTTTAAAGCCAGCAAAATAATTACGATCAACAGCAAAGCGATTAAAATTTGAGATACGTCAAAGTTCATAAATAATTTTCTTTAATTCAAAATTTGATTTTTTGGAGTAAGTGAAGGATAAATTTTAGATTTGGTTGCGGAGGACGGACTTGAACCGCCGACCTTCGGGTTATGAGGATTATGTGCCGCAAGATTATCTTTCAAATGCCCTATTTTTCGAATAATGCGCTTATTTCAGTTGTATCCTTAAATTTTCCTTGTTCTATGTATTTTAAAAATAGTTTTTGAATTTCTGCTTTTGCAATATCTATTTCTGCTTGTTCTTTTGATATTTTCATTTCAATTCTTAAATTTTCTTTCTTTATATTTTTTTTATGTTTTTCCCAAATTTCTTGTGATTCTTTTGCAAAATCTCCAAAATCTTTGTTATATTCTTTATCTCCACGCTTATATGTTTTTATTGTTGATGATTTCCAGTTTTGATCTGCTGTTAAATTTAGTGCTATCATTAGGAATATTATAAAAAATCTCATTTTTTTTCCTTATTTTTTTAAATAGTATTTTAAAAATGCTGCTATTATGCCGAATGCAATTATTATACATGCCGCTATTATTCCTATTTGTTGAACGTTGTTGTTGAAATCTTGTTCTGTCATTTTTTACCTTTCTTAAAAATTTATTTATCTAATTCCTTTTTTAGAATTCTTGTTTTTATGTCTGATATATAGTATTCTATTTCTTGTTTTGATAGCTTTTCTAGTAGTTCTATGAGTTCTTTATATGTATTATTTACATATAAATTATCTTGCATTTCTTTTAAATTTAGTCCGTTTTCTATTATTTCAAAAAGTTCTTTTCTGTTTTTTTTCCAATTATATATTGTTTTTTCGGCTATTTTTAGTTTTTTGGCTATTTCTGAATTTGTCATTTTTCACCTGTAATATTTACATTTTTAAACTATTTCTAAGTTTATTTTATGTAATATTTACTTGTTGAAATCTTGTAAATGTTACATATTTTTGATTTTATCAAATTTATGTAAATTCCGCCCTGAACATGGCGTGAAACTGTTTCCGCCGCGTCTAGGCATAGAGCACCTCCGCGGCGGCGTTTATGCTCTAAATTCATTTTAAGAGGTGCATTATGGAATTAGTTGACAAAGGTTACGAATTAACCTACACACTTGTTAAGGGACTTATCAGAAGTTCCGCTTCTGGTAAATTTGAGGGTAATGACTACTCTTCATCTGTCCGAATATCTACTGTAAATGTTTATGATGTCGAGAATAAAAAAACCGGCATTATAGATAGCGTTCAGCAACCCGTAGTTTTTAAGATCATTTGTCCTGATGATACTACCGCTGGGCTCGTTGGGAATGCTGTTCGTGAAAAGCTTAAAAAAGGCCCTATTGTTTTACACGGCGGTTTCCCTGCTGGCGATCAGCGTATTATAACCGTAGCCGAGCCTTACGAATACTTCCTTTTTGATTCAAAGCCAACCGACAAAGCTTCTAAGGCGGTGTGATATGAGCTTTAATATTAATTATTTGCTTTTTCACGGAGATATTTTAACTGTTGTTTCTAGTGAAGCTTCTGAGTCTGCCGTACTTATAATAAGCGGCACTAAAAAAGAGCAATCTATTACTTTTAAAATTGCTTGCCCCGATGATTTGGTAGCCCTTAAGGTTTCTGAATTTATCAAGAATAAGTTTGATCATGGTGAAACTGTATCTTTTTCAGGTATGCCGCCTAAAGGCGGTTTTGTTACCGTGATTACTCCTTATGAGCATTTTTTATCCGAGGCGGTGGAAAAATGAAAAATCCTTACAATACTGATGAAATGGTCAAGATTGTAGAAAAGTGTTATACAGACTTTAATGAGTTTAGAGAGCGTTTTTATCTCCTTGATGACGGTACTGGCAAATATGACACTCATTACGATAATGTGTCTGACATAGATTTATCTATAAGAGACACTATCAAACTTTTAAACTCTCTTGGCTATAAGCTTAATATTGAGCTTGAACCTGGTTTGTTTTAAATTTAGCCGAATTTATTTCGGCTACTTATTTAAGCGTTAATTCTTTAGCTCTTAAATAAGTAGCTCACACTACTAAAATTTTCTTGAAAGGATAGAAGATGTTTAAGAAACTCTTCTCTGGGCTAAAATCTGCGTTTTTAGCTCTTGGTTTGGGGTTAGGTGCGGTTAATGCTACTGCTGCTGATCTTACTATGGGTACAGATGGAACTGTTACAGGTACTATCAATCTAGCCAACGTTTACGCTGTCGGTGCTGCCGTATTCGGTGCGCTTGCTGCTATCGCTGTTGTTTCAATAGCGTTCAGAATGATCCGCAAAGTCGGTTAATCCGATTTTGTGAATATGCAAAGGCTCTAGTATGTTTGAATTTATAGAGTTAGCTAAATTTTACAAGTTTATGTTTTCTCTATACGTTCCTATGTTTGGAGCCTTTGTCGCTTATTTCGTTGTATCTCTTGCGATTGACTTTTTCAGGAGATCGGCGAATGATTGATCTGGGTCTTTCTCAAGAGCAATATAATTTTATGATGGCTCTATCGGGTATTTTATTCGGCTTTCTTGTAAATTTGCTGTTTATTTTGCTCGTTCATAAATTTAGCTAAGGTGCTTAAAATGTTTACAATTACTGGTGTTGCTTCATTTGATTACTTTGCTAGCATATTTATTTATTTCTTATTTATATCATTTCCATTTTCACTCTGTATAAGCATCTTAGCTAAGAAATTGATTAAATAGGCTTCCCCATGCGAGGTTTATTAAAATTTATCCTCTTAGTTTCTTGTTTTTGTTTAAATCTTTTTTCTGGCGATTCCGAGGGAATTGATTATATTAAAAAATATTATTATAACTGTACGAATAATGGTTATTTAATTCAACCCTCTAATGCTTCCTCTATGTCTCATGCTCAACCTGAGTTTTTGCAAGATAATTATGTAAAAATCGGTAATGATGTTTTTGAGATTGGAAATACTGATTACATGTGTTTTAATGTTTCTTTTCTGAACGATAGCGGCTATTTTTTAGCTTATTACAATAAGGACTCTTTTAGTTTGTTTAATTATTCCCCTGATTTTTCTAGTACTAAAATTTCGTGTATTCTTAATCCTGATGGTAAGGTTAATAAGTGTGCTCCTTTTGGTTCTGATGAAGATAAAAAACGCGCTAGAGATGTTGAATTTTCTTATTATACTGAAACTTCTTTATCAAAGGTAAAAACATGTCAACCTGGAGAAAATTTTAACACTAATACTAAACAGTGCCAAAGTTGTCCTGCCGGTCAATCTTGGGATCTTGAAACGAATAGTTGTTATAACGATTGCAACAAAGAAGGCAAGCCAAATAAAATAGCTTTAACAGATGGTTCCTGCATTGATTGTAGTGGTGAAAAAGACCCGATGGCTGTTTTAAGATGTCTTTGTCTTGGTTCTGGACTTGGTTTTGGTGGTGCTTCTAGTTTTTGGGGTAAGAATGGTGGCTCTCCTGATGGTTGTGATCTTCAGGGGGCTTGCTTAGATGGTTCTCAAATTTCTTTTACTAATCCAAACTGTAAACCTGACGACAAACCAGATCCTAAACCCGACAATAATAAAACAAAACCCGACCCAAAACCTGATAATCCTGATAATCCTCAACCTAATCCTGGCGGAGGTAGTGGAAGCGGAGGTAATTCAGGCGGTGGTGGAAATAGTGGCGGCTCCGAAGGTAATCCAAATCCAAATCCTGGCGGTGGTTCAGGTGACAATCCCAAGCCAAACCCAAATCCTGGCGGAGGTTCAGGCGGCGGTGGTGGCTCTGGTGATAATGTTAAATTTAAAGAGGGTGATTTTAATGCTGATGGTTTAAATAAGGAGATGGGTTCCTTTGAAAAAGCCTATAAAGGTGCTTTTTCTAGGATTGAAAAAGAATTTGAAGGCGCTGAAGGTTTTAACGCTTTTAAAAACGGTATTGATCAATTTATCAATAATTTAAAAGGCAAAGGCCTTAACGATATTTCTAAAAAAAGCGTTCCTAAAACTTGTTCTCATAAAGAAACTATTGATTTTTTTGGCCACAACATTGAAATAGATTTTGATTTCTGTAAGATTGTAGAGCCTGCGTCAGGTGCTTTTTATTATCTTTTTTACGTGTTTTTCTTTGGTTGTTTTCTTTTTTTAATTATTAAATTTATGATATTTTCATTTTAGGGGTTAAGTAATGCCTGCTTTATATTCTGCTATTGTTTGGTTTTTTAGAACTTTCCTCGCTGAAAAATTTGTCGGTTGGGTTCTTAAAGGAATTACATTCGGCAAGATGGTTTTTATTAATACTGCCTTGTTTGCTCTTGTTATAGCTTATGGCTGGGCTGCTTTTAGACTTATAATGTTTGTTCATGATTCTATTAATAAATTTATATCTTTTTTAAGCGATATTAGTTCAGGTGGTTCTAATGAAATTTTGGCTTGGGCTATGGACATTATAAGGGCTCTTGGCGTTTGGAATGCCTTTGTTGATGTCTATAATATTTTTTCCGTTCCTATTGTTTCTGTTATTTTGCTTTATGTTTATAAGATCGGTTTTAAAGTTTTGCATTCTATGCAACTTACTTTAACTACGTTTAACATCGCCAGGCTCTAATCCATGATAACCTATATAGTCGGCAATCCAGGTTCCGGAAAATCTTATTTTGCTGTATATAAGCTTTGGTATATGTTTATTTACAAACCAAAGCCTCTTAAAGGTATCTTAGGTAAAATTTTTAAGCCTAAAATCCCTGAAAACAAATATCTCTATGCCTATACTAATATAAATGAATTTAAGTTTGAGCTTGATGAGCGACTGTTAAAATTTGACTATGATGAAGTATACGCTAATCTAGCAAAGCTTTATAATGCTTATAAGGTAGAAAAAAAGATCGATAAAGAGCTGATCGAGCTAGCTAAAGAAATGAGGCTTTATAAAGTCCTCTTTGTCGTTGATGAGATCCATAACTATTTTAAGGCCAAAGAAGATCCGGTTCTCGTTTGGTGGGTTACTTACCATCGACACCTTTATCAAGACCTTTTATTCATTACCCAGGATTTAAGCCTTGTAAATAACGAATACAAGCGTGTAGCCGAGAAGTTTTACCGCGCGATAGATAGCTCTAAGCGTCTATTTTCTAAACGCTTTAAATACGCTTATTTTACCTCTTATAAGATGTATCAATCTGACCGGGTCAATAACTTTAATATAAATTTGCCCTTTAACCAGGAAGTTTTTGATCTTTACCATTCTGGCCAGGACAGTAAGAGTAAATCCGTAGTTAAATTTTTTATGGTCGCTGGTCTTATTATCTCTCTTTTAAGCGTGTTCGCGTTTATTTATGTATTTAATACCTTTTTCGCTGTTCCCGATGAATATGCGACTACTCCGTCTGAAAATTTAACTTCGCAAGCTTCCCCGGCTTCTGCTGCTTCGCCTAAGGCTTCTTTATCGTCTAATGCTTCTAAACCTGACGAGCCTATCGAGGCTGCTTATATTTACGAGATCGTTTGCGTTGCCGATAGCTGCCGTTTTAAAGGCGGTTCGGGTTCATTCCCTTATACCTATGTATCTTTTGTTATTTCAAGCCATAAACCCGCTTATTTTTACTCTACTACGAAAAATAAGCATTATGTTGAATATTACCTCGTTTTCAAAAATCCGGTGCTTGATACTATCAAGCTTGCTTCATTTCAAAATTCTATTAAAGGTGCTCTAAATGAAAACTTTCAAAAAAATCCTGATCCTAACTCTTTGCGTAATTAGTTTTTCTAAAGCTGAAATGATTTACACCGATCTTGTAAATTTCGCTCAGCTTGCAAGTATATCCAACAATATAGCCATTGTAACAGATGATAGTATCGACGGCAATTATTATTACTTTATCTACCAGCACGATACAAATTTAACCCTTTCTATGTTTAGAAAAATGCTCGAGTCCAAAGGTTTATTTCTTTATAAAAAGGACAATTTTTACTATATTACGGATAAAAAGCTGCCTGATTACGATCTAAGGCGTATCGATCTTAGCAATTACGTTGTTGAGGACGTTCGCCGTATAATGGCAAATTTTGAGCTAAATGCGACGTATTCCACTACTTCAAACTCTGTATTCTTTCGCGCTGATGATGTAGCATATGAGCAAATTAAGCAAGCTGTGGCCTCTATCGATAAGCCCCTCGAGCAAGTTGAGTTTAAGCTCACTATCACGGAAACTAATTTAAAAGACATCAAAGACCGCGGCGCAAAGCTTCAAAGCCTGCTTAAGCCGCTTAATCACGGCGATTTAGCCTATTATATAAATCTTATTACTTCGCCTTACACTACTAATTCAAACGTCGTAAGAAACGATAGCGAGGGCTTTTTCGGCGTCTTAAATTTCCTGGATACTAATGGACTTACGAAAATCATATCCAGCCCTTTTTTGACTGCTAAAAATCACACTGAAGTTAATTTCTCTGCCGTTCAAAACATTCCTTATTTAGTGCAAAATTCTCAAACCTCGGCTACTCAGACGACAACTCAAAATTCATATGAATATAAAGACGTTGGATTAAAAATTACTCTTAAACCGGTTATTTTAAAAGATCACGTTGATTTTGACCTACATCTTATCCTTGAGGATTTACTTTCATCTGCAAATACATTAACGCCCATTACAAGCAAAAAGGAGCTTAAGAGCTCGTATTCTCTTAAACGTGGCGATATTTTAGTTTTATCAGGCATTAACAAAACCACTACACAAAAACAGCGTAACGGCATCCCCATTTTAAAAGACATTTATATTCTTAAATATCTCTTTTCCGTCGAGCAAGACCAGGACATCAATTCCGTAGTTACTTTGACCATCCAAGTTATCTAATCTAAATTTTGTGTCGTGCGGCGCGTAGCGTGGGAGCAAGGGTTCCCACGCCGCCGCACATAACCAGGGTGCGGGGGAGCCGCTTGCGGGTTCGCTCCCCCGCCAAAATGAGCGAAGCGTTGTATTTGGTGGCAAAGGCCGACTTTGCGAGCGACGCGCGCCGTGCGCGCGGAGCAAGCAAAGAAGGCCGCCTTGTCAATCTAATAAAAAAGTGCCAGTTTTAAGGTTGGGCGTGTTTGGAATATCTAAATTTGACCGGATTCAATGTCAAGAGAAGCTAGAAAAACAAAAAGCTTATATGAAAAGCTTTAGTTTTGTTAATGACTTCGGCGAAGTTAGAAGCTTGCTTGATTTTTCTATGGCTGCAAATTTTAGCCGTAAGTATTACGCCGAGGTTGCTAATCGCGTAAATACTTTAGGTTCTTTTGCGATAGATTACTCTCAACGTCCGGTATTTCTCACAATTACGCTAAATGGCTGCTTTCGCGGCGCATTAAGCGGAGATTATTCCAAATTTAAGGATAAAGATATGAAATTTTTACCTACCGAGGTTAAATATAAGGCTAAAAACGTTGCTCCCCTTACTATTAGCGATTTGTGCGCTACTTTAAATCATCAGTGGCGTATATTTTTTAGACGTTTTACGGCTAAATTTAAGGTCGATTACTCTTATATAAGGTGCTTCGAGCCTCATAAAAAGGACGGCGTGCCTCATATTCACGCTCTGCTTTTTGTTCCAGGACACACAATAGATTTTTTAAGGCGCACTTACAAGGATATATTTTACGCGCCTCAAAATTTGCGTGTAGACGCTATTTCACGCGAGCAAATAGCAAACGGTGAAACAAACGGCTTTCAAACTTCTATACATAATCCTGCTGGCTATGTAATGAAGTATATTCAAAAAACCTTTATAAATTTAGAGAAAACCCAGGAGCTTGACGATCTTGCCGCCTGGTATGTAAAGCATAAAGTAAGGCGATTTTTAACCTCTCAAAATAACGTTCCTTTGTGGGTTTATAGGAAAATCAATTTTATAGCTACTATGCAAGACTTTTATCACCTAAACAATTTTAAAAACGACGATAATAACGTGCTCGAGTGGGATAAACAAAGCGATTATATATACATCAATATTTCCGAGCGCAAGGAAGTTATCATTTATGATAACGGCAAGCTGGAGCATTATGTCTGCGATAGGCTTATAAATAGCTATGATCGTAAAAAACCGCCTAAAAATGTAACTTTCCAAACTATTAAACCCGAGCTTGACGCCTGGGTTGATGCCTGGTACGTACGCGAGGGTCAAAAAATCAAATTTGAAGCGATGAAAAAGCGAAAAGAATTTAAAAAACCGCCTTTATGGATGAAAAATTACGAGCTTTACAATTATTATTCAAGATTGGATAAAGCCAACTGTAATATTCAACACTTAGCTTATGTTGAAAATATAATGCTCGATCGCGGTCTAAATTCATTTACAAAGAGAAATACAAAGCACGATTTAAATAATCCAGACCTCGAGGACTTTATCGAGCGCGGACTTAGAGAATATGAATTTTAAGGGAGATAAAATGAAAATTTTAAATTTATTTGCCGGTATTGGTGGCAATAGGTTATTATGGAATGATGTATTAGCGGATATTGATGTAACTGCTGTTGAGTTTGATCCGGCTATTGCCGAGGTTTATAAATTTAGATTTCCTGCTGATAAAGTTATTCTTTGTGACGCTTTTGATTATGCTGCCAATAACTATGATAAATTTGATTTTATATGGGCTTCTCCACCTTGTCAAACTCACTCGAGGATTAATTTTTCAAATCAGAACATTATTACTAATCGTTCTTTGCCTGATTTTAGACTTTATTCTCTTATAAGTTTTTTGAAAACTTTTTGTAAAAATAAGTTTGTTGTTGAAAATGTTATGCCTTATTATGATCCTTTAATTTCTCCGAATGCAAAATTATTTCGCCATTTGTTTTGGTCTAATTTTTATATTTCTGAGAAGTTTTTTCAAAAATCTAATAAGTTGATTAAAAATTTTGTTATTTCTGATTTTAAAGATTTTGATTTGAGTTTGTTTAAAGATATTAAAAATAAAAGGCAAGTTATTAGAAATCAAGTTGATTCTAGTCTAGGCAAATATATTTTTAGCTGCGCGTTTGATAAGGGTCTTTTTGATGATTTTGAATGAGCTTTTTAAAAACTATCTTGAATACTATGAGCTTATATTAAGTCCCTCTACTCTTAGAAGCGATGTTGCTACATATCAAAAGCATTTTAAAGACGGCCTAGGCCTAAAAAATGTCAAAGATATAAATTTTATCGACGTACAGAAATTTTGTAACGAGCTTATTAAGCGAGATTACAAGATCAAGACCGTTAAAAATATCCTTGCAAAGCTTAAGGTTATTTTTAAACTTGCTTTAAAACTTGAGTTAATTAATAAAAATCCTTGCGACTTCATCGAGCTTCCAAGGTTTGATAATAAACGATACTTTGATTATAGCGTAGCAATTCAAAAGAAATTTATAAAAGCCATTTCAGAAAACAAAGAGCCTAGCGCGGATATATTCTTTTTTCTGCTCCACGGTCGCCGAAAAAACGAGGTATTGAGTCTTAAATTTAGCGATATAAATTTTAAAACCAGGACTTATACGATCCCCTTCAAGATAAATAAGGCTAAACGCGATATGGTCTATAAAATGAGCGATGAACTCTATGATCGCCTTTATCGCCGATATATCCAAGCTAAAAAGCAAAACAAGCTAAACGGTTATGTATTCGTAAACCCAAGCACAAACGATAAATACCAGGACCTGCGCAAGAGTTGGAATTCATTGCTTAAAAGAAACAATTTGCCTAGGATAAGGTTGCACGACATCAGGCATTTAATCGGCACATATTCGATTAATTACCTAAAAATACCTATCGAGCAAGTATCGTTTACGCTTGGCCATACAAATATCATTACCACGCAAAAATACATTACGGCCAACGTAAAAAAATCTAAAGAAACTATCGAAAATTTACTGCATTCGATTTCAGAATAAATTAAGGGCTTTAAAAAGTAGTTTCAAATGTCGATAAAATGGGGATTTGGTTGCGGAGGACGGATTTGAACCGCCGACCTTCGGGTTATGAGCCCGACGAGCTACCACTGCTCTACTCCGCGATGAAATTTGAGTGGATGGGGTAAGAGGATTCGAACCTCTGGATGATTGGACCAAAACCAATTGCCTTACCGCTTGGCGATACCCCAGCCTGTAAAAAGAAAGGTGATTATATATATTTTTACCTTATTTGTCAAGCTTTTTGGCAAATTTTCGCCGTTTTTTCAAAGTTTTTCCATAAAAGCCGTGCTATATGAGCCGTTTAAGCGTCTATTTATATCGTCCTGCCAGCTAGCAGGCAGCGCATCAAGAGCTCTAAATTTGGGCAACAAATCCAAATTTTCGCTCGGATTAAAAAATAGTTTATTTATTTGCATTACGCTTAGAGCATTTTCGTTTTTTTGCAGAATTTCCACCTCGCAGCCGGCCTTGCACGACCCGTTTTCAAGCACTTTATAGTACCAGCCGGTTAGCCCCGTGGCAAAAATTTCTTTAGCTAAATTTGCATTTCCCCACCGCTTTGCGAGCTTAAAACACGGTTTTCGCGGCTGGGTTACTTGTAGTACCAATGAGCCTATTTTGTGCACGTCACCCACATTTACGCTATTTTCATCCAGCCCGCTAATGGTTAAATTTTCACCCATCGCGCCCAGCGGCAAATTTTTAAGCCCCAGACAAGCTTCCCATGCGGGATAGTTTTCGAGCGAATTTGCAAACACGGCTTTATTTACGCCGCCGTGATGCTTCGTGTCAGCCACCTCGTCACCCTCAAAGCCAAGCTCGCCCGCATAAATTTCACCCGTTTGCGCATTTTTAAATATCGCCGAGCACCACGCCTTGCCTAGCTCGTCCGTGGCCGCCACGCTACCGTACTGTCTGGCTTTACCTATCAAAAGCGCTTTTAGAAATGCCATCTTGCCCTCACGCCACGTTTTGCAGATTTAGCCGAACCTGCTCGCCCTCGTCGTTAAACTCAAACCTCACCGCCCTAGCCCCAAAGCTCTTTGCGATCGCCTCGAGCGTATCGCGCGCGGATTTGTGGATCTTGGACTGGAGCTGATTTATCAGGCGCACGGACATCTTTTCGACCTCGGTACGCGCCTCCTCGATGAGCCTGTTTTTATCCTCCTCGCTAAAGCTGCTACCGAAAAATCCGTTTAGCGAATCAGGCAGTAAAAACGGGATAAATTTTCCGTTTTTCTCGTCGTAAAATTTCATATTCGCGATCGAAAATTTGTATTTGCAAGGCGGCATCTTGATGAGATACTCCTCGCTCGCGACGTTTACGATCTCCAGACGCGGGCTCGTTAGGTCGTAGATGAAGTTTATCTCAAACTCAAATATCATCGAGAGCTTTTTCTCGCTCACCAGCCAGCGCAGATACTCCTTGCCGAAGTTGCCGAAAGCATGGTCGGTTTTAGTCACGATCTCTTTGCTATAGACCTGAAAAACGGATAGCTCGCCGATGGATTTTAGCTGCGATATCTCGGTGCTGATCTGCGTTGCCGCAGGCTTTTGCGCGGTTTTTAAGGCTTTATTAAATCTAAAAATCGTAAATACGCAAATCGCCAGCAAAATCGCTAAAATAAGGCTTGTAACATCTATCATCTTTACTCCTTTAAAAGGCGATTTTAGCGAAATTCGTTAAAATAATCGTTAAATTTGAGCTTTGGATTGTTTTGTATCGATATAAATTTAAATTTACGGCGCAGTTTGGCAAAACCCGCACCTTTGAGATACGGGTTTTAAATTTAACTCAAATTTGACGCAAATTTAACGTCAAGCCCAAATTTGATAGCTAAATTTGAGCTCAAATTTAACCGCCTAAAACACCTGAATAAATTTAAAATCATGCTCCCTGAGCACTTTTTTGATGAGCTCTTGATGGTCTTCGCCCTTGGTTTCGAGCGTGATCGTGATATTTGCGTCGCCGTACTCCAGACTCGTAGAGAAGCGGTCGTAGTCGATTTTTACTATGTTGGCATTTGCGATCTTTAGGCTATCGGTTAGGCTCATGAGCGCGCCTGGTTTATCTATCAGCGTGATTTGTAGCGCCATCTTGCGGTGGGACTTGATGAGGCCCTTTTCGATGATGACGTTTAACATTTGCACGTCGATATTTCCGCCGCTTAGCACGATGCCGATGCGCTCGCCGGCTTTAAATTTGACCTTGTTGTGCAGGATACTGGCGACGCCGACCGCGCCCGCGCCCTCGACTACGATCTTTTGCGTCTCGAGCAGGAACAAAATCGCGTTTGCAATCTCTTCGTCATCGACCTGCACGAACTCGTCCACGCACTCTAGGATATTTGCCAGAGTCGTCTCGCTCGCGTCTCGAACCGCGATACCGTCGGCGATCGTGCGCACGGTTTTTGAGTTTATGCTTTTTTTAGCGCCAAAGCTGTTAAACATCGCAGGCGCGCCCTTTGCGCTTATGGCGACCACGCGGATGTCTGGATTTACCTGTTTTACGCAGCTTGATATGCCGCTGATTAGCCCGCCGCCGCCCACAGGCACGATGATAGTTTCAAGCTCGGCTAGATCATCAAGCATCTCAAGCCCCACCGTGCCCTGCCCGGCCATAACGTACTCGTCGTCAAATGGATGGATAAAGCTCATGCCTTGCTGCTTGGCGTACTCGACGGCGTAGGCGTAGGCCTCGTCGAAGTTATCGCCCTTTAGGATAACCTCGGCGCCTAGATCTTTTGTGCCTAGCACCTTTAAAAGCGGCGTGGACTCGGGCATCACAATGGTGGCTGGTGTCTTAAACTCGCGCGCCGAGATAGCTACGCCCTGAGCGTGATTGCCAGCACTTGCCGCGACGACGCCTTTTTTACGCTCCTGCGCGCTTAAATTTGCGATTTTATTGTACGCGCCGCGGATCTTGTACGCGCCAGTTCGCTGGAGGTTTTCTTCTTTTAGGTAGATGAGCGCGCCGCTTGCGAGACTTAGTTTTGCGCTGTAGGCAAACGGCGTCTTGTACACAAAGCCGCTTATCGTGCGCTTGGCTTGGATTATTTTATTTAGAGAGATCATTTTAGCCTTTCGTTTTTGTTTAAATTTTACTTTTCATCGCTTTTACTTGCGCGTTTATTTACCGTATTTTTGCTTACGTTTTCTTTATTTTCGTTTTTACATTTACTTTTTGCCACGCACTGCTAAATTTACAGTGCAAGCTTCGCCGTCAAATTTAGCCTAATCAAGCCTTTTTAGCTCGATTTTTATACACTTATCCTGCACGAAATTTATCCCGTTTTCGCGCGCGATCGCTCCCGCCTCGTCGTTTGTGATACCAAGCTGTAGCCACAGCGTTTTTACGCCTTTTTTGACGGCGTCTTTTACTAGCTCGCTAGCAAATTCACCCTTTCTAAACATCACGGCGATGTCGATATCTTGGTCTATTTGGGTCAAATTTCTATAAACCTTGCGCCCTAAAATTTCATCAAATTTTGGATAGACGGGAAATATATTAAAACCGCGCTTGATTAGAAATTTCGCAACCTCGTTGCTAGGCTTGCTCTCATCAGGGCTAAGGCCCACGACCGCGATATTTTTAGCGGCGGATAAAATTTGCCCGATGTTATTGTCGTTACTTTGCATTTTTACTCCTTAAAAGCACGCCGCACTCGATATGAGCGGTGTTTGCAAACTGATCAAACACGGCAAATTTGACCGCCTCGTGCGTTGCGTCAAGCTGCGCCATATCTCGCTTTAGGCTCTGGGGCGAACAGGAGATATAGACGATATTTTCGTAGTTTTTGATGAAATTTATCACGCTCGCATCAAGTCCGGCGCGCGGCGGATCGACCAAAACGTGCGAGAAATCGTAGCTAAAGATATCAAGCTCTCTTAAGCGGTTAAACTCGCGCTCGCGCCCAAAGGCGCTTATGAGCTCCTCGGCGCTCATTCGCAAAAATTTGATGTTATTTACGCCGTTTAGCTCGCAGTTTTTGAGCGCATTTGCGATCGAGCTTTTGGATATCTCGGTCGCCAAAACGCGCTTAAATTTTTCCGCCATCGCAACGGTAAAGTTGCCGTGTCCGCAATAAAGCTCAAGCAAGTCCGTGCCGCGCTCTACGCAGCCTTTCGCCCATGCGATCATCTTTTCGTTTACGGCGGTGTTTGGCTGGATAAAAGCTCCGTCGCCGAATGTAAATTTGTAAATTTTACCGCCGATATTTAGGCAGTCCTCTAAATTTAACTCGCCGCTTAGTAGCTTTTGCCCCTTTGCTCTCGCCACTATCGTTACGCGGTGACCGGCAAGCTCACGCGCTAAGCTTTCTATCTCGCCCTGCTCGGTTTCGCCTAGACGCTTATGATAGAGCAGCGTCGCTAGTATCCCGCTCGCGCACGAGATAAACTCGGCGCCAAACAGCCTCTCTTTTAAAATTTGATTTTTAGTAAGCTCTTCAAGCAAACGCGACATCAAATTTGCGATAGGAGAGGCTACTTTTGGGCATTCGTCTATAAAAATACGCTTAGTTTTAGCGCCGTGCATCGTGTATCTAAGCTCCTCGCCGTCGCGCCAGACCCCAAACTCCGCCCTAGTGCGGTAAGCGGCACTCTGCGAGGCGAAAAACTCAAATTCGCCGCTATAAAACGGCTCAAATTCGCACCTTATAAAATCAGTTTTAAATTTAACCTGCTCCTCGTAAGGCATATCAAGAGTGCAACTACCGCACTCTCCTAAAAATTTGCAAAACTTATCGGGCAAATTTAAACCCTTTGCCCTACGAATCTAACGACCAAAGCCGTCACTAAAAGCCCCAAAGGAAGCACTATCCAGATACTTAGGCCAAGCGCGATCGGGAAGTATCCCGCAAAAATACTGATCGCGCAAACCGCAAGCGCATAAGGCATCTGCGTCTGGACGTGATCGATGTGGTTACACCCGGCACCCATAGACGAAAGTATCGTAGTATCCGAGATCGGAGAGCAGTGGTCGCCAAATATCGCGCCAGTTAAAACGGCTGAGATATTTACTATCATATACGCGTGCAAGGCGTCGCCCTCTAGTCCGCTGTGCATGCCCACCGCGCTAGCTAAAGGTATCGCAAGCGGCATCAAAATACCCATCGTACCGTAGCTGGTGCCGGTAGAAAAGCTGATAAACGAACCCAGCATAAAAATCGCCGCAGGAAGGACGATCTTTGGCGTAGACTGCGAAAGCAGATCGACTAGGTAGCGAGATGTGCCAAGCTCCTTGATAACCGAGCTAAGCGACCACGCAAGGAGCAGGATGATAATCGTAGTTATCATGGTTTTCCAGCCCTTACCCCAGGTTTCTATCGCCTCGCGAACGGTCAAAATTTTTCTATAAACAGCCATAAATATCGCCACCACCGTAGCTAGTAAAGCCGACTGAAAAAGCGCCACAGACGCATCGGCGGCGCCGAATGTAGCTTGGAAGGTGTGGAACGTAAGCGGATGAGCCTTCGCGCTCTCAAGTGCCTCGCCCTCAAGCGCGCCCAGACCGCTAAAGTAAAAGCTAACAAACGCGCCCAAAATAAGCACCAAAAGCGGAATAACGGCATTTGAGCTTTGTAGTTTGATATTTTCTTTAGGCTCTAGCGTCTTATCCTCGACGTCCTCTATCATCGCTCCGTCCCGTCTTGGGTGCAGTTCGCCCGCTCTAGCTCTGCGCTCGGCTTTTAGCATACCTGCAAATTCGCGCCCCATAAACGCGGTGCAGACGATAAAAAATAGCATGAAAAGGTTGTAAAATCTATAAGGCATCGTCTCGACAAAGATACTAAAAGCGTTTACGTTCGTTATGCCGATGAGCTCGTAGCCTTGCTTTATCAGCGATATCTCAAGTCCGACCCAAGTCGAGATGACGGCTAGACCAGCGATCGGAGCGGCGGTAGCGTCGATGATAAAGGCTAGCTTTTCGCGAGAGACTTTAAATTTGTCCGTTATTGGGCGCATGATCGGGCCCACGATGAGGGAGTTCGCGTAGTCATCGAAAAAGACAAAAAGTCCCATCACCCAAGTTGAAATTTGAGCAGAAACGCCAGTTTTAGCCTTTTTGCTCAGCCATATCGCCACAGCCTTGGTTCCGCCCATTTTGGTGATGAGCGCGACCACGCCGCCGATACAAAGCACCTGAAGCACGATGCCCGCGTTCCAGCTATCGGCCAGCGAGCCCACGATCCTTTTTACGATGTCGGTAAAGCCCTTTATAAATGTCATAAAGATATTTGAGTCGATGACGTTTATGAGAAACGTCCCGCTAAAAACGCCGATAAATAGCGACAAAACGACGTCTTTGGTGATAAACGCCAAAACTATCGCCACCACGGGCGGTATAAGCGTCCAAAAGCCGAAAATCTCGGCATTTTTTTTCGCTACTTCGGGATCTACGGCCAGCGCCAAGATCGGTAGTAGCGACAAAAATAAAATCTTTTTCATCAAAAACTCCTTTTTGTTTTTCGTCGGTTTAATCAAATTTTCCGCACCGCGTGCCGTCGGTCGGTATTTAAGGCATAAATTTAGCTAAATGCGGCTTAAATTTTTGTTTTAAATTCGCTTAGAATTCAAAAATTTTAGCTCTTTATTAAAAATTTATGTTAAAAATGAGGCTTTTGTGGAAATTTTGTTTAAAACTGCGCTCGGCGGCAAATTTTAAATTTGGTCATGACTTAAATTTTGCAGGAAATTTTGAAACTCTGGTTTGTTGGTCGAATTTAGTATTTAATGCACAGAGTGTTATTTGTATAAAAAATGTAGTTTTGCTTGTTTAAAAGTAATCTTGCTTCCGCCGCTCAAATTTGAGATTAGGCGTCAAATTTCGGGTCAAATTTGATAAAGTAGTTAAATTTAACCCGAAAACCCGCAAATTTAACTACAAAACGCCTACTTTTTCTCGATAAAAAGCCCAGCCCAAGTCTGCTGCGTCGCCATCGCCTCGACGACGTTGATGTTTACGCGGTGAGGCATATTTAGGCAGTTTAGCACTATCTGCGCGATATCATCGGCGGTGATGTACTCCACGCCCTCGTAAACCGCATCGGCTTTAGCCTTATCGCCGCCAAAACGAACCTCGCTAAACTCGGTCTTGCAGATACCGGGAGCTATCTCTGTCACGCGGATGCCGGTACCGCGGATGTCGTTGCGCAGATTTCTACTAAACTGCTTTACAAACGCCTTGCTCGCACCGTAAACGTGACTGCCCGGATACGGCCATGCGCCAGCGGTCGAGCCTAGATTAAAGATATAGCCGCTCTTTCGCGCGATCATGAGCGGCAAAACGGCCTTGGTCGAGTATAAAAAGCCTTTGATGTTGGTATCAACCATCGTCTCAAAGTCCTCGATACTAGTTTGCGCTACGCCTTCAAGTCCCAGTGCCAGACCTGCGTTATTTACGAGCACTTCGATATCGTGAAACTCCTGCGGCAAACTTGCCACGCCGTCAAAGACCGCCTTTTTATCGCGGATATCGGCGACGATGATGTGAGTGTTTCCAAGCTCCTTTGCCAGAGCTTCGAGCCTTTCCTTGCGGCGAGCCAGTGCTACGATCTTGTAGCCTTCGCGGCTGAGCGTCCTAGCTATCGCCTCGCCAAAACCCGACGTAGCGCCAGTAATAAAAGCCGTTCCTTTCATATCTTTCTCCTTATTCGGTGATCAAATTTGACTCAAGCCCCATCGCCCTTAGATACTGCGCGTTGATCTCTTTTTTGCCGATAATCGCGTAGTCTAGGGCGTTTAGTCCGTTATCATCCACTGCCTGCACTTCCGCGCCGTTATCTACCAAAAGCTGCAATATCTCCACATCTGCCGCCCCTGCCGCGCTCATCAGCACGCTTTTTGACGCCCCGTCAAAGTCGCAGAGCTTTACGAAACTTGGCAACTGAACGCTCAAATTTGCGCTATATGCAAGCTTGGTGCTCATGTCTATCAGCCTTTTGTTTACTAGAGCTCCGTTTTCGAGGAGAAATTTAACCAAATTTATGTCATTTAGCTGCACGGCATTAAAAAGCGGAGTGACGCCGAGCAAATTTGCATAGTTTACGTCCGCTCCACTAGAAACCAGGAGCTTTACGTTATTTAAATTTTTAAGCGCGAAAAACAGCGAACTCTCAAATCCGTAGTTTAAATTTACGCCCGCGTGCAAGAATTCCTTTATGATGTCCTCGCTTTTTTCGTAAAGAAGCGCGGCATTAAAAGCGTTTTGAAGCGAGGCTTGCGAAACGGCGCCAGAATATATCGCCTCATTTATGCCGTATTTTGTAAAAGTCGGGTCGCTAACCTTTCTCGCAAACTCGTCCATATCGCCGTTTTGCAAAGTCGCGGCGGCAAATTTTAAAAACTCGTTTGCGACCTTCGAAGCGTAATAAATCGCGCTGCCTTCGTCTATTTTGAAATTTGATTTGTAGTAGTTTACCAGCGGCCCCAAGACGGCGTTGTAGTCTTTGTTAAAGTCCTTAAAAACCGTGAAGTTACTTAAACTTTGATGTCCCCAGTAGCGAAGCCTGGCTCTATTTTGCGCTACGAGTTTTTCGTATTCATCGGGATTTTCTAGCTCTTTGGCGTAAATTTCGGGCGCATAGGAGGCTTTTAAAATCTTAAATTTAAACTCGTTTAAATTTTTGGTTGCTAAATTTCCAACGCAAGCAAGACTTTCGGCGCGGATCTTTTGAGCGGCTGAGAGTAAAATTTGAACCTCTTTTAGCCCCAGGATAGAGTCATTACAGTTTGGCTCAAATTCTCCCGAAAAGGTTAAATTTTGCGAGAAAAATCGCTGCTTCTCAGTCAAAGCATCATCGCAGCTAAAGCCTGCAAAAACAAAAGAAAACGATAAAAATATCGGCAAAATAAATCTCATCGTATGCCTTAATATCTTTTAATTTTGATAATTCTACCAAAAAATAATTTGGTAAAAATAAATTTACCGCTCATTAAAGCAAACATCAGCAAATGCGACTTTTAGCTTCTCGTAAAGCGGAGTAAATGGAACGCCGTTTATGCGTACCTCGGCGATGGAGGTGATGAAATTCGTATCGCCGCTCCAGCGTGGCACTAAGTGATAGTGCACGTGCTCTGCGATGCCCGCGCCCCCTGCTTTGCCCAGATTCATCCCGATATTTACGCCAGCCGCATTTAGCTCGCGTTTTAAAATTTTCACGCCCTCGCGCACGTAGGCGCTCATCTCCAACCACGTCTGCTCGTCTAGGCTTTCGATATTATCGGTGTGCACGTAAGGTATCACCATAAAGTGCCCAGGCGTATACGGGTAGAGATTCATGATCCCAAAACACCGCTTTGCACGAAATAAAACGCCCGTCTGCGCGTCTTTTTCTGGGTGATTTACGACGTTACAAAAGACGCAGCCCTGCTCTTTTTTACTAAAATATTCGCTCCTCCACGGCGCGCAAATGTGCTCCATATCAGCCCTCCTTTACGGTTTTTACAGCTTTTGCCAAGTCCTCTTGCCTCATAAAATGCTCGCCTATCAAAAACGCGTCGGCTCCTTGCGCGTGTAGCTCTTTTAGCTGCGAGTGCTCGTAGATGCCGCTTTCAGCGACTATGACGCTTGCGTTTTTGATTTTAGAAAACAGCTTCTCGCAAAGACTCATATCCATCTCAAACGTGCTTAAATTTCGGTGATTTACGCCGACTATCTTTGCGCATGCGAAATTTGACTTTTCCACGTCCTCCTCGTCGTGCGTCTCTACTAGGGCCTCAAGCCCCAAAGAGCGCGCGTAATCAAGTAGCCGCTTTAGCTCATCGGCGCCAAGAGCCTTTGCGATAAGCAGGATAAAATCGGCTCCGTAAACGAGGGCTTCTAAAATTTGATACTCGTCTACGATAAAATCCTTGCGAAGCAGCGGCAGCGAGCTTTCGCGTCTTATCGCCGCCAGATACTCCAAATTTCCTTTAAAAAAATGCGGCTCGGTTAGAACCGAGATAGCGTTTGCGCCGCCTTTTTCGTACTCTTTTGCTATCTCTACGGGCGCAAAATTTGGCCTTATCAGCCCCTTGCTAGGGCTTGCTTTTTTAACCTCGGCGATGATGCGATACGGCTCGTCTGCGCTGCTTTTTAGTGCCTTTACCGCGTCTTTTATCTCGCGTGGATTTTTCGCCGCGAGCTCTTGCAGTTTTTTAAAAGGCGTTTGCGATTTTCGCAGCGCCAAGTCCTCTTTGGTTTGTTTGATTATTTGATCTAGTATCATCTTTTACCCTTTTTTAGGCACTCTTTGATAGCGTTTATATGCTCTTTGCCCTCGGGCGAATTTACAAATTCCTCGTCATGCAGGACTTGTTGCATTATCTCTTCGGCCTTTTTGCACTCGCCCAGCTTATAGTATCCCCACGCTAGCGAGTCTAGATAAAACACCGAACCTGGCTCTAGCTCGAGGGCTCCATTTACTAGCTCTATGCCCTTTTTCGCGTCTATATCGTGATCTATGAGTAAGTAGCCGTAGTAGTTTAGATATAGTGCATTATTTAGCTTTACGGCCGATTTTTCAAAGTTGGCGATCACTTGTTTGAGGCTATCTTTATCTATCTTTTTGGTTTGTTTATCCGTATCTCTTTCGTACTGATATATCGCCATCTTGGCTTGATATTCGAGATTAAAGCTCTTATCAAAGGCTTCCTGCGCCTTTTTGTATGCCTTAGCGAAATCCCCCGTCGCAGCGTAAAGATCCATCAGCGCATCGTCGTTGTATGAGTATTTTTGTAAAAATTTGATCGCCGCGTCGTAGTTTTTTTGAAAAACATAGACGCCGAGCGCTTTTTCGAGATAGATTTTTTCTTTCGTCGCTTCAAAAAGACTCTCGTAAACATCGATCATATCAGAGTAGCGGCCGTCCTGCGCGTAGATATCTACTAGCGCCGTGCAGGTCTCTACCTCGCAGCCGTCGATGCGGCGCGAGCTCTCCAGGTGCCTGATCGCCTCTTTTTTGTCGTTCATTTTGTTATATAAAAGATCGACTATTCGCAGTAGATTTTCCACGCTTCTATCTAGCTCGTATGCGCGCTCTAGCTCGCCTAAAGCAGCTTTGTTGTCGTTTTGCATCGAGTAGACGGCAGAGAGCATGACGTGATTTTTAGAGACGTCCTCTTTTTTAACGAGCTCTTGCATTATCTTTGCGGCTTCGTCAAGTTTGTTTTCGCTCATTAAATTTGCGCCCTGTATACGAAGCACGTCCACATCGTCTTTTAGTACCTTTTGGCTGAGCGCTAAAATGCTTTTAAAATTTACGTTTTTAGAAAAAAACGCGAGCCTGAGCGCCTCTTTTAGATAGTCGGTATTTTTAGTTTTTTCGTAAAGCTGCTCGTAAAGCTCGGTCGCCTCGTCGTGATTAGCGTTTTCAACCGCTAAAAGCGCCTTGATAACGTATAAATTCTCATCAAAGTCGTCTTTGGCGGTAGCAAAACAAACAAGCAAGGCCGCCAATATAAATTTTAAAATCGCCTTATTCCCGCGCATTCTTTCTCCAATTCATTGATTTTATCCTTAAAATAGTCCCAAAACGGAAAGGTGCGGCACTGACTCGGGCGAAAGTCGTAAACCGAGCAGTTTTTTGCCGTTTCGTCAAAAAATACGCACGCAAACCCGCCGTCGTAGGGCTTTTCTTTGAGGCTAAATTTATATCCGAATTTATCTAAAAATCGCGATCTAAACTCGTCCTCGCTTATTTTTAAATATTCCGCTAGCGCCGAGATTTCCGCCGAGCTTATCCATATATAGCCGCTCTCGCCCGTGCAGCACTTACCGCCGCACAGCTTGCACTTGCTAGCGTCAAATTCATAATCAAAACCGCTTTGTCTTAGTAAATTCACTCCGCAACGTCCTTGCTTTGCGTGTTTGACATAGCGAAAATTTCGGCTGCCTTTTTACTATAAACTCCGCCTTCAAAAACGAAAATCGGCGGTAAAATTTGAGTCAAGGATTTTGAGCTTTTTTTAGCCTCTATTAGCGCCAAATTTGTTGCACCGCCCGCCTTTGGATGCACAAAGCAAAGCCTCGTAAGCGTAAATTTAAACTCGCTCAAACAAAGCAAAATTTCAGATATACGCTTAGCGTCGTAGCAAAAACTAAAAACTCCGCGCGGCTTTAGCAGCGAATTTGCGCTACCCACAAGCTTACTAAGAGGTAAATTTTCGCTATATCTAGCGGTGCGAATGTGCTCGTTTTCGCTTTTTTTCACACCGTCGTGGTAAAAGGGCGGGTTTGAGACGATGAGATCATATCTTTTTTCACTCTTAAATTTAGCAAAATCAGCCGTTATGAACTCGGCTTCAATGCCGTTTTGGCTAGCGTTTGCGGCAGCTAAATTTACGTTAGCTTCTAAAATATCAAGCAAGCTAAGCGAAATTTTAGGAAAATCGCGCTTTAAAAGCAGCCCCAAAATCCCACTACCGCAACCTACCTCTAGCACCTCGCCGCGCACCCCGCCCTCGCGGATAAAGCCATATAAAAACATCGTGTCGCTGTTGTAGCGATAGCCGTTTTTGGGCTGAGTGATTATCATCTATATACCTTGATGATAAATCCTTGCTTATCCTGAGAGGTGATGATGTCGTTACTGTACGAGATGCGCGAAAAGTCGCCAAATTCATCTTTTATCATCTCTCCGGCAACCTTGGCGCGCTCCTTGCCGATACCGAAATTTGCGTATGAGTCGATTTTTTCGAGCTCGTCTTGCGGGATCACTTTTGCCGCTTTTGACGTGGCGATAAAGTTACCGCGGCTCACTATCGGCGTGATCTCGAAATAATAATTTGAATTATAACTCTGCAAAAAGTCGCTTACTTTGTTTTTACAAACTTGCGTCGGCCTGTCTGAGCCCGCGCTCATATCAGAACACTCGACCGAGGCGATGAAAACAACTTTTTTAGGCACTTCAGCTCTAAAATTTAGCTGGATTATCTTTTTTAGATTTTCATTTTCGCTCATCAGCTCTTCGTTTTTGGTTAGTATCTGCGCCACTTCGCCCTTTGCGATGTTTTTTTGCGTACTTGTTTTAGCTAAATTTTCCTTCGTGTCGCTTAGATCTTTAGCTCCGTCTTGTATCTGTTTTCTTAGAGTCGCGAGCTCTGCGTCTTTTTGCGTCAAAAGCTCATTTAAAGCATCTAGTTGCTCTTTGTTTTCCTTGGCTGTTTTAATGTCGTTTTCAACTAAAGTCGTGATTTTGTTATTTAAAATTTTATAGTTTTGGATGTTTTTTTTACCAGCGGCGATCTCGTCCTCTAGCAGTTCTTTTTTGATATTTAGCGACTCGTTTAGCTCTGCAACCTTAGCTTCCGCACTTTGCAGTGAGCTATCTTTTTGCGAAATTTGATTTTCTAGTTCATAAATTTTACTCTTTAGTTCCGCCACGTTTTGCTCGGTTTCTTGGCGCTCGTTTTCAATCTGATTTTTTAGCTTTTCAAGCTCGGTTTTATATATAGCCTCGTTTTGTTCAATCTCTTTTTCAAATCCTTGTTTTTCTTTCTCGAGTTTTGCGACTAACTCTTTATTCGTCGCGTTTAGCTCATCATTTATCGCTTTTAGCTTAGCTATTGACTCGGCTTTTTTATTTGCATTCTCCAGGCTCGCTTCAAGCTCACTTATTTTTTTCTTGTCCGCGTCTTGTTCTTTTTCTAGGGCGGCGATCCTATTTTTAGATAAATTTTGAGCATTTAGAGTCTGAGCGTTATACTCGCTAGCGATCCTTTTTATCTCGCTATCTTTTAGGCTCTGCTCGTTTGCGAGCCTAGCATTTTCGCTCTTTAGTTTTGCGGTCTCTTCGTTTGCCGTTCTTAGTTCGCTTTCAAATTTAGCCTTACTAGATAGCGCTTCGCTTTTTAGCTCGTCGTTTTGAGCTTCAAGCCGTTTTAGAGCATTTTGACTTTCGTGCTGCGTTTTGGCACTTGATTTGTCAAATTCGCTCTGCTTTTTCTCGAGCTCGGTTTTTAGAGCTTTGATCTCGCTACGAAGAGAAGTCAAATTTTGCTCTAGATTTTTATTTTTTTCGTTTTCTTCTTGCGCTTTTGCTAGCTTTTTGTTTAGCTCGTCGATCGCACTTAAACGCTGTTTGTCGTTAGCGCTGGCGGCTTGTTTTCGCCTGGTTTCCAGCTCGGCTTTTTGATCGCTTAAGATATTTGAGATTTCTAGATTTTTACTTACTAGATCGACGTTATCGTCATAGAGTAGCTTATTTTGAGCGCGCAGTACGCGGATTTGCTCTTTTAGCTCATCCTCATCGCCCAAAATAGGCGCGTCCGTATAGTTTGAGTCCAAATTTTTAGTATACTTTTCTTGTGGCAAAGCTTGACTTGGGATAGCCAAATTTGTCTCATTCGTAGTACTTGCGCCCTCATTTTTAGGCGCTTCTTCGACGTTCATTATTTGCACGGCGAGTTCCGTAGACTTTGCGGACGGTTTTGTAAACTCGAAATACAAATAATAACCGCCAAGCGTAAGCAAGCAACCGCAGATAAAAAATAAGACTAAATTTAACGCTCTCAACTCTATTTTTCCTTGATGTCTTGAACAACCTTATGCGCGTGGTTTAGCGCGAGCACGATCGAGCCACCGTTTTTTAGCACGATATCGCCGCCGATATATAGTCCGCCGACGCTGCTTTCGTAGTGCTCGTTTACGATAGGGTCTTTATCCGCGTCAAGCTCTACTCCGCATTTTTGTAAAAAATCAACCGGAGTCGAGCCGCCGATAGCGTAGACGACTCTGTCGTAGACTCTGATTTTGCCGTTTGAAAAGTGCGCCCTAACGCGTCCTGATTCGTTTTCTATCTCGGTGATATCGTGATTTAGGCGGACTTTTAACTTATTTGCCTTCTCTAGCTCCCAAAGCGCGGCTAAATTTACGTCGTTTACGCGACTAAATTTGTCCTTGCGGTACGCTAGCGTGGTTTTGTTGTATTGGCAAAGCTCGATAGCGTACTCTACGGCCGAGTTTCCGCCGCCAACGACTAGCACCTTTTCGCCGCTAGAACAGGAGTTTAGGTTAAAATTTATAACATTATTTAGCGAAGGCGGGATCTTGTAGTCGGGTTTGTTAGGACGTCCCATTTTACCGATACTTATCATCACGTTTTTGGCTTGATAGTCGCCCTTCGCGGTGTGCACGAAAAACAAACCGTCCTTTTTCTTTACGCTTTCGACCTCGGAGTTAAACACGGCCTCGATCTTTTCCTCGTCTAGCAGCTTGTCGAAATAATCAAGCGTGCTCTCCTTCGTGCCGTCTTCAAAGGACACGATACCGTGGATGGTGCTATCCTGGCCTTTGTACTCCTTATCCACGCGCTTATTATCTTTGTAAAATTTTCTTATAGTTTGGCTGTGGTTGTCGCCCTTCTCGAGAAGCAAAATTTTTTTTAATCCATTGGCTCTCGCCTCTACGACGGTCGCGATGCCGCAAGGGCCGCCGCCTATCACGATAATGTCGTAAACATCGCTCATTGATTCTCTCCGATTTGATAATTTTTCATTAATGTAGCGAAAATTGTATTAAATTTTAAGAAATTCGCGAAATTTGGGGTAAATTTAATTTAAAAAAGACAAAAATGGTCAAATTTGAAAGACAAAAGGCAAACGGGATCAAATTTGGCTCATATAAATTTGGTAAATTTGGGAGTCAAATTTGAAGCGCATTAAATTTAAAGGCGCAAATTTCATCAAATTTACGCCCGCTAAAGCTAAATTTTCTTTAAAAACTCGGCGATTAAAAACGCGAGTTCTAGCGACTGATCGGCGTTTAGGCGCGGGTCACACTGCGTCTCGTATCTGTGCGCGAGATCATCCTCGTTTAGCTTAAACGACCCGCCCGTGCACTCGGTTACGTCCTGGCCCGTCATCTCTAGATGCACGCCGCCAGCATGCGTGCCTTCTGCTCTATGTATCTCGAAAAAGCTTTGCACTTCGGCTAGGATTTTATCAAATTCGCGCGTTTTGTAGCCGTTTGCTGCCTTTATCGTATTGCCGTGCATCGGGTCGATGCTGTAGACGATATTTAGCCCTTCGCGTTTTACTTCGCGTAGGATTTTAGGTAGCCGCTCGCCGATTTTATCCGCGCCCATTCTGATTATTACGTTTAGTCTACCGGCTTCGTTTTGCGGATTTAACGCATTTGCGAGCGCGATGACGTCCTGCGCGGTTGCGTTTGGTCCAATCTTTACGCCTAGAGGATTGTGCACGCCACTTAAAAAATGTACGTGAGCGTCTTTTACGCCGCGCGTGCGCTCGCCGATCCAGAGCATATGCGCCGAGCAGTCGTACCAGTCGCCGGTTAGACTATCCTCTCTCGTTAGAGCCTCCTCGTACGGCAATAAAAGCGCCTCGTGCGAGGTGTAGACCTTGGTTTCGCTAAGGGCCGGAGTATTTGAGGCATTTATACCGCAAGCGCCCATAAACGCTAGTGTTTGGCTCAGCTGCCTAGCTAGCTCGCCGTATTTGGCGTCAAGCTCGGGCTTTTTGATAAAGCCTAGGTTCCAGCGATTTACCTCGTGCAGATCGGCCAAACCGCCGCGAGAAAAGGCGCGAAGCAGGTTCATCGTGGATGCGCTTTGATAGTATGCCTCGATCATGCGATTTGGATCGGGCACGCGAGCCTCGGCATTAAATTCAAAACCGTTTATGATGTCGCCGCGGTAGCTTGGTAGCTTTACGCCGCCTTGCTCCTCGTAGTCCGAGCTTCTAGGCTTTGCAAACTGACCAGCCACGCGCCCCACTTTTACGACGGGGCAGCGTCCGGCAAACGTCAAAACGATCGCCATTTGTAGCATCACTTTAAACATATCGCGGATATTTACGGCGTTAAAATTTGAAAAACTCTCCGCGCAGTCGCCGCCTTGGAGCAAAAACGCCTCGCCATTACAAACTTTAGCCAAATCTTGTTTTAGGTTTCTAGCCTCGCCGGCAAAAACTAGCGGCGGCATCGTCTTTAGCTTATCCTCAGCCTTTTTTAGCAAGACTTCGTCGGGGTAGCTAGGCTGCTGTAAGATATTAAATTTTCTCCACGAATCTCTACTCCACATCTTTAAACCTTTTTTAAAAATAACGCCGATTTTAGCTAAAAGAACTTTTATTACAGATAAAATTTCAAATTTTAGCCCCAAATTTGCCCTCGCTGCGCATTTTTGAGCCACATAAGCTTTGATTAACGACAAATAAATATAATTTCGCCAAAAAAAGCGGAAAAATGCAAGACAAAAATCAAACCAAAATCGGCTTCATCTACGGCCTGTCGGTCTTTATGATCTGGGGCATTTTTCCTATTTATTTTAAACAACTCAGCGCGCTTTCGTCCACCGAGATCGTCGCTCACCGTATCGTTTGGTCAGTACTGCTTTTGTTTTTACTACTCAAATTTGGCCGCAAACTAGGCGCCGCAAAGAAAATTTTAAGTAACAAAAAAACTACGTTTTGGCTATTTATCACAGGTGTTCTAATCGCTGCTAACTGGTGGATCTACGTCTACGCCGTAAATATCGGTAAGATCGTGGAAACTAGCCTAGGATACTTCATAAATCCGCTCGTAAATATGCTCCTTGGCGTGCTGATTTTAAAAGAAAAGCTATCGCGCGCGGGCAAATTTGCCGTCGGCATCGTCTTTGTCGCTATCGGCGTGCAAATTTACGACGCGGGCGGCCTACCTATCATATCTATCATTTTGCCTATCACGTTTGGATTTTATTCGCTCATTAGAAAGCGCCTTAGCGTGCCATCTTTGGAAGGGCTTTTTGTCGAAACCGCGCTCATAGCTCCCATTGCGCTCGTCGCGCTATTTTTCGTCGCAGCTAGCGGGGAAAATCACTTTAGCTTTTCGTGGTTTGGGCTCTTGATCGCTCTTTGCGGGCCTGCGACCGTCGTGCCGCTTTTGCTTTTTAACTCGGCGGCTACTAGGCTAAATTTGAGCACGATCGGCTATTTGCAGTATATCTCGCCTTCGATGCAGCTTTTGCTTGCCGTTTTTTACTACGGCGAGCAAGTTAGCGCGCTTAAGGCGCTGTCGTTTTTGCTGATCTGGAGCGCGCTAGCGGTGGTTAGCTTTAGCGCGATTTATAGTAAAAAAAGCAAAATTTCAGTATAACCGCAAATTTAAATCAAAAAAAGGAAAAACGATGTCATCTATCGCATTTTATGCCGTCATCTGCGTCATAGCCGCGCTCGTGCTCTACGCGCAAATACAAAAAATAACGAGAAAAATCGACGAAAACGGCACTCTAGCAAACAGCTCCCCCGAGACCGCGCGTCAAATTTCGGTGCAAAAATACAAAGACTTTTGCGAGATAATAAACGGCGAGCTAAGAGAGCTAAAGATGAAAGCGCTATACGACGACGCCCTAAAAAACGAGGATCTAAAAGAAAAATTTTTAGAAAGCCTAAGCGAGATGAGCAAAAAACTGACGTTTATCGAGACAATGAACACCGCTAGAAACCCAGATAAATGGGAAAGCGAGCTCTTTGAGGTGCTTAGCCGCCTGGACGATCTCGTTACTGAAAATTTCAAAGACGGCGAGCGCGCGGGAGACGAGATCAGGCAGCGTCTGGGCGCGGAGTTTAGCAAGCTGCAAAATTAAACCTTAAGTAAAAACGGGGTAATATCGCTTTTTTGATTTAACTCTATCTTTCTAAGGAAAAATACGGATGAGCTATACCAAAAAAGACCTCGTAACCGCTGCAAATTTAACCAAAGACGAAATTTACCATTTCCTAAATTTAGCCAAGGAGTTTAAAGCATTAAACAACTCCGAGACCAAAAAAGCCAAATCGCTCTACGGCAAAACGACCGTAAACGCCTTTTTCGAAAACTCGACTAGGACGCGGACGAGCTTTGAGATCGCGGCTAAGCGCCTCGGAGCCGACGCTATAAATTTCACCGCCTCAAGCTCCAGCACCAAAAAGGGCGAAACGCTCATCGACACCGTCCACAACATCGTCGCGATGAAAACGGACATCGTAGTCGTGCGCCATTACAGCTCGGGCGCGGCTAAATTTATAGCCGAGAACACGGACGCTCACGTCGTAAACGCCGGCGACGGCCTAAACGAACACCCTAGCCAAGCGCTGCTTGATCTTTTTACCATACTGGAAAATCGCGGTAGTCTAGAAAATCTCACGGTCGCCATCATCGGCGATATCTTTCACAGCCGCGTAGCTCGCTCAAATATCTACGTCCTAAAAACGCTCGGAGCCAAGGTTAAGCTCTTTGGCCCGCCGATGTTTTTAACGGGCATGGAGGCTTTTAGCTGTCAAATTTGCTCCGATATGCGCGAGGCCGTCGAGGACTCGGACGTCATCATCATGCTGCGTATCCAGCTCGAGCGCCAGGACGACGAGATCGCATTTCCGTCCGTGCGCGAATACTCCAAATTTTTCGGCCTAACCCAAGCCAAAATGCAATACGCCAAAGAGGGCGTTATGATCCTGCACCCGGGTCCGATAAACCGCGGCGTCGAGATAAACTCCGACGTAGCAGACGATCCGCGCTACTCGCACGTGCTAAATCAGGTCGAAAACGGCGTCGCCGTCAGGATGGCGATCCTAGATACTCTCATAAAAAACAAAGGCGCAAAATGAAAACTCTCATTAAAAACGGCACGATCGTAAATCATAACGGCTCGCAAAAAGCAAACGTCCTGATAGAGGGCGACAAGATCGCTCTCATCACCGCTGACGAACCGGCGGCGGATAAGGTAATAGACGCTAACGGCAAACTCGTGATGCCGGGTCTTATCGATATGCACGTGCATTTTAGGGATCCCGGCCTTGAGTATAAAGACGATATAAACACGGGCTCCGAGACTGCGGTCGCGGGTGGCGTAACCACCTGCTGCCCGATGGCAAATACAAATCCCGTAAACGACAACGCCGTCGTCACGCGCGATATGGTAGCTAAAGCTAGAGCTCGCGGCCTCATCGACCTACTGCCTATCGGCGCGATAACTAGCAAGATGGACGGCAAAAAGTGCGTAGAGATGGGCGATATGACCGAGGCGGGCGCAGTGGCGTTTAGCGATGATGGTCTGCCGGTAGCTAGCAGCGACGTGATGAGATACGCGCTTGAGTACTCAAAGCACTTCGGCAGCTTCGTCATCAACCACTCCCAGGACTGCTCGCTGTGCCGCGGCGGCCACATGAACGAGGGCCGCGTCTCAGCAATACTAGGCATCAAGGGCATGCCGCGCGAGCAAGAAGAGATCATGGTCTCGCGCGATCTACTGCTAGCCAAGCTCACCGGCGGCCACATCCACATCGCGCACGTTAGCTCCGAGTGGTCGCTAAAGCTCATCGCGCAGGCTCGCGCAGCCGGCATAAACGTAACCTGCGAGGCGACGCCGCACCACTTTACCTACACCGAGGACGAGCTGCTAGGCTACGATACGAACTTTAAAATGTCGCCGCCGCTTCGCACCAAATCAGACGTAGAGGCGATCAGAGACGGCCTAAAAAGCGGCCTCATCGACGTCATCGTGACCGACCATGCCCCGCACCATAACGACGAGAAATTTTTAGAATTCGACAAGGCGCCATTTGGAATACTCGGCCTACAAACCCTCGTGCCTATGACGCTAGATTTGGTAAACGACGGAGTGATAAGTATCGAGCAGATGGCGGCTCTCACATCCTATAATGCGGCTAAAATTTTAAAACTAAAGGACAAGGGCGTTATCGCAGAAGGCTATCTCGCCGACATCGCGATAATCGATCCGAATTTCGAGTATCTCTACGACAAAAGCCTAAATAAATCAAAATCCCAAAACTCCCCGCTGCTAGGCAAAATGATAAAAGGCGCGGCGGTAATCACGATAAAAAGCGGCAAAACGGTGTTTGAGTTTCCAAACGTCGTGGCGTAGAATATTTAGATTTATTATGCTAAAATTATAAAAGGGTATGGAAAAATAATTTGGAATACGAATCGTATTCGATGGTAAGTCAATTACAATCTAATCCTATTTATTCCATATCCATTTTTATTTTTAGGTATATACTTGGACATAAGAAAATTAAATTCACTAGAAGCTATAGCAAAAAGTTTTAATACCGATATTGGCTTTCTAGAATTTATGAAAGAGCCAGAAAACACAAAAACTCAAAGTGATTATTTTAAGCTGCTAAAGCTAAAGAAAAAGAATAAAAAATTTTCAACAAGCTTTAGAGAAGTATTAAAAATTAATGAACCTTTTAATGTTTTTTATAAAGAATTGCTAAATGAGTTAGAAAAAATTATATACAGCGATTATGACAAGTATATTTCACAATATGCACATGGTTTTTTAAGGGGTAAAAATACAGTATCAAATTCAAAAGAGCATCTTAATAAATATTACCTATATAAATTTGATATTGAAGACTTTTTTATATCAATTAAAAAAGAAAGTATTGAAAATATTTTTATTTAAGATTGGCTGCGAAAAGCAAGCTGCCGAACTATTTTCAAATCTATGCACATATAATAATGCATTAAAAGAAGGTTTAAATACAAGTCCGTTATTAGCAAATTTATTTTGCTATGAATTGGATGCAGACATAAGATCCTCAATAGCTAAAAATGTTGTTTACACTAGATACGGGGACGATATTACTTTTTCTTCAGATGAAAATAATTTTATAAAAGCAGATGATTTGCAAGAAATACTAAACAAATATAATCTTAAACTAAACAAACAAAAAACTTTATTTGCAATACAAGGGCAACCACAATATGTTACTGGACTAAGTATCTCAAACAGAGAATATCCAAGAGTGTCCAAAAGACTAAAAAGAAAAGTTAGACAAAAATTATATTATATGAATAAATTTTTTGGGAGTAATTCAGAAGAGGAATTGCTAAAAAGATTATATGGAGAGATTGCATATATAATTGGAATAGAAAAGGATTTAGGAGAAAAATATAAAAAAACTTTTTTGGAAATTCTAAAAAATAATAATTGTACAATAGACACTGCATCGGCTAAAACTTTCAAGGTAGCTACAGCCAAACGTATCTTTCATTATATAGATGAAAGTGAAATTATAATTAACACAGATAAACAGTATTTAGCAATATGTGTGGTTTCCATAATTGGCGATTCAGATAAGAAAAAAATATTCAAAAATTATACGATCTAAAAAATAGCTTTCTGATAGATGCCAGAGATGAGTTTATAGAGAAAGAAGGTCTTTTTCACTATACAAGCGATAATACAGAGATAAAAATCAAAGTCCAAGATTTATTAAGAGGGCTAGAATACGAAGCTTTTATCATTTTTGATAAATTTAATAAAAAAGTAGCCAAAGAAGAATACCAAGAGTTGTACTATAACCTATTTAGTAAAGTTTTTAACAAAATACTATTGAATCGTTTTGGAGATACAAATAATTATATATGCTATGAAGAGAACAGTAAAATATCAACAAACAAATTAAGTAGTTACTTGCGTAACGAAAAACATTCTACAAAATTTCAAATAGAAAAAATATCTAAAGAAGACATTCTATCAACTCTACCAGATTATATCTTAGGAACCTTTTGTAGCCTTGCCAAATAGAAAAAGTTAATAGAAAAAATAGAAGATCAAAAACACCCATTTACATTAAGAAATTTCAATAAATTATCAAGTAAAATAAGACTAATTGTAGATAATAACAATAAAATATACTACTCAAGACAAAATAATAACAAAGGAAATTTTCTAGAAATCAATAGAAATATAACAGGCTAAAAATTAGGAAGTCATTATCATTAAAATATCACAAGCTATTTTAGTTATAGCCAAAATAGCTTGTGATTTATCAAATTTACCCTCACGCGTCCTTACCGTTTATCGCGTATGCCGAGCGTAAAAACACGTCCGTGCCCGATAGCAGCGCACTCTCGTCAAAGTCAAACGCACCGTTGTGATGCCCAGCGGCGAGCTTGGTGCCGATCATCAGGTAGCCGCTCTTGCCGCCTGCTTTTTGCACGGCATGCATAAAGTGTGCGAAGTCCTCGCAAGCGCCGAAATTTAGATCCCGCACGATGAGCTCGTCCTTTATAAAAGGCGACTGACGCGCGGCGCGTTCGTAGATATCGGTAATCTCCTCGCTGCTGTCGCCGCCACTCGTGCCGCCGGTTAGCTTCACGTCGTACTGCACGCCGTACATCTGCGCGACGCCCGCGACGATATCCATGCATTTTTTAAACATAAAATCATTTAGCTCGGTCGTTTCGCCGCGCGTTTCGCAGGCTATGTAGCCGTTTGGCGCGATGACATTTCGGCCTTCGCCCGCTCGTAATACGCCCACGTTTATGCGCGTGACGCCGTCGGCATGTCGCGTAATACCGTGCATGGCTAGAGCTGCTTGGGCAGCCGCTAGCAGCGCGTTTGCCCCTTCTTGCGGAGCGCCAGCTGCGTGAGCCGACTTGCCCGTGAAATTTACATCGAATTTCGACGTAGCAAGAAGCTTGTTCGTACCGCAGATGATACCGCCGCTAGTCTTTGCCTGAAAGCCGATATGACCGCCTAGCAGGTAGTCCACGCCCTCTAGCACGCCTGCTTGCTCCATCGGCACGGCGCCCCTCGTGCCCTCCTCGGCGGTTTGAAATATAAATCTAAATTTGCCTTTAAAATCGTCCAAATTTTGCGCGATGAGTTTAGCCATCGCTAGGCCGATCGTGATGTGCCCGTCGTGCCCGCAGGCGTGCGTGATGCCGTCTATATCGGCTCTAAAGCCCTCTTTAAATGGTCTGTGCGTCTCATCCTTACTCTCGGTCACATCCACGCCGTCAATGTCGAATCTAAACGCAAGCGTCTTGCCCGGCCTGCCCGTATCAAGCTCGGCTACCACGCCCGTTAGCCCATCCTCCATCACGGGCAAAAACTCGCGCTCATCGGCGCTTAGCAGGCCTTTTGCGCGCTCTAGATATTTTTCTTTATCTTTTTCGCTACCAAGACCTGCTCTAGCTTCCGGTTTCATTATCTCGCGTCCCATTTTTAGGCTATAGCCGAGCTTTTTTAGCTCGCTAGCGATCTTTGCCGTCGTGAAAAACGTGAAAAATCCCGTCTCGGGATGCGAGTGAAAAAACCGCCTATTTTTCACCATTTCGTCTTTTAGCGCTTCGACTTTTGCTGCTACCTCGTCCATTTTCGCTCCTTAAATTTGGAATTTTTATTATTTTTCTTAAAGATAAATTATACATCAAGATTAATTTTAAAAGCTTAAATTTGAGCCGAATAATGATAAATTTAATGCTGATTTTTGTAAGGCGACCTTGCTTGGTGGAAATTTGTCTAGGACTGTTTTTTAAACCCCGATTTGCATAAAAGTGGTGCAGGTTTAGCGAGCTAGGCAGTAAAATTTGGGCGTTAAATTTGAGTTCAAATTTAAAAATGTCGTCAAATTTAAACTTAAATTTACAAAATGAGACAAAAAGGCAAATTTGACTTCAGCCGCCGCACACACCGACTAGCCGCAAAACAAACTCCGCGCAAAAGCTAAAATTTGCCCCTCAAGTAGCCTATTTTAAGCTATTTTTTAGCTTCATTATTCGCTCGTAGGACTCCTCAATGCGCTCTTTTGGTATCTGCTTGGCGCCCACCGCGTCCACGACTAGTTGCGTGACGAGCTCCGCGGTCCTGCGCCCGTCTATTTTGTAGTCGCTAAAGAGCATCACGTCGCCGCCGGCGTTGATAAAGTTTATCACCTTTTCTTGCAGCGTAAAGTCCTTTAGTCCGCCCATGAGCATGTCGTCGCTGATGACTACGCCGTCAAATTTGAGCTCGCCGCGCAGCAAGCCGTCGATGATCGCCGGTGAGAGCGAGGCCGGCAGCTCGGAGTCGCGCTGCATGAGGTAGATGTGGCCGACCATTATCATCTTGGCTTCGTTTTTGCGAACCGCGTCAAAATACGGCTTAAGCTCGGTATAGTCAAATTTGTCGATCACGACCTTGGCGGTGTGGCTGTCGGCCTCGACGTTACCGTGGCCGGGGAAGTGCTTCATCGCCGCTATCACGCCGCGAGCCTGTGAGGCCTTCATAAACTCGCTCGCATACAGCGAAACCTCGTCTATATCGGCGCTAAACGCCCTTCCGCGCGAGCCGATGATCGTGGATTTTGGATTTAGCACGTCGGCCACGGGAGCGAAATTTACGTTCACACCGACGTCTTTTAGCTGTTGCGCCATCTTAGCGTAAAGCTCGCCAGCAGCGGCTAAATCGAGGGTTTTCGCTACTTTTTGCGCCGAGATAAAGGTCTCAAATCCGCTTTTGTCCTTAAATCTCGTGATTTGCCCGCCCTCCTCGTCGATAGCGATAAAAATGCCTTTTTGCGCCTCTTTAAATGCGTTTGTTAGCGCTGTAAGATTTTTTTTATCAGAGATATTTTTACCGAGCAACATCACGCCGCCGAAACGCTGATATTTGGCCTCCGAGACGGCTTCTTTGGCGGTTTTGGGATCAGAGCCGTTGAAACTTACCATTATCATTTGGGCTATCATTTTGCGAAGAGTCGGCTTTTCTTGTGCTTGCGCATCGGTGGCGTTTAGCGCGGTCGGCAAACCCGCCAAAAATAGCGCCGAAAAAAACGCTGCAATAAATTTTTTCATATCTTTCCTTTTTTTGTTTTTGCGGATTTTACACTATTTTAGATAAATTTAAGGACTTTGAGCGTGATTTGGAGCGAGCTGACGCAGCAATCGGTACTAATTTCACATTTCGCGTTGCAAATCTCTATTTTGCAGTCCATATCGTCGTTTATGGTATCGTATCGTCTTTGCAAAATATTTTACTACGGCGTTTGCAAGTAAAATTGAGATATTTTTGGCGATTGACGCTGGGTACTTTCTTGTTTTGCTTTTTTCGTTGTCGGTTAAAATTTTTGAGCCGCTACAAAAAACAACATAAATCATATCGGTAGATAACGGCATTAAATTTAACGTTTTAAAATTTGACAGATGTAGAAGTCTGCAAATTTCGCATAAATTTGTAATTATTTAAATTTTTAATCTAATCTCAAAAAGCAAATCGCAGTCTTTCAAACCAAATGCATCCTCACCGCAAAGTACGCACTTTAGCCAAATTTTATTTTTTGCTTAGTAAATCCCTGAGGCTTTCTTGCACATCTTTTCCGCGCAGCATCGCCGCGACCTCGTTTACTATCGGCGTATAGATACCTTTGCTAGCAGCGATCTTTTCTATCGCGTAGGAGGTATCCACGCCCTCGGCGACCTCGCCTAGATCGTTTAGGATTTTATTAAGGCTCTCGTTTTTAGCAAGACCTAGTCCTACGCGGTAGTTGCGCGAGAGCACCGATGAAGCCGTGAGAAAGAGATCACCCGCTCCGCTAAGACCCAAAAAGGTCTGCTGCTGCGCGCCGAAATAGTCGCCAAACCTCGCCATCTCGACAAGTCCGCGCGAAATAAGGCTGGCACGAGCGCTGTTGCCAAGCCCGAGTCCGTCGCAGATACCGCCTGCGATAGCGATAACGTTTTTATACGCGCCCGCGATCTCGGCACCGATAACATCGCTACTAGCGTAGGCTTTGATATTTTGCGGGAAAAGCTCCGAAATCTCGCGCGCTAGGGCTTCGTTTTTAGAGTTTATCACGAGCGCGCACGGAAGGTCGTTTTGTATCTCTTTGGCAAAGCTAGGACCCGACAAAAAGGCTAAATTTGCCGCATCTACGTGCTGCTCGTAAATCTCGTCTAAAAAACGCAAGCTCGATGTTTCAATGCCCTTTGAGGCGACTAAAATTTTCTGTCCGAAGTTGTTAAAATGCTCTTTTAACCAACCGCTAACGGACTGCGAAGGTATGGCAACGACGAGCAGATCGCGCTTTAGCGCCTCCTCTAAGCCGACAAAATGCGAACCCTCAAGCTGCCTGCGCGAGGTGATAACACAGTCGTTTCTTTGCGAAAGCGCATGAAAAAGCGCGCTACCCCACTTCCCCGCTCCGATGATGGCTATTTTCATTTTTTCTCTTTTTTGTGATTTACGTTTGTTTTAGCTAAATTTGACCGGCCCACTCGCAAGCCAAAACTTACTTTTGCGAAAATTAAACGGATTAAATTTGACCACGCCGCCAGAGAACAGCGCAAGCCAAATTTATCCTAATTTTTCTTTTAAAAGCTCATTTACTTTTGCGGGGTTAAACGCGCCTTTGCCCTCTTTCATCGTCTGACCGACGAAAAATCCAAAAAGCTTATCCTTGCCGCTCTTGTACTCGGCCACCTTATCGGCGTTCGCGCTTAAAATTTGATCTATTATCGCTACGATAGCCGAGTCGTCGCTGACTTGTTTTAATCCCAATTTTTCGATGACGCCGTCCACGCTCACATCATTTTCCATGAGATAGTCAAGTACTTCTTTTGCTGCCTTGGCGCTTATCGTGCCGTCTTCTATACGGCGTAAAAGCTCTATCATCTTAGCCGAATTTACGGGCGATGTCTCGATCGTAGCGCCGTTTTTAAGACGCCCCAAAAGCTCGACGATGAGCCATGTAACAGCCAGTTTCGGCGATATTTTTGCTTCCACGAGCTCCTCGAAATACTTCGCCGTCTCCACGCTGCTAGTTAAAATCAGCGCGTCGTCCTCTTTGACGCCAAGCTCGCGTCCGTATCTAGCGACCTTTTGTTCGGCAAGCTCGGGGATCTTGATCGCTTCGTTATACATCTCCTCCGGGATCTCGACGGGTAGCAGATCAGGATCTGGAAAATATCTATATTCGGCGCTATCCTCCTTGCCTCGCATAGAGCGTGTGACTAAATTTACGGTATCAAAAAGACGGGTCTCTTGATAAACTTCCTTGTCGTATTTGCCGTCTTCCCACGCCGCGCTTTGACGCTCGACCTCATAGTCAATCGCTTTTTGGATAAATCTAAATGAGTTTAAATTTTTAATCTCGACACGCGTGTAAAGCTTGCTGTCGCCCTTTGGACGGATGGAGACGTTTGCGTCGCAACGAAAGCTCCCCTCCTGCATATTGGCGTCGCTAATGTTTAAAAATCTCAAAATAGAGTGCAGTTTTTTTAGATACGCGACCGCCTCGTCGGAGCTGCGCAGATCAGGCTCACTCACGATCTCAAGCAGCGGCGTGCCGGCACGGTTTAGATCGACTAGGCTCTGTCCACTCTCATGAATGTTTTTACCCGCGTCCTCCTCAAGGTGCGCGCGAGTGATACCGATGCGTTTTTTCTCGCCGTTTACATCGATAAAAAGCTCGCCCTTTTCCACTATCGGTATCTCAAACTGCGAAATTTGATAAGCCTTTGGAAGGTCGGGATAAAAGTAATTTTTACGGTTAAAAACCGAGCGTTTATTTATAGTCGCATTTACCGCCGCGCCAAAACTTATCGCCTTTCTCACGGCTTCTTTGTTTAGCACCGGCAAAGATCCGGGTAGCGCCAGGCAGGTCGGACAAACGTGCGTATTTGCCTCGTCGCCGAAGCTCGTGGAGCAAGAGCAGAAAATTTTAGTTTTTGTATTAAGCTGGGTGTGAACCTCAAGCCCGATAACGACTTCAAACATAATTTGCCTTTTATTTAAAATTTAGGGCTTATTTTAGCAGGATTTTTATTTAAGTTAGATAAAAAGAAGGGATTACGCCCGCCGATTTTTAGCGTATTTTAGCTGGCGGACGTATAAATTTAAATTTCAGTGCTCGTCGTGGCTGATCAAAATCGCGCCTGCAAGATACACGTAAGTAAGAATCATAAAGATAAATGTTTGCAAGCACGCCATAAACGTAAGCAAGACAAACGCCGGAAGCGCAGCGTAAGACGCAAGAGCAAGTACAACCAAAAGGAACAAATCATCGCCCTTGATGTTACCGAAAAGTCGGAAAGAAAGCGATACGACGCGAGACAGATGCGAAACGATCTCGACGATAAACATTATCGGAGCTAGCCATTTGTTCGGTCCCATGAAGTGCGCAAAATACTTGATAACACCGTTTGCTCGGATACCTTCATAGTGATAAAACACGAAAACTACGAGCGCTAGAGTAAGGGTCAAATTTAAGCTCGAAGTCGGAGCCTCAAATCCGGGTATTATGCCTATCATATTACTTACAAATACGATCAAACCGATAGTTGCGACTAGCGGCAGATACTTTCTAGATAGCGCTTCGCTTCCTAGCACGTCCTTGCCCATAGATACGACGCCCTCCAGATACGCCTCAAGGATATTTTGCGTTCCGCGAGGCACGAGTTGCAAATTTTTAGTCGCAAATTTTGCCGCGATGAGCACGATAACCGCGACCAAAACGAGATGTCCCGCGTAATTTACCGCGTGGATAACGTGCTCGTTGTCGGTAAACAAAGAAGCGATCCAACCTGTAAACAAAAACAAATTTTCTTGCATGGATTAACCTTAGATTTATGAAATTTAACGGCAATTTTATCCAAATAAACGTTAAAAGTTTTTTAAGCTTACCTCAAATTTCGCCCGAATTTTAGCTTTTTTGCAAAATTTTGCTCAAATTTTGTTGCCGTTTTTTAAAACTACCGCTCACGCGAAAAATCTATCGTAAACGAGCTTTAGTATCGTCGCGCCCACGACGGCTAAAAACACGACTCTAACAAATTTGACGTCCTTTTTCATGACCATATTTGAGCCAAAATACGCGCCCAAAACTTGCCCCGCGCCCATCAAAAATCCGACCGCCCAAAGTATCTGTCCGCCCGCGATAAAAACGGCAAGAGAGACGATGTTGCTGGTAAAATTTAGGATTTTCGTATGCGCGACGGATTTTTTCATATTTAGCCCGATGAGCGCAACCATCGCAAACGTCCAAAAACTGCCCGCTCCAGGCCCGAAAAATCCGTCGTAAAAGCCTAAAATAAGCCCAAATATCACATAAAAAGCTCGTGCGTTCATACGAGCGGCTCTGTCCTCGTCGCCGACTTTTGGCATCAAAAGCGTATAGATGAAAATCGCTATCAAACAAAACGGGATAATAACGCGCAAAAATTCGGCGCTCAAAAACAAAATAAGCACCGTGCCGACGCACGCGCCGATAAAGGTAAAAACGATGCCGATGAAAACTTCGCGGAAATTTATCATGCCTTTTCTGGCAAAATTTAGCGCCGCCGTGAAGCTACCGAAAGTGCCCTGAAGCTTGTTCGTTGCTAGCGCCATGTGAGGCGGCACGCCCATCGCCATGATCGTCGGTAGCGCGATCAGTCCGCCGCCGCCCGCGATCGCGTCGACGAAACCAGCCGCAAACGCCGCCGCGAAAAATATCAAATACGCCGTAACGCCGAAGTCAAAGTCCATTTCCGCCCCCTCAAAAAACAAAATCATACTACTAAAAATTTAAAAAATTTATAAAATTTGGCTTTTTGTTTTACTATGGTTAAAATTTAATGAAACTGCGAGTAAATTTTGCCGAGCGGGGTTAAATTTAGCAGTTTGGGTTGCGGCGTATTCTGTAAAATTTGCCGGTGCAGTCGGCGATTTTATTTTAAAATTTTGGAACAAATTTCGTAAATTTAGATACCGAAATTTGAGTCAAATTTGATAAGGGTAAATTTGGCATAGTTTTTAAAATTTCGTTTGTAAAATAGCGCATAAATTTACATTTAAGAGATACAAGGTTAAAAAGAAGGCTATCAAATTTAACGTCCAAAACGCCTTTAGAGCAAATTTAAATCGCGTCAAATTTGAGTAAAAAAGAAAAATCCGCCGACCGCCAAGCGCGGCAAATCGGCGAATGCGGGATTATTTTATAACGCCACAAACCATTCTAGCGCCGCCGCCGCCAAGAGGCTTTGGATGGTCGCTGTGGTTATCACCGCCAACGTGGATCATTAGCGAGTGGCCTTTTAGCTCGTCTATTGTTTTGATTTTTGGAGCTAGCACAGGATAAACCGCGTTACCCTCGGCATCAACGAAAAGCGCAGGCAAATCGCCCTTGTGGCCGCTGTCGTCCCATGCAAAAGAGTGTTTTTTAGTCTCGGCCGGATCCCAGTGACCGCCCGCTTTCATGCCTAAGCCCTTCTCGTTTGCGCCGCAGTCAGCGTTTTGATGCACGTGAAATCCGTGAGCGCCGCCCTCAAGGCCTTTAAGATTTGGGAACAACGCCACGCCGTAGTTAGTCTCGATCGCTACAACCTCGCCCACGACGGTGTTGCCTTTTTCGCTTAGTTGCTCCATAGTTACGACTAGGTGCTTGCCAGCCTTTGGATCAAAGACTTTTTCCTCGTGCGCAAGGGCGCTAGTAGCGAGTAGGCAGCCTAGAGCCGCGCTAGCTAAAACGATTTTTTTCATTTTTTCTCCTTAAAATGTAATTGCAGTGTAACTATAGCCTAAATTTGATTAATTTAGGCTTTAAATTTTCTTAAATTTAATGCGCCGCGATGCCTCAAATTTGGCTCCGTTTCGCGTTAAGCAAAACCAGTCAAATTTACTTTATCTCGCTTAAAATTTGCGCCAGTTCGCCGCTTTGCCCGATGCGGTAGAGCGCGAAGTCGTATTTGATTGGGTCAGCGGGGTCAAATTCGCAAAGCTTGTCCGTTAGCTCGCGCACAGCCTTAAAGTCATAGCTTTTGCGCGCGATGAGACCCAAATTTAACGAAACTCGGTGCGTATGCACGTCAAGAGGCATGAGGAGCTTGCTTTTTGGCAGGCTTTTAAAGAGCCCAAGGTCGATGTCGCTATCTCGCACCATCCAGCGCAGGAACATATTGTAGCGTTTATACGGGCTTTGCGGCGCTTTTTCGTATGGTTTGCCGAAGAAAAACTCATACCCCTCCGAGCGGTAAGAGTTTAGCGAATAGATAAATTTAATGAGCTCGTTTATGCCGTCCACCATCGAGTCGCTTTTTTCAAAACCGGCTTTTACCGCACTTTCGATATCGCCGTGTTTTTTTAGGCGCGAAACGGTGATAAAAATCTGCCGTACGTCCTCGCAGCTTTGAAAGCGGTATTTGTGCTGCGTCAAATTTGAAATGATTTGCTCCTCGCTTTTATCCAGCAGCGAAAAGTCGAGAGAATTTAGGAAATTTACGATGAGTTTTGCGTTGCCATAGGCAAAAAGCGCGCAGATAAGCGAGATCTCGGGCGTTTTAAATTTGCTAGCAACTTGCAGCGGATCGGATGCGGCAAACAGGTCTGTATGAGTATTTTTAGAGATTACGTTTTGGTCTAGGAGTGTTTTTAAGTCCATTTTTAGCCTTTTTGGACGAGATTTTAAACCAAAAAGGCTAAAAGAAATTTAAATTTATTGCTTTAGCGTGAGCAAGGTATCGAGCATCTTTTCTACGGTCGTGATGATTTTAGCCGCCGCACCGTAGCTGCTTTGAAATCGTATGAGGTTTGTCAGCTCCTCGTTTAAATTTACGCCGCTAACCGACTGGTACTCAGACATAGCAACTTTATGGATAGCTGTATTTGCGTCGTTTAGATCGTTATTTGCCTGAGTTTGGCTAGCTAGATCGGTGGTGATATAGCGGTAGTAGCCCTCGACGCTCTCTTCCTTGTCCGCATGCTTGTCGGAGTAAAATATGATTTTTTTATACTGCATTTGCACCATATCGTTTGCGACTTCGTTGTTGCCAGGAGTCGGGTTTGAGTAGGCTTTTAGCTTGTGCGGATTTTCCATCAGCTCGCTTTTTACGCTCATATTTTTCGCATTTCCGCCCTCAAAAACTCTATTTACCCCGATAATACCCGGGAAATTGGTACCTTTATCGACGAAAGCGACGCTGTATTCGCCGGCATTTCTTTTAGCTGTTACGCCAAACGTGCCTTTACCCGTCGCCGCGTCGTATTGGTAGTTTGCCTGAAAATAATCGTCCACGTCGTTTAGCGAGTTATTGTCGCCGTTGTCGTCAGTGTCGGAGTTAAAGTCCCGCACGATAGAGTTGCCGCGAGTATTGTCATTTATAGTAGTAGAGGCGTTTATGTTTATCGTTTTTCGAGCGATCTCTTGACCTTGGTTGTTATAAACTACGACGTCAAAGCTACCGTGCTTGATATCGTCGTTAAAATTCATCAGCGTCCTAGAGTCGCTTAGACCGTCTAGCTCGTCGGTTACGGCATTTTCTACGGCCGATCTCGCGTAGATATTGTTTGTCTCGTTGATGATGCCTTTAGCAAACGTATTTAGGTTGTCGATGTATTTTTGTATCGTTCCGTCTTGAAATTCGCCGTTATCATCCACTCTTCGTCCGCGCAGATCTAGTGCGGCACCTAGTTTACCGCCCGAGATTCGTCCGTTTAGATCGACTTTCTTGCTATCGTCTCTTTCGAAAAATACACCTTTAAAATCACTCTTGTCGCTTATTCTATCGACTGTTAGCGGATGATACGTCGTGCCGTCTACGATATTAAATCCTGAAATATTTATCTGATGCTTGGTACCCATATCGGTTACAGTCGGATCGATATTGTTGCTTTGTAGTTGCCCCTTAAATACGCTTATGCCGGCAAATTTCGACATCGCTAGTTCGAGCTGATCGCGTTTGTCGCGTAGGTCGTTTGCTCTAGTAGTGCCGACTGATTCGACGCGCACGATCTCTTTATTTATCTGCGCGATTTGTTTGGCGTATTTGTTTATTTCATTTACGGCAACTTCTATCTGCGAGTCCACGTCCTTTTGGATCTTAGTTAGCATATCGTGAGCTTTGCTTATGCTATTTGATAGCGTCGTGGCCGAATTTAGCAAATTTACCTTCTGAGAACCCTCGGTTGGGTTAGAAGCGAGGTTGTTCCATGCATTAAAATAATTTTGCAAATCTCTGCCTATGCCTACGCTTTGTAGATCAGGGAAGCGCTGCGAAATCTCCTCTAAAATTTGCTTTTTGTATTCACTTGATTCTAAATTTATATTTGAAGTACGGAGCCTAGCAAAAGTAAACTCATCATGCACGCGTACGACCGTATCGACCTTGGTGCCAGTACCGATGTCACCCGGCATATCGTGAAAAGGCTCTCTAGCAGACTGCACGACGCGCTGTCTAGTGTAGTGCTCACTGTCGGCGTTTGTGATGTTGTGTCCTGTTGTAGTGATCTGCGTCTGCGCGGCATCTAAACCGCTAACTCCAATATGTAAAGACGAAAATATATTAGCCATTTTTTAAACCCTTGTTTTAAATAAACTTTCAGGCGTCAAGCCTTCTTTATCGTAGCTGCCGGACTCGCTTTTAAACATATTTTTTAGCAAGCTATCGAAAAATTCTTTCACTCCGACGACGTATTTTGCGTATTCTTTGTTTTTTGAGTAGAGCTCTTCAAGTTTTGAGCGCATAAGAGTTAGAGATGTTTTCACCTCATCATCAAGGATAGAGCTTAAATTTACCCCGCCGTTTTCCCTTGAGACTCTTAAAAGCTCTTTATCTAGCAGTGATTTTACGGATTCAAATTTTTTAACCAGCTCGTTTTTGCGTTTGACGCTATCATCGACCTTAGTGTGGTCGGCTAGTTTTATCTTTTCTATATCTTCCGTAGTTTGAGCGATGAGCTCGTCTAGCACGCCCATCGCCTCATCCAAATATCTTTTAAGCATTTTTGTCCTTTCTTTTTACGCAAGGACAAAAAATCTTATAAAAGCGTATCGGCAACGGCCTTTGCAGTCTTGGACATATCTAGCTTATACGTCCCGTTTGCGATCTGCTCGGCTATCTTTGCGACCTTGCTTTCTTCTTTGCCTTGTGTTTTTTCCATATTTTCGCTCTTTTTTACGTCGTTTGAGCGAGTGATTTGCTGCGGGCTCATGCCCAGTTTAGCTCCCAAAGTTCCTATCATTTTCAAGCCTTTTTAGATTTGTTAGAAACTAAATCGGCAAATTTTGAAATTTCTTAAGCCCTTTCTTTTAAATAATTGAATAAAAGTTCGCTAAAGCCCAAATTTCCACTCAGAGCCTTGCTCATAGTATCGTTGTACATCGAGTGATATATCTCGTCTCCGGCGTCTTTGCCAAATAACGGATTTTCGTCTTTTAGCGCAATATCCAGCACGCTTTTAACCAAAAACGCCTCAAAAGCATCGGTTTGCTCTTTTAAAAGCGCGTCTTGTTCGCTTTGAGGCTTATCTGCACGTCTATTTTCGATTGAACTAGTGGCAAATTTATTGTACGAGCTTAAAGCCGCCGAACTGTCTACGTTTAGCATTATATTATCTCCAAATTTACGTGTATAGCGCCTACGCGTTTTAGATTTTCCATTATCGCGATGATGTCGCTAGGCGTCGCGCCCATCTTGCTTAGCGCCCTTGCGACGCTAGCTACGGTTGTTTTTTCGCCGCTGATTTTTAGCATATTAGTTAGCGGATCTACCGCTGCGCCGTCTTGCAGATCGATTGTTTGCTGATTTGCCGCCATATCGTCATACGAGCTAGGCTCTATCTTTATCGTGATGTCGCCGTGCGTGATGACGACTGGATCAACGGTGATATTTATGCCGCTTACTATCGTGCCGGTGCGCTCGTCGATTACGACCTTATCTAGCGCTTTATAATCCACATCCAAATTTAACACCCTAGCTACGAAATCGACCATATTTGCGCCGTTTGGCTTAGCGATCCTGATCGTTCGAGAGTCCACGGCTACCGCGCTATCGCCGCCTACATTTAAATTTACCGCTCTTTGGATGTTTGAAGCAGTATCAAAATTCGACTCTTTAAGGCTTAAAAATATCGCTTCTTGATTATAGATATCGTACGCTATCTCGCGCTCAACGATTGCACCGCTTGGGATCGTGCCCGCGGTTACGTGGTTGCCGCCTTTACTTCCGCCTCCGCGAGATGCGGTTTTACCGCCTATGGTTAGCGAGCCCTGTGCTAGAGCGTAAATGTCGCCGTCCACTCCCTTAAGCGGAGTCATCAAAAGCGTTCCGCCCTGAAGGCTCTTTGCGTCGCCGATAGATGAGATCACGACATCAAGCTTATCACCCTGCCTAGCAAACGGCGGTAGCTTTGCGATAACCATTACCGCGGCGGTGTTTTTAGATTTGATGTCGTCGGGCTTTATTTTTACGTTCACGCTTTGAAGCATATTTGAAAGAGACTGGATCGTAAACTCCGAGCTACTGCCGTCGCCAGAGCCATTTAGGCCGACGACCAGACCGTATCCGATCAGCTGATTTTCCCTCACGCCAACAACGTTTGCGATGTCTTTTATCTGCGCTGCAAAAGCCGATATAGCAAGGCTTAGCAAGCATGCCGCTAGTTTCATTTTCGTCCTTAAATTTGTATTTTCAAGGACTAAAAGCAATTAGCATTCCAAATTTGACGCAAGAATCTAAGAATAGTAGCTAAGCGAGGTGTTTCCGAATTTTTTAGATTTTAAAAGCGAAAAGGCGCCGATGTTTTCAGGTAAATTTAGATGGCTGGCGTGCTCAAAAGTGATTAGATAAATTTTATCTTTTGGCAAATTTCTCGCCAAATTTACGCACTTTTCATAAACGTCCGCAAAGCCGTCTCTGATATCAAAAGGCGGATCAAGATACAAGACAACGGGCAAATTTTGCCTCGCGACGATGGCGGGAGTAGTGTTAAAAGTATCGCCGTTTACGATTTCCAGCTCATCACCGATAAGTTTAGCGTTTTTTAGCGCGATTTTATAGGCGTTTTTGTCGATTTCTACCGCGTAGGCCTTTGCAGCGCCATTACTTAGCGCTTCTGCAGCCATCAGCGCGCTACCGCCGAAAGCCTCAACAAAAATTTTACCTGCTAGCTCGTAACGAAACGAGTCGAAAAACGAACCTTTGACGATGCTTTTGGTGCTTCTTGTAGTTTGAAGCGAGGGCAAAAGCAGCTTTTTACCTTTAAATTTACCACTTGAAATCGTGGCGTAGAGATTTTTCAACGAGTTTTCCTTAAAAGTGCGAGCAGCTCTTCTTTAAATTTATCTATCAAATTTGAAACTTCAAGCTCCAAATTTGAGCCATTTTGCGGTGCGGCTTCTTCTTTTATAACAAATGCTGGCACGTTCGTGCGAGAAGGCGCAATGGGCTCTGAAAACTGAATCGCCGAATAAAACTCCTCAAGCGCGGAGATAAGGGCCTCTTTGCTAAAAGGGATTTTTAGATGCGGCGAATGCTCGGTGATCACGAAAACGGGCTTTTTGGCCTCTATCTTTTTATCCGCCACGATAAAGTCGCAATCTTTTCTAGGCGAGATAAAATCCCTCAAAAATAGCCTTAGCGACTCTCCTAGCAAAATACAGTCGCATTCAAACGAAATTTTCACGAATTCTCCTTTTTTCTCGCCTTAATTTAGGCTGGATTTTAACAAATTTATGCGAAAATTTAAATTAAGCAAAAATTTTCCCGAACGGGGCTAAAAAAATTTACAAATTTGACGATATAGAAGCTAGCAAATATTTAAAGGAGAAAATATGGAAATTTTCAAAGTAGCAAGCCAGCCGATGGCAAACGCGGTTACAAGCTCGCATGCGCAAAGCTCTACTCAAACTAGAGAGGTCGAGCAAACTCACATCCAGCATGACGCAACGCGTAATTTAACCGAGCAAAATAACGAAACGCTAAGCAAAGAAGTAAAAGAAGCCACCGAAAAACTAAATAAACAAATGGAAGATCTAGGCACCAGTATACGCTTTGGCTATAACGATAAAATAGGCGCGATGTACGTAAACGTAATGGAGATGAAAACGGGCGAAGTTATTCGCAAGATCCCGACCGAGCAGGCGATGAAGCTAAGCGAGTATTTTAAAGAAGCCGTCGGCGTATTATTTGACAAGGAGAGCTAAAATGGCGCTAGGTAAAGTTTCTTCACTCGGCTTTGGAAGCCAAGTTCTAACTCAAGACGTTATAGATAAGCTAAAAGCCGCCGATGAAGCGGGTCAGATAAAACCCGTAACCTCTAAAATCACGGCAAATGCAACAAAGCAAAAGGATCTAACCGCTCTAAAAACGCTCATCGGCACCTTTCGCTCCTCGGTTTCAACTCTAGCAGACGATAGCTCGTATCAAAAAAGAACCACCACCGCAGACGGCAAAAGCGCGGAGGTAACCGCAAGCGCGGGCGTAGCGGTACAAGATATCGAAATAGACGTAAGGCAACTAGCCAAAAAAGACGTTTATCAAAGCACCAAATTTGCCACCTCAAGCTCATTTATCGGCAAAAACGGGACATTTGGCATAAAAGTCGGAGGCACGACGCATAAGATAGAAGTAAGAAGCTCTACTACGCTTGAAGAGCTAGCCGATAAGATCAACGAGATCACAAACGGCGCCGTTTCGGCAAAAGCGATGAAAGTAGGCGGCGAAGATCCGTATCAGCTTATACTGCAATCAAAAGAAACGGGTGCTGAAAACAAGATCGAAATCACCGACGTAGATAGCGACGGGTCGGCTCTAAGCGGCGCATCGGACGTCTTGCAAAAGCTCGGCTGGGATAGCGCAAATATCGCTAGCAATAAAATTTCGACCGCGCAAGATGCCGAGTTCGTCTACAACGGCATCACGATAAAACGAAGCGGCAACGAGGTAAAAGATTTAAATTTAGGAATGACGATAAAGCTAAAAGATACGGGCAAGACGACCTTTAGTATCAAAGAGGACGCAAGCGCTATAAAAGAGAGCATGCAAAGTCTAGTTACGGCGTACAATAATCTTACCAACAACCTAAAAGTCGCCACCGACTACGATAGCGATACGAAAAAATCGGGAACTTTTCAGGGCGTGAGCGAGATAACGGGCATAAAATCGGCGCTAAATAAAATTTTATTCGCCAATCAAACCTACACCGATAAAAACGGCGTAACCAAAACCGCAAATTTAGCCGACTACGGGCTAAGCTTAAATAAAGAAGGCTTGCTGGAGCTTGATAGCTCAAAACTGGGTAGAAAGTTAGACGAGGATTTGCAAAGCGTCCAAAAGATATTTGCCGGCGGCACGACCTACGGCACGGCTCAGGCCTTTAGCTCTAAAGCCGTAGACGCCGGCTCGCTAACTATCGCAAACGAAGATCTAGTCATAAACGGCAAAAAGATAAATTTACCGGCTACTGCGGCTACGAATACCTCAAAGCAAAATGCGCTGGCCCTACTAAAAGCCATAAACGACGCAGGTATCGCGGGCGTACAAGCTACCATAGCCTCAAGCGAAGACAAAATAACGCTAAAAACCACAAACGGTACGGCAATAAGCATAAAAGGCTCGCCCGCCACGCTAAACGCGGTAGGCCTAAGCGAATCTACGATAACGCCTAAAAGCACGACCGTAAACGGCATCTTTTCCTCGGCGAAAAAGACTGTAGACGGGCTAATCAACTCGAAAAACGGCTCTTTAACCAAATACGGACAAAGCCTGATCGAGGAGAAAAAAACGCTCGATGCCGAAAAAGAAAGGACGCAAAAGTCGCTAGACGCGAAGTACGCCACGATGGAAGAGCGATTTTTAGCATACGACAAGATCATCAGCAAGCTAAATAGCGAATTTTCGTCGCTAAAATCGATGATCGAAGCCGAATATAATAAAAAATAAAAGGTAAATTTATGCAATACAACACCGCACACGCTGCGTATTCGCAAAATGCCGTAGGCGGCATCGAGTCGCCTACCAAGCTCATTGAGATGCTTTACGAGGGCGTTTTGAGATTTGTCTTTAGAGCCAAAAAAGCGATGCAAGAAAACGACGTGGAGAAAAAAGTATATTTTATAAACCGCACGAATGCGATCTTCGTCGAGCTTCTAAACTCGCTAGACTACGACCAAGGCAACGTCGCGCACTATCTAAGCGGCCTTTATACCAGGCAGATCCAGCTACTAGCCATGGCAAATATAAACAACGACGAACAAAGCCTAAACGAGGTCGTAAGCGTCACAAAGCAGCTACTAGAAGCTTGGAAAGAAACGACCGGACAAACCGATGTGGCTGGATGAGCTAAAAATCGCCGTCGCTAACGATGACGCGGAGGCTATCGCAGCGCTAGCAAACGAGGCGCCTAGTAAATTTGACAGCCTAGAGGATGCCCTGCAAGCCAAAGAGCTCCTCGGCGCGGCGATAAATTTGATACAAAAAAACAGAACCGAGCTCGGCAAAGAGCTAGAAAAACTAAAAAACGTAAAAAAATACATAGCGTCGTAAATAATTTCTCAAATTTACGGCGCTTTTTATCTCAAATTTCCCTTCTAAATTTTATCCCGCAAAGGCAAAATATGACGAAAAACGATGCAAGGGACGCTTTAAAAAACAGGTTCGGCGCGGAGATAGCGGGCGACTTTAGAGTGCTAAAGGAGCACGAGCTAGCTAAATTTAACGATGAAGCGAATTTTGTCTTTGAAGGCGAGAGCGAGATAGTGCGCGAGTTTTATATCTTTGCAGATACCGGCACGGGCGATCTTTGGCTAGTCTGTCTAGATGACGGCAAGGTTGCTTTTTACGATCACGACGCTGGATATCTTTGCGCGTCAAATTTGGTTAAATTTGATCTGGATATAGAAGGCTGGCTTGAAGTCGCCGAGTTGTTTGGAAAATTTGAAACCATAGACAAACCAAGCGACAAACAAAAATCTAAATTTAAGCTAGCTGTTAGCACCATATGTCCGCAAATTTTAGAAATTTGGGATATTTAAAATCAAATAGCACAGTTTCAAATTTAAACCCTATTAACGACCGTAAAATTTGATCAAATTTTACTCTGCCGCTCCGCCGCAAACCTCAGCTTAAATTTGCCCAAACCTCGCAAAACGCGCCGTCAAGATAGCAGTTTATCGCAATCAAACCCACGAATTTAAAAAATCTAAGCTAGCTAAATTTAACGAAATAAAAGTAGTAAAAGGCATGGCGATAAGCCGAGTTCTGTCGTGAGTGATTATTTATCTACTCCAAATTTTACAATTTGGCTCTAGCGAAGGGTTTGACATAAGACTCAAAACCGTCCCTTCTTGCTGCGAGTTGGGTTTATATAGCCGCCGCGCTTGCACGCCGCACCGGTGGGCTCTTACCCCGCCGTTTCACCTTTACCGCCAAAGCGGCAGTCTGCTTTCTGTTACACTGTCCCTTGGGTCACCCCAGCCATCCGTTAGATGGAACTCCGTCTTATTGCAGCTCGGACTTTCCTCTTTTGCCTACGCAAAAGCAATCACTTGCCATACCTTGGGCGCGATTATAGCTTTTTCGGGTTTAAGGATAGCTTTTTAACGCACGCTATAATGCCCTAAAGTATTTATTTGAATAATATTAAACTCGGGATATAAAATCACCTCATGATCATATTTTATCGGCTGTCCCCACGGTATATGATCCTCTTTGTGCCATATCTGTCTTTTGTCGTTCATTAACACGGTTAAGTTTAAATTTTCAGTCGAACCGTAAATCAAATACTCCCGACTGCCGGCATAGTGATAAAACGGTGCTACCCACGATAATTTCAATTCATGTAAATTTTTAGTTTGCGCTACACAGTCGGACTTGGGAACAAGATCATAGCCATCTAGCGTCATCGTTTGTTGCGTTGTAGTAAAAGGCCCATCCGCTTTTATAAAATGCGTATAACAGATACAAGTCTGCCATTTATTAAAACAAACACCATCAGGAACTTTCTTGCGATATATCAGTAGAGTTTTGCCTTCTAAGCCAGTCAATGCTTTAAATTTAATCAAATCTCGATCTTTTACGTACGGAAATTTAAAAAACGGCGAAATTTGAATAGCTAAATACACTATCAATAAGAAAAATAGTACAACAACTATAAAAAACGCCGCAATCTTAACAACTCTGCTTAATATTTTTAATATATACATATCCGTCTTTAATAAAACGACTTGCACGCCGCCAGCGCATAATCACCGCGCAAATTTAAACTAGGCCTTCTTTAAAAACTCCGTCTTTAGCACGATGACGCCCATTTTATCGATTCTGCCTTCAATCTCTTTGTCGTCGTCCGTGAGCTTAATGTTTTTTACCATGGTTCCGCGCTTTAGCGTAGTGCCCGCGCCTTTTACTTTTAGGTCTTTGATTAGAGTTACGTTATCTCCAGCGTTTAGTTCGGTACCGTTTGCGTCTTTTGGCATACTTTCTCCTTTAAATTTAGCGCCCATTTTACTAAAAAATGAACAAAAAATAAAGTCTAAGCCGCTAAATTTACTTCGTATCGTTAAATAAAATTGATAATTTGATTATGTTTGGACAATATTGCGATAAGTCTGCGTAGAAAAATCGCCTCTAAAATTTAAACAAAGTTTCAAGGCTTTAAATTTTAAAATTTAAAGGCAAAAGAAGCCAAAATTTGACCCCTTTGCCATTAAATTTAAATAAGCTTTTTGATGACGTCTAGCACGAGATTGCATTTTGGTACGACAGAGCTAGCGTCCATATACTCGTTTTTAGTGTGCATATTTCCGCCAGTCGGCCCCAGTCCGTCGATCGTCGGGCAGCCCGCCGAGGCCGTGATGTTGCCGTCGCTTAGACCGCCGGCGTCCACCCAGCTCACCTTCGCGCCCGTTTCTTTGGCGACCTCGTCAAAGACCGCTTTAATCCTCGGTAAATTTTGCTCGTCTATCATCGGCGCTTCTTCGTTGATTAGCGTCTTTTTGTGAGTTACGCCGTTTATGAACGGTTTGCTTAGGATTTCGTCCAGCTTTTTGTTAAAAAACTCGACCGAGGAGGCAAATTTATACCTCATCTCGCAGGTCACGCTGGCAAACTCGGGCACTACGTTGTGCGCGGTGCCGCCGTTTGTGATGATGGAGTTAAAGGTATGTCCCGCCGCAAAATCGGTCAGCTTTGATAGCTCAACTACAAAATTTGCCGCCTCAACTACCGCTGAACGGCCCAGCTCGGGGTGGTTGCCAGCGTGCGCGCCCACGCCGTGAAAATCTATCACGTAGGTCATCACGCCTTTTCTAGTCGCCACCATCGAGCCGTCCTCGCGAGCAGGCTCCATCACGAGGCAAAATTTAGACTTTCTTGCGTATTCGCGGATCTTTTCTTTGGCGAAATTTGACCCCGTCTCCTCGTGCGAGTTTAGAAACAAAGCAACGTTGATTTTACTAAGATCAAGCTCCTTGATGACGTAGAGCGATAGCAGCGCACCGCCCTTGTCGTCGATGACGCCTAGCGCGTTTACCCTACCCTCATTTTGGGTAAAAGGGGTACTTTGCACCGAGCCTACGGGAAAAACCGTATCCATATGCGCGACGAAAAGCACGTCAAATTTCGCCGCGTTCGGGTTGTTTGAGATGAGCAGGCAGTCAGCGACCTTATCGGTTCCGAGAGCGACCTTTTCGTGCTTTAGGCCGAGCTTATCAGCTTTATTCATAAACCACTTTGCGACGCTATTTACGCCCTCTACGCTAGCCGTCGGGCTCTCGATATCGGTTAGCTCCTTTAGCTCAGCTAGATATTGTTTTAGCTCCTCTTGTTTCATAGATAGTCCTTTATACGATGATGCTCATTACAAACATCGCCAGATAGGCGTTTAGGATACATATTCCAAATAGCACCAAGTAGTGCTTGCCAGGGATGCCCAGCACGCCTAGCACGCGACCCATATACTGCACCGTAGAGCCTACTAGCGCCATACCTGGGATCAGTACTGCGATATCGGGAGCCGTTAGAGTACCGCCCTGAACTAGCGCCACTAGCACGCCAGCAGACCCGCCCCAGCTAAGAAACGCTGCCATTATGACCGCTATCGACTCGCCCGGAAGCCCAAGCGGCAACATAACAAAGCCAAGATACTTGCCTATGATATCAAGCGCGCCAGAGACCTTTAGGATGTGGATGATAACAAAAGCCATAAGGACGTTTGGGATAGTGTTGTGAACAGCGATATCCCAGCCCTTTCTAGCGCCCTCTACGAAAACGTCGGTTAATAATTTATTATTAGCTTGCTCGCTCATACTTCAGTCTCCCCGTCTTTTACGAATTTTTTAACGTAAAGTCTCATCAAATTTGCGCCAAATACCTTAAACACCAAGATAATCCCTAAGCCCGCCGCGATAGACATAGGCGCTAGGGCTCCGTTTTTATCGGCTACCGTGAGCAACGGAGCGAAAGACGCTAGGAAATTCGTGATCATCGCGCCTGCGCTAAACTGAAACGCGGCAAATATCAAAAGCTCTTTGTGAGTGATCTTGCCGTCTTGGCGTAAAAATTTAGCCGTAGAGCTACCCGCGTCGGTGCTTTGCGTACTAGCTATGAGCGAGATCGAGCAACATCCTGGGATACCGATGAGAGGCTTTAGCACGGGAGTAAGCCAGCGTGAAGCCGCGTAAAGCGCGTAATATCTCTCAAATATCGCAACAAACCCAAGAGCGAGCATGATCGCCGGAACTAGGCTAAGCGCAAATATAAAACCGCCCTTTGCGCTTGTGCCGCCTGCGGTCTTAAACCACTCCGGAAACTGACCGGTTAACTTACCGAAATCAAAGATACCGCCCGCGACATCCTTTAAGAAACCACCGAAAAAGACGATAGCTAGGATCAAGGCAACGGTGCCGATCGCTAGCTTTTTGCCGTCGTTTGCCTCTTGCATAAAGCCTCCTTAAAAATAAAGTAAATACATAGGTAATATACAGTCGCGAACCTTAGGAATGAGTAAAAAGGAGATTAAGATAATGAATAATATTTAGTTATTTTAGTTAATGTTACCTTTAGATACTTTGATTTTAAAACAATCAAATTTAATAAAAATAACCGTAAATTTGTAGCTTTAATAATACGAGCGCGAGGCATGAGGCAAGCTGGCGATAGAGTTTAAATTTGACAAAACCAAGGCAAGCGGCACATCTAGTCAAATTTAACGCTCTACTGTAGTCGCCAAAATTTAAAGTAGAAATTTGCAAATTTAACCGAATATAACGCCAAATTTAAACATAGAAAGTTAGGGCGAAGTATCTTGAGACGGTTCTTGGGGTTGTGCAGATAAAATTTTGCGCAAACTAGACTTCTGCTTGAAGTCGCTAGCAAAGCGAAGCAAAAATAGTCTGCCGAGCGAAATTTTAGCAAACCACACAAAAGCACTCCAAAATACAAGCCGTTTTGTTCTAGATTATTCAAAAATATTTTTGTGTAAAATTTCCTCCAGCACCACCGTCGCGTAGCTTCCTTTTTGTAGCGTGAAATTTATCGTAAAATGAGCCTTTTCCTCGTTGTACTTGTAGCTCGCATCCTCCAGATAGCACCACGCAAAGCGCCGCGAGCCCGTCATTTTAGCTTTATATTCATTTGCCTGCGCGAAAATTTGATCCTCTACTGCCCTAGCCGCGCCCTGTGACTCATACGCCTTCGCGCCCGCGATCAGCCCGCAGCTAGTGATATCTCTAGCGTCAAAGCGCGCGCCCTCCGTGTCCAAATCCTCGCACAAAAAGCACTTGCCGTGCGGGTAGTGCCCCAAAACTTCGCCCTCTATCAGCTTAAAAAATCTCTTTTGCGATTTTAAATTTTTTAAAATCGCGCCGTCAAGATACGGGTAAATTTGAGCTAGCTCGCAGAGGCTAAAATCCTGCGCAAACCTCGAAATCTCAATACGTTTACTAAGCCAGCGGTTAAAAAGATCGCTTTGATATGCCGAGATCAAAAAGTCGTTTAGCTTTGGATTTTTGCTCTTTTTGCCGTTTACGGTGCCTGATTTTAACAGCTCCAGCCCGCTTTGCGCGTTGTCGCCGTATTTGCCGAAACGCTGATAGCCAAAGTAGTTAGCATATCCCGCCTCATCGATGTTTCGCACGGCTTGTTCCAGTTTGGCGGCTTCGCTAGGCATCACTTTTTTTAGGCGGATGAAAAAACTATTGCCCTTTAGGTGCCCGATGCGAAGCTTATTGTCATGCGCGGCAAGGCTTAAAATTTTCATCTTTTCGTGGCTAAAATTTGCAAGAGCCGCCTCAAATTTACGCGGCATCGAGATAAACTGCGTCGTCATACCCTGCTTGTCTTTTAGCCCCGCATACCCAAAATCCCGCATTTTTACGCCGCTTATTTCGCTTAGCGCATGCAAGGCCTCCTGCGTCGTCATATCTTTTTTGCAAATTTCGATTATCAGGTGCTCGCCCTGCCCGCTAAATGCGTAAAGCGGGATCTCGCGCACCACAAAATCGTCCGAATTTTTACTAAAATACGCGTTGATGGGCGCGTGAGTGAGCGCGTAAAGGGGCTTAAAAATGGTGGTTTCTTGCATTGCTTTTAAATTTTCCTTTCGTGATTTTGGCAAAAATCGTGATCTTGGTGCGGGTTTTGCGAGCGAGGCTTAAGATTTTGGCGCGGTTTTTCGGACTAAACGTAAATAAAATCTCGTATTCCTCGCCGCTATTTAGCTCGCGTTTGCTTAGCCGTTTGCTAAATTTCGCCCCGCAACGACTCTGTGCGCAAAGCTTGGCCAGATCTGCGCCAAGCCCGTCTGAGACGTCCATGGCGGCGTTTATCTTATCCGCTGCGGCGTAGAAAAATTTATCCTTTAAAACAGGCCTTTTAAAACGAGAATTTGACGCGACCCGTCCGCCGTTTAAAAGCGTCCTAAGCTCTTTTAGACTGTCTCCAAGCTCGCCCGTAAAAGCAACCAGATCGCCCTTTTTCGCGCCGCTTCGTAAAACCGCCTTGCCGCAAAGCCGCGAGATAATCGTAACGCTAAGCAAAATTTTATCGCTGCCGATCGTGTCGCCGCCGATGATAGTCACGCCGTACTCGTCGCAAACGTCCGCAAATCCTTTGCGTAGCGCCGAGATCTGTGCCGCGCTCGTGTTTTTGGGCAACCCAAGCCCCAAAAGCGCAAATTTAGGCTCGGCGTTCATCGCGACTGCGTCGGAGAGATTTACGAGTATCGCCTTGCGCGCGATCTCCTCCATACTAAGCCATCCTACTAGGAAGTGCGTCCCCTCGCAAAAAAGATCCTTACTATACACCCATTTGCCGCGCTCGTGCGCCACTACAGCGCCGTCGTCGCCGATGAAGGAGTTGCTAAATTTATCGATTATTAGGCGTTCTTTATCCATTTTGCGATTTTATAAAATTCGGGCTAAAAAGGCGCTTGAAAAACGAATTTATTTAAGCGGCTCGGCAAATTTAACCTCTCAAATTTGCCGAGTTTAAAAATCTATCCGAAAATCTCAAATTTGCTAAATAGCTCAGGCTCATCTTTTACTATGCCGTGCTTAACCAGATCCGCCACGACTTCGCGGTCGCAGTCGGTTTGCAGCGGCCAGCCGCGAGTATAGCCCTCAGCCTCGCCTTTTGCAGTGGCATCGATACAGACCGCGCCCTCACGCACGTAGATATCGCGCAAGGCGTCGATGTTGTTCGTCACGCGCCAAAGCAGCATATACGGGTTTTCTAGGCGGTTTTCGCAACCGACGAAAACGAGTAGTTTAAAGTACTCTTTAAATTTCAAAAGCTCTTCAAAAACCTCTTTTGCGAGGCGGTTTTTGTCAAATTTGACGACACAAATCGGAGTTTTGGTGTTTGTTTTAAACTGCACGAGCTGCGTTAAATTCGGCTCTATTTCTTTAAAATTAGCCAGCAGCGCGGCATCGTCCAAAAGCACCGGCGCAGGCGTAGAAAAATCCTGCGTCGCGTCGATGCCCAGCTTACCACCAAAGCACGAGTTCGGGCTCGCGTGATCGAGCTGATCGCACACGCCCTCGCTGATTAGCAGGCTTTTATCGCCGAAACGGTTTAAAATATACTCCGTAAGCGCATCATAATCACTCAAATTTGGCGCATCCTCGCCGACGAAAACCGCGTGTTTGACAAAGCTCATCTGCCCCACGCCCCAAAATGCGTGCATAGCCTGTTTTGCGTGCGCGGGATAAAGGGCGTTGATTTTAGCTAAAATCAGGTTGTGAAAGACGCCGTTTTCAGGCATGTTGTAGTCTAGTAGCTCTGGCACGGTCGTTCGCAAAAGCGGCAAGAAAATGCGCTCCGTCGCCCAGCCCATGTACTTATCCTCAAGCGGCGGCTTGCCGACTACGGTCGCGTGAAATACAGGCTCACGCTTGCTCGTTATCGCCGTAACCTCCATAACGGGAAACGGCTCGATCGGCGTATAAAAGCCCGTGTGATCGCCAAACGGCCCCTCGAGCTCAAATTTATCCGTATCCACAAAGCCCTCGATCACGTAGTCTGCGTCGTGCGGGACGTAAATTTCATTCGTTAGCGACTTTACGAGTTTGGCCGGCTCTTTGCGGATGAAGCCGTAAAGAAGCAGCTCAAACACGCCCTTAGGCAGCGGCGCCTGACCGCACCAGATATAGAGCGGATCGCCCCCTATAGCCACAGATACGGGCATCTTACGGCCTGCGCGCTTGTATTCGCTAAAGAAATTCGCACCGTCTTTGTGGATCTGCCAGTGCATGCCGAGGCGATTTTTATCGTAAATTTGCAATCGGTACATACCGACGTTTTGCAGTTCGCCCTCAGGGCTTTGCGTATAGACCTGCCCCATCGTGATAAAGGCGCCGCCGTCAAGCGGCCATGTTTTTAGCACGGGAAGCGAGAGTAGATCGACGTCATCGCCCATGAATTTGACCTGCTGACACTCGCCCTCGCCTTTTAATCTTTTCGTGAAAATTTTTCTCATCTCAAACAAATACGCGGCAAAATTTAGCTTTTCGCCAAAGCCCTTAGGCTTTTTGGGTTTTAAAAGCTTTTCTATCTCGCTCGCGATCTCGTCCGGCTCGCGTCCGAAAATAAGCTCTAAAGCGCGCTTTGAGCCATAGATGTTTGTTAGTACGGGGGCAAATTTACGCCCCGTTTTTTTGCAGATGGGATTTGTAAAAAGTAGCGCCTGCGAGTTTTCGCGCTTGACCTCGATGTAGCTTGCGTGAGCGATCTCCAGATCGATATCCGCGGGCTCGTCTATGACGCGCAGCAGGCCGTTATCTTTTAGAAGCTTGATGTAGTCCATATTTTTCCTTAATAATTTATATTCGAACGAGCCGTTTTTGAAGCTAAAATTTTGGCCGCGTTTGAGTTAAATTTGCAAACATTTTGAGCCAAAAACACAACTTTAACTGCCGAAAAATTAGTAAAATCGTAAAAATTATCGGTTTTAGCTGATACACTAATTTAACGCCGACTTAGCAAAAATTTAATCTCTTACAACCTCTAACCAAAAGTGCATGGCGCTAAATTTGCAGCGTTAAGGCAAGCAAAAAGTGAAAACCGGCTAGGGTTGCCTCTATCGGTCTAAGTCGTCTTAAAAAGATACCATTTTGAGTTTGGAGAGAGCCGTTCTAGCATTATAAACTCGCTCGGACTCATCTGCGGCAGATCGGGTTCGTTTTCCACGCGCATAAAACCCGCTACGTTATCCGTTACGCCGCCTACGATAAGCTCAAAAACTCCGCCGTCGTACGCCGCATGAGATAGATGTAAGCGCTTTAAGACTTCGTTTGTCGCCGCTTCGTCCTTTTGATATAGCGCAAACAGCTCTTCAAATTTCGCCTCGTTTTCGCGTCCGAATTTTAGCAATGCATTATCGCTTGCTAAAATCAGCCTTAAATTTTCTATATCCCCGCCCATTGCTCTAAGTTGCGCCTTTTCCGCCTCGCTCGCAGCCTCATAGCCCCTTATCATCGCCTCTATAACGCCGGTTTGAGCGAGCGATCTAAGCGCATAAATACCGTCTTCTTTAGCAAAAATGTATAGATCAATGGATGCGCCGTTTTTAGAAGCGAGCCAAACGCGAAATATCCCGCTAAATTCGCCACTCCGGCCAAGTTTGGCGACTTTGATTTCATCAAATTTGTCGGACGAGTAAAAATTATTTTTTAGGCGATCTCGCATCTCGCCTTTAAAATAGGCATTTTTATCGAAATTTTTATCGGTAAAGAGCGAATAAATAAGCTCTAAATTCACCTGTGCAAAAAGCGCGGACGCCAAGAGCGCCAATATAAGCGCTTTTTTCATATATTCGCCATCTCCTCGGCGCGTTTTAGCAGCTCTTTTGCGCCCTTGCCGATAAATATCCGCCCAAGCTCGGCGCCCACGCTTTTCCACTGGCTTTTTTGCGCGACGATGTTTTCGCGTATGCTCTCGCTACCGTCTGGCAGCCCCACGACGGCGCGTATCTCGATCTTGTCGCCGTTTAAATTTGCATTTACGCCGATAGGCACCTGGCAGCCGCCCTCTAGCATTGCGACGAAATCGCGCTCCACAGTCGTCTCTATCACGGCTTTTTCGTCTTTTAAAAACTCTATCAAATTTAAAATTTCAGCGTCCTCTCTAGCCTCGATACCCAGCGCCCCCTGCCCCATCGCAGGAACCATCTGATCTAGCTCAAACGGCACGATATGCGCGACTTCGGAGCGTAAATTTAAGCGGTTCACGCCCGCCATCGCTAGGATGATCGCGTCAAATTCGCCCTCTTTGAGCTTGCGCAGGCGGGTTTGGACGTTGCCTCGCAGCGAGATGATCTCAAGATCTGGACGCATCGCTAAAAGCTGCATCTTACGGCGCAGGCTCGTCGTGCCTACTCGCGCGCCCTGGGGCAGATCCTCAAATTTAGCGTATTTTTCGCTTAGCATCGCGTCTCTCACGTCTTCGCGAGAGCAGATCGCGGCCAGCACCAGCCCCTCTGGGAAAACGACGGGCACGTCTTTTAGGCTATGCACGGCAATGTGCGTTTCGCCGCTTAGCATGCTATCTTCCAGCTCTTTTGTAAAAAGCCCCTTGCCGCCGATCTTAGCCAGCGGGGTGTCTAGGATCACGTCGCCTTTGGTTTTCATACCCGTTAGCTCGACCGCGATTTGCGGATAGCGTGATAGAATTTTATCCCTGATATGCTCGCTTTGCCACATCGCCAGCACGCTTTTTCTCGTTGCGATTTTTAGTTTTTCCATATTTGCCTCTTTTCTTCTACGACTTCGACGTCGATGATCTCGCCGTCGTCACGCGGTTTGCCCTGTCTGCTTTCAAATTTTTCGCGGTAAAATTCGCCCGCTCTCGCCCGCTCGCCGCCGTTTTTCAAATTTGCAAAAAACGCGACCGCTACGATCGCCGCGCCCAAAACGTCGGTGATAAGCCCCGGAATAAACATAAAAAAGCCCCCGATCGCCATACCTACGCTACTAAAGACGTCTGAGGGCTTAAAAAACGCGATATTGCTCGTTAGCTGAAAAAATCCGACGCGAAACATAAAAAATAGCCCCAAAACGGCCGACGCGATGACCTCTAGGACTAAATTTAAAAATCCGTACGCGTGGATAAAAAAATACGCCGCTACGATCTCCAAAACGACGTAGGGCGTAAAAAAATGCCTTATCATAGGCTCTTTAGTCGCGCTAAAATTTCGCTAGCTTTGACGGTTTCTTTGGCTAGTCCGTCGCGCATGACGAGCTCGATCGTGCCTTCGGCTAGTCCCTTGCCCACGATCACGGCATAAGGAAAGCCCATCAGCTCAAAATCGTTCATTTTTACGCCGAAACGCTCGTTTCTATCGTCAAGCAGCGCCGAAACGCCCGCCGCGCGCAAGCTCTCGTAAAGCTCCTGCGCAAATTTGACGCCCTTTTCGTCTTTTAAATTCGAGACGATGATTTCAAATTTAAACGGAGTTAGGGTTTCGTTCCAGATTATGCCTTTTTCGTCGTGCTTAGCCTCGACGGCGACGGCGACCAGGCGGCTAACGCCGATGCCGTAGCATCCCATAATAAACGGTTTTGCCTTGCCGTTTTCGTCCAAAAACGTAGCATTCATCGGCTCTGAGTACTTGGTGCCCAGCTTAAATATATGCCCAACCTCGATACCTTTACTAACGCTTAAATTTCCGCCGCAGCAAGGACACTTATCGCCCGCTTTTACGGCGGTTAGGTCTTTGAAGCGCTCAGAGTTAAAGCTGCTAACGCTAACGCCGACGAAGTGATAATCCCGCTCGTTTGCGCCGCAGATCATCTGCGACTCGCCCTGAAGCTCTTTATCTATATAAAACTCCACGCCTTTTAGCCCGACCGGCCCGCAAAATCCGCCGACTAACCCGGCCGCCGCGATCTGGGCCTCTGTTGCGTCCGCTAGCTCGAGCGCCGCGCACGCGTTTTGGGCTTTAACCTCTTGTAGTTCGTCCTCGCCGCGCACGAAAAATACTACGATTTTCTCGCTCTTTTCGCCTTTGGCGTCAATAAAAATCGCCTTTTTTATCACCGCTTTTATGCAGTAAAACTCGTCAACTCTAAAAAATTCCGCCACGTCTTTGATGGTTTTGGCATCGGGCGTTAAAAATTTAGCCGCGTCGGCCTCGGGCCTTTCGGCCTGCGTCGTTCGTTTTGCGCGGGTTGCGGCCTCTATGTTTGCGGCGTAGTCGCAGTTTTCGCAGACGATGATATCATCCTCGCCGCTATTTGCCAGCACCATAAACTCTTTGCTTCCGCTGCCGCCTATCGCGCCGCTATCGGCTCTAACCGCGCGGAAATTTAGCCCAAGACGAGTAAAAATTTTACTATAAGTTTTCTCCATCAGGTCAAATTCTCGGTCCAGATCCTCGGCGCTTGCGTGAAAGCTATATCCGTCCTTCATCAAAAACTCGCGCCCTCTAAGTAACCCAAATCTCGGCCTCGCTTCATCTCTAAATTTGGTATTTATCTGATACAAATTTAGCGGCAGTTGTTTATAGGACGTCACCTTGCCTCGCACGAGCGCGACGACACTCTCTTCGTTGGTAGGGCTTAGCACAAAGTCGTTTTCTTTGCGATCCTTAAAGCGCAAAAGCTCCTTGCCGTAAAACTCATACCGCCCGCTCTCGCGCCAAAGATCAGCCGACGTGACGAAACTCATCGAGATCTCCTGTGCGCCCGCCTCATTAAGCTCCTCTTTGACGATATTTTTTATATTTTCAAGCACTCGTTTGCCAAGCGGCAAAAAGTTGTAAAGTCCGCTGCCTACCTGCTCGGCGTAACCCGCTCGGAGCAAAAATTTGTGGCTTGCCAAACTCGCGTCTTTGGGCGCTTCTTTTGCCGTCGGCGCGTAAAGTTTGCTAAATTTCATTCGTTCTCCCATTCAAATTCATTATTTTCTTCTTGCGGCGTTTGCTCCGCGATGTTAAAGATTTCCCCGATAGCTCTTAGCTGCGCTTCGCTTCCCGCAGCGCCCGCTAGGCTTTTTAAATTTATCGTCGGCGCATGCAAAAACGCCTTAAAAACCTGATGTATGAGGCGGTACGCTTCCTCCTTATCGCTATGTTTTAGATAGCCCTTTTTTAGGGCTTTTGCGAGTTCTCTCTCGGCGCACTCTTTAGCCTGTTCTCTGATGCCTTTTATTAGCGGCGTGACGGCTAGTTCGCGCAGCATTTGGAAAAATGCCGCCGTATTTCGCCCGACGATGCCGTACGCGATCTGCGCTTGCTCCTCGCGCAGCGCTAGGTTTTTATTTACGATCTCCTGCAGGTCGTCCACGGCGTAAATTTTAATATTTTCGCTCTCGGTTATAGCTATGTCGCGCGGTACGGCTATATCGAAAAAGTAACGCTTAAACTCCTTTGGCTCTACCATCGAGTCGATCAAAACGGGATGCGGCGCGGCAGTCGCTGAAAATATAATTTGATATTTATTTATATACTGCGCTACGTTTGAAAGCACGTCGTATTCGTTATTATCCCCCAGCGTCAGGGCCAAATTTTTAGCGCGTTCTTTATTCCGGCTGACGATTATCGTTCGCGCGCCGCTTGCGATTAGATGTTTTGCGGCTAGCTCCGCCATCTCGCCAGCACCCACTATCACGGCGACCATGCCGTTTAATGTACCAAAAATCTCCTTTGACTTAGCCACTGCGACGCTTGAGACCGAGATCGGGTTTTTGGAGATTTCGGTTTTGTTTCGCACCTCTGCCGCACACTTAAAGGCAAACTCCATCGCCCTGCCAAGCTTTGCGCCGCATTTGCCGTTAGCGCGGGCAAATTTATATGCCTCTTTTAGCTGACCTGCGATCTGCGTTTCGCCTATAACTAGGCTATCTAGCGAGCTAGCAACGGCAAAGAGATGATGCACGGCGCCGTTATCCTCGTAGATGTCGGCTCTGCTTTGCAGCTCCTCAAAAGGGATGCCGCAGATGAGCGACATGCAGGCGATGATGTGCTTGCTAGCGCCTTCGACCGTCTTTACGCTAGCGATGATTTCGACGCGGTTGCAGGTGCTAAGCACCATACACTCGTTGATGTTTTGGCTGGAGCTAATGAGGCGTAAAATTTCGTTTTTGCGCTCGATGTTAGAAAAAGAGAGCTTTTCGCGCACGGAGATATCGGTGTTTTTGTGCGTAAAGCTCACGCTTGCGTAATGCATTAAAATTCCCTATCTATCATTGATTTTACGATATTTTCTAGGCCGTCTAGGTTAAATTTCTCTACCGATTTTATCGCCTGCTCGCCTAAATTTTTCGCCGCTTCTATGCTCTTTTTTATCGCGCCCGTTTCGTTCATCTTTACCCTCACCCAGCCCTGCTCGGCCTCGCTCAGATCCTTTTTAAACAGGCTTTTTAGCTTCTCTTTGTCCGCATCATTTAAACTTTCATAAAGATAAATGTAAGGCAGCGTCGTTTTACCCTCTTTAAAGTCGCTAAAATTCGGCTTTCCAAGCGTCACGGCATCTTGCGTGACGTCTAGGATGTCGTCGATTATCTGAAATGCTAGGCCTAAATTTTTGCCGTAGATTTTAAAATTACGCGCTTCAAGTCCGGCTAGCATCGCTCCGACCGCAGCCGCAGCCTCGATCAAGACGGCGGTTTTGTAGTATATCATCGTTTCGTATGTGGATTTGTCTTCGTTAAATTTAGCCGAGAGATCCACGTCCATCATCTCGCCCACGCTTAGCTTGCTGACCGCGCCAGATATCTCGCCCGCGATCTCATGCGGAAATTTAGATAGCTCGTAAAAGCCCTTCGAGTAGAGGATATCGCCCAGCATCACGGCGTTTTTAGTGCCGAAGCTCACGTTTATACTCGGGCTTCCGCGTCTGGTGTCCGCGTCATCTATCACGTCGTCGTGAAGCAAACTGGCTAGGTGAATAAGCTCTATAATCGCGCAAATTTTGAGACTCTGTTCGCTCTCGCCCGCTATTTTTAAAAGCAGCTTAGAGCGCAGCTTTTTGCCCGAATTTATCCGAGCAAACATCGCATTTGCAGGCTCATAGCCAAGCTCTGCGATAAAATTTTTCATTAACAGATCGATTTTTTCCATTTATACTCACTTAAATTTTGCTTTTACTTGGCGTTTTGCACGCTATTTTGAGCGCCGCTTTGCTTTTTGGGTGGGTCCAAAAACTCCACGTCCACGCGCTGCTCGTCGTCATTTATCAGCACGCGAAATTTCGCGACGCCTTGCTTAAAATCCTCAAAAACGAGGTAAAGCGCGACGCGGTCGCTAGGCGGATACTTGAGGTCAGGTATCAAAGTCTGCTTATAGGTCTCAAGGCCGCGCCTTAACGACATAACAAGTTGGCGAGGATAGTTTCGGTAGCGCGAATGCACGATGATGTTCGTGTTATCAAAAAGCGTCCAGCGAAAGTCGAAGCTCTCGCGCTCGTCCGTGCCTTTTTTGGTCACAAAAACCCGCGCCCACTCGTCTTTTTTGAGCTCAAAAAGGTGCTCTTCCTCGAAATTTACCGCGCCGAAAGCCAGCGATAAAAACAACGAAAATATAACGGCTATTTTACTCATTTTGACTTAAAATATCCCCACTAAGCCCGATATAAATGTCGTTTAGACGCTCATTTATCAGGGTTTGATTTTGAGAAATAAACGAATTTTGCGCCGTTTCGTCAAAGCCGTTTTTTTCACAAAATTCGCTCATCGCGATAAATTTTTCAAAGGTTTTTTCAAGCTCGTTTTCGACTAAGTTTTTGTTCGCGTTAAATAAAATTTCAAAGAATTTTTCTCTCGGACTCTGAGAAAATATATCATAATCCATAAATTTTAAAACCTTTCGCAAATCTTAAAATACATACTATTTTTTGTAAAATCTTACTTAAAATCATACGCACTATAATACGCTAAATTTTTATAACTTCTCGATATATATGGCTGCTTCAGCCACCGTAAAGACATTGTCGCAGCTTGGATTTTGGCTACCAAAACCCCAACAAACGTTTAGATATTTCATACCTGCATTGCGCGCGGCGAGCTCATCTTTTTTACTATCTCCGACAAATATCGCTTTATCAAATTTGCCCGATTTTAATATCAAATTTAGCATCGCGGGATCTGGTTTTTGAGGTACGTTTTCATCCGCCCCGACTATGAGATCAAAAAATTTAAATATCCCGCTTTTTTTTAAAATTTCATCCAAGGTGTATCGCGGCGCATTGCTAGCTAGAGCGACGAAGTGCCCTGCCTCTTTTAACCCAGCTAGCAGTCCATCTACGCCATCATAAGCAGCGGCGTATTCGCGGTAGTTTTTCTTAAATTTAGCTTCAAAGTTATCCCGCAGTTTCATATCCGGCTTATCTATACCGTAAAAATCAAGCCCCAAATTTCGCCCCGGCTCGTTTATGGCCTTTACGATAAACTCGGCCGCGAGATCGCCCTCAAGCCCCAGCTCGCGCCGCACCTCGTTTACAGTCTCGCAGATGGCTTTTGCGCTATCTATGAGCGTGCCGTCCATGTCAAATATCACGCATTTCACTCTTCGTCCTTATAGTTTTTTTTGTGTTTTTCTTTTTTGTAGGTTTTTTGGTTTTTTAGCTTTTCTAGCGCGTTGGCAAAGGCTATAAGCTGGCATCGCGGCATCTGATTTATCACTAAATTTGCGAAATTTTCTAAAGATTTCGCATACGGGCTATCTAAAAATACCGGCTCTATTTTTCGTAAAATTTCGGCGTTTTTAGCCGCTCTAGCGCGAAACTGAGCGTCGTCGAAATCCTCGCGCTTTAGACCGCTAATCGCGGATTTTACAAACTTTTCTAGACCGCGCAGATATTTTACGCGCTTAAATTTATCGTTTTGTTCAGCCATTTTTTCCTTTCAAAAGCCCAATTATACCAATTTAAACTTTTAGCGGTTATAATGCGCGCAAATTTTACAAGGAGAGACACATGCAAAAAGAGACGATCGCTACGCACTACGGCTACGACACCAAGGCAGGTCCTGGCGCCATGGCGGTGCCGATTTACCAGACTACGGCTTATGATTTCGGCAGCGCTGAGATGGCCGCAGCGAGATTTCAGCTAGAAGCCCCTGGACACATCTACACGAGGCTGGGTAACCCGACGACAGACGTGCTAGAGAGCCGTATAGCCGCGCTCGAGGAGGGCTCGGCCTCTATCGTGACGGCCAGCGGTCAGGCGGCGATTTTTTACTCGATCGCAAATTTGGCCGCAGTCGGCGACAACATCGTCGTAGCAAAGAAAATTTACGGCGGCACGATGGTTCTTTTCGTGCATACGCTTAAGCGTTTCGGCATCGAGGCGCGGGTGTTTGACAGCGACACGGCGGATGATCTTGAAAATTTGATAGACGACAAAACTCGCGCGATATTTTTCGAGACGCTATCAAACCCTCAAATCGCAATCCCGAATTTTAAAAAAATCGTCGAGATAGCGGATAAGCACGGCGTCGTAACGATCGCAGATAACACCGTGCCTACGCCGATCATTTTCCAGCCCCTAAATCACGGCATCGACGTCGTCGTGCATAGCGCTAGCAAATATATCTGCGGCCAGGGCCTAAGCCTAGCGGGCGCGGTCGTAGCTAGCAAAAATTTAAACGCTAAACTAGTCGGCAACGCCAGATACGCGCACTTTAACGTGCCGGATGAAAGCTATCACGGGCTAGTTTACGCCCAGATGGCGGATAAATTCGACATCTACACGCTACGCATGAGGGTGGCTTTGGTGCGCGATATAGGCGCTACGATCTCGCCTTTTAACTCATGGCAGCTCATCCAGGGGCTTGAGACGTTAAGCGTTCGTATCGAGAGACACTCGCAAAATGCGAGCAAAATCGCCGAGTTTTTAAGCTCGCACAAACACGTAAAACGCGTAACCTATCCGACGCTAAAAAGCGATCCGGAGCATGAAAAGGCGCAAAAATACTTCAAGGACGGCATGGCTAGCGGGCTAATGTGCTTTGAAACCGATAGCTATGAGCGCGCCGTAAAGATGCTTAGCAAGGTAAAGCTCTTTAAAATCGTCGTAAATATCGGCGACTCAAAGTCGCTCATCACGCACCCGGCCTCCACCACGCACCAGCAGCTCTCCGCCGAGGAGCTAATAAAAGCCGGCATAACAAAGGAGCTAATCAGAATAAGCGTTGGCCTAGAAAACGCCGACGACCTCATCGCCGATCTCGCGCAGGCTTTGGAGTAGAATAAGGCTAAATTTGAAAGATAAATTCGGCTAAATTTAAGCTAAATTCAAATATACCCCTTCGGCGGTTTCACCGCCCTGGGGCTAAACGCTAGATTGTTGAATTTGATCAAGAGGGCTTCCCTCTTGATCCTTGGCTCGTCCAAACTCAAATTTGAGCAGGCTACTTGTCCTTGTTCTTATCGGCTTTCTCTTTTATCTCTTCCGCCGCTTCAAGGTCTAGCTGCGCCTGCTTAAACGCCTTGCGCGCCTTATCGACGCGACGGGAATTCTTAACGCTACGGTCGCCCTCGTAAGCCTTTTCCGCCTCTTCCAGCTCAACCTTTTTCTTACCGAAATTCATCTGCGCGGTTTCTAAATTCATTGTAGGGTTATCAGCGCCCGCCAGCTCCGCCTTTGACGTTACTTTGCCCGTAACGGGGTTTCTGCCGATAGTCATATCAAGCTCGCGTTTAGCACGCTCCGCAGTGCCGCGATTAACAAAACACTCTTTTTTTCCTCCCCTTAATACCCCCCCCCTATACTACGAGGACGATTTTTTGGGTCAGAGCAATCAACTGCTGCAAAAACACTCAAATTAAGCACGCTTAAAAGCATAGCTATAATTAATGCTTTATTTTTCATCTTTAACGCCTTTCTCTTTATTTTTGTTAAGTCCTCTTTTATTTCTTATTCTACGAAACGCGCTTGAAAATGTAGATAAAGTCATTTCCTCAAATTTCATTTCTATTTCCTTTCTTTAAATTTTACGCAAACGGCCGATCGCCGCACCAAAGTAGAAAATAAACCTCGCCCTCCTTTTTGCTTTTTATTCGTAAATTTGCGCCAAATTTATCTGCTTGTCGTAAGATCAAATTTAACGCAAACGGCGGCAAATTTACGCCGTAAACGTCTTTAAGGTTTCGTTGTATTTGTTTTCGTCCTCGCACTGGATCAGTAGCAAGTCGCCCTCTTCAAACACCGATGAGCCGGTAGGTTTGATGTATTCGCCCTTTCGCTTGATGAGTAGCACCAAAAAGTCGCTAGGAAGCTCGAGCTCGGCTAGGTTTTTACCGACGACTTCGGCGTCAAAGCGTATAGTGTGCTGACGTAAAGTATGGTAAAAGATCGGCAAGTTCGACATCTCGACTTCTTTTGGCGCGGCTTCTTCTTTGACGCCGCATTTTTGCGCGACCTTTTCTAGCGTCATGCCTTGGATGATGATCGAGACGAACACGACGAAAAATATCGTGTTAAAAATCAGCTCCGAGTTTGGCAAATTTGCGCCAAACGGATATGTCGCAAGTACGATAGGAACGACGCCGCGAAGTCCGACCCACGAGATAAATATCTTTTCTTTAACATTATACCTAGAAAGTAAAAGCGAGAGAAAAACGCCCATCGGACGTGCGATAAACATGATCCAAAACGCGATCACTGTGCCCGCAAGCGCGACGGCGGGCAGCTGAGAAGGATTTACCAAAAGCCCCAATGTCAAAAATATGACTATCTGCATAGTCCAGGCGATACCGTCGTGAAAACCGATCAAATTTTTCTTATGCGCGAACTCTTTTTTATTTATAAACATACCCGCGATATAAACGGCCAAAAAGCCGTTGCCGCCGACCTTGCCCGCTAGCACGTATAAAAGCATCACCCAAGCCATCGAAAAAACAGGATATAGCCCCCAGTATTCAAGCCTTAGTCTATTAAACGCTGATGGCAACAATATGCCAAAAACATAGCCCATGAGCCCGCCGAGTAAAAACTGCTTGATGAGTGCGACAGTGATGTCAGAGGCGTCTGGGACGGTGTTTAGGGCGATGATTTGTATCATTGTGACAGTGAGGAAAATCGCCATCGGATCGTTTGAGCCAGATTCTAGCTCCAAAAGCGGTCGGATGTTATTTTTTAGCAAAATTTCCTTCGCTCCAAGGATCGCAAACACTGCCGCAGCGTCGGTCGAGGAGATGATCGCTCCAAAAAGCAAGGCTTCAAGCCAAGTTAGCCCTAGTAAAAATTTAACCAAAAGTGCGACCAGAGCCGCCGTCAGCACGACGCCAACGGTCGCGAGCATGATGCCACTCATCATGATAGGCTTTATCGATTTTAAATTCGTATCAAGCCCGCCAGTGTAGAGGATAAAAATAAGTGCGATTATGCCCACATCATGAGCGATGCGCTGGCTATCAAAGGCGATGCCTAGCAGTCCGTCCGAGCCAGCCAGCATCCCAACCGCCAAAAATACGACTAACGACGGGATACCGAATCTATCTGAAACCTTGCTAGAGACGATACAAGCGATAAGTAGAATAGAAAAAAATAGTAAAAAAGTTTCTAACATTGTCCCTCATTTGAGTTCAAAGCGGGGCAAATTTAAGGCTAAATTTAGTACCACTAAAGCCTCAAATTTGGCGCGTTTTGTAAGTAAATTTTACCCGATTTTACCTTTTTAACGGATAAAAAGGATTAATTTTTATCATCATAAAAGATGAGATCAAAGCTATTTTTGCGCTTTACCAGAGCCTTTTTAGACGACACGCCGCCCTGCTCCATTTTAGCTAGCTCCTCTTTCATCTGCTTTATCATTACTTCAGACTGCTCGATCTGCTCTTTTAGCTGCAAGATGATATCTACGCCTGCTAAATTTACACCCAGATCGCGCGTTAGACGCAGTATCATCTTGATACGATCCATGTCTTTTTCGGAGTAAAGACGCATCTTGCCCTCGGTTCTTGATGGCTCTAGCAGCCCCTCGCGCTCGTATTGACGAAGCGTCTGCGGGTGTATGGAGAGCACCTTTGCTACGACGCTGATTAGATATACTGGTTCTTCGTATTGTTTCATCTTATGCCTCCGGGAGTTTTTGCTTCATAAGTTCGGCTAGCTCGCCGTCTAGGGCATTTACGTCCGGCAAAGACACGCGCGCCCGCAAGTATAGATCGCCAAATATCCCGCTTTTTCTATTTTGCACGCCGTATCCTTTGAGCCTGATTTTTTGCCCGGATTTTGAGTTTTCGGCGATTTTTATCGTTACGTCTTTTTTAGGCGTTTTTACGTCTATCTTACCGCCAAACATCATCGTTTTTAGCGGGATTAGCACGTCTTTATATAGATCGTCGCCGTCTCTTTCGTACTCGTCGCTAGGCGCGATATTTACGGTTAGGATCAGATCTCCGCGTCCGCCGCTACCTTTGCCTTTTATGCGTAGCTTTTCGCCGTCATTTATGCCGTTTGGGATTTTTATTTTGATGTTTTCGCCGTTAAAATTTATCGAATGCTCGCCGCCTTTTACCGCTACGTCAAACGGGATAGTTACCTTTGCGCGGGAGTCTAGATCCTCATCGTCCTCAAAACCGCTAAATCCGCCAGTTTGCCTAAAGCCACCAAATCCGCCTCTGCTAGAAAAGGCGCCAAAACCGCCTCCGCCGAAGATATTTTTTAAAATTTCGTCCAAATTTCCCATACCCGAGCTGCTCGCAAAGTCATGGAAATTTTGCCCGCCGAACATCGCGTCGCCGTGCCTGTCGTACTGCACGCGCTTTTTTTCGTCGCTTAAAATTTCATACGCGGCGTTTATTTCTTTAAATTTATCCTCCGCGCCGGGGTCTTTGTTGATATCGGGGTGATACTTGCGAGCCAGCCTACGATAGGCCTTTTTGATCTCGTCGCTAGTGGCCTTTTCGGACACCCCTAACGTTTCGTAAAGACTATTGCTCATGTTATGTCCTTATAGTCAATTAATTTTATAGCGATTATAGCATAAAGGTTTAGCGTATGTCAATCAAGTATAGTAAATAAAACGATTTTAAACGACTTAAATAATAATTAACTTTACGTTGAGCTTAACGCCATATAATCGCGCTTTGAAAAAATTTTATCAAAAGGAAAAGTAATGAAAAAGATAATGATATTATCTTTGGCTACTTCTTGCGCGATCTTTGCCGCAAGCATAAATTTTAACGAACCCGCAGAGGATTTTACTAGAATAAATCCGGAATTTAACAAAAACGTCGTGCTGTCCTACAACAGCTCTATCGCCGACGCTAAAAAGTCGGTCGTAAATATCTCCACTACAAAAACCGTCAGCAGCAACGTAGCAGATATGAACGATATGTTTAGCGATCCGTTTTTCAAGGACTTTTTCGGATTTCAGTTCAACATCCCTCAAGAAAAACAAAAAAGTAGCTCGCTGGGATCTGGCGTCGTCATATCTAGCGACGGCTACATCGTGACAAATAACCACGTCGTAGAAGATAGCGACGAGATCATAGTCACGCTGCTAGATAGTGACAAAGAGTATAAAGCCAAAATCGTCGGCACCGACCCTAAAACCGACCTAGCCATCATCAAAATAGACGCAAAAGAGCTAAAAGCCATACCATTTGCCGACTCGGCTAAGCTGATGGAGGGCGATATAGTATTTGCCATCGGAAATCCTTTCGGCGTAGGCGGCAGCATCACTCAGGGCATAGTTTCAGGCTTAAATAAAGACAATATCGGTCTAAATCAATACGAAAATTTTATCCAGACAGACGCCTCGATAAACCCAGGCAACTCAGGCGGCGCGCTAGTCGATAGCCGCGGCTATCTAGTGGGCATAAACTCGGCTATACTTAGCCGCAGCGGCGGAAACAACGGCATCGGCTTTGCCATCCCGTCAAATATGACTAAAGATATCGCCAAAAAACTCATCGAAGACGGCAAGATCGAGCGTGGATATATCGGCGTGATGATAGCAAATCTCAACGAAGAGCAAAAAGAGATCTACAAAAACAAAGAAGGTGCGCTCATTAGCAGCGTAGAAAGCGGCCTTCCTGCGGATGTTGCGGGACTAAAACGAGGCGATCTCGTAATCAAAATCGACGATAAAGAGATCAAAAACGCAAATGATCTCAAAAACATCATCGGCTCACTAGCCCCAAATAAAGAGATCACGCTAACCTACGAACGCTCCGGCAAAATCGAAACCGCCAATATAAAACTAGCTAATGCCAATACAAAAACAAACACCCCGGCGGCAAAAAACGGCACGGCGATCCAAGGCCTTAGCGTCACGGCGATCGACGACAACGCAAGATATAAATACCGCCTAGCCCCTGATGCTACAGGCATCCTAGTAACTGACGTAAAAGCTGGCTCGAATGCTGAAAAAATCGGCTTTGAAAAAGGCGACATCATCATACAAATCGCCGAGGAAAATATCAAAAATATGGATGATTTTAACAAAGCCCTAGCAAGCGCAAAAGGCAAAAAAACGCTCGTTTGGGTTAATCGCGGCGGACTTTTCCAAGGTCTTGTTATAAAATAATTTCTACCTTTAGGCGCGGGAAACTGCGCCTTTTCTTTTAAATTTTCCAAATTTTATCTCAAATTTTACCCGTCAAATTTGACGCTCCGCCATTTTTAAATTTAAACTGTTTAAATTCCTAGCTTCAAATTTGAGCGTCTTAGTTTGGCTCAAATTTTACTAAGCTTAACAAAAGCGCTCATATACAGGCTGTAAGCACAGCGTAGCAAAAAGACAAGCCGCTACCGCCATTAAAAATTTAGTCAAAACTCGCTATAATCCCCAAAAGGACATAAAATGATAAAAATTCTGATGATAGAAGACGATTTAGAGCTAGCTGAAATTTTGACCGAGTTTTTAGCAAAAAGCGATATGAGCGTAACGACGGCGGAGGAGCCATACATCGGCCTTTCGACGCTAAATGTGGAAAAATTTGACCTCGTGATCTTAGATCTCACGCTACCAGGACTCGACGGCCTAGAAGTATGCAAAGAGATCCGCAAGCGCCACGACGTGCCTATCATCATATCAAGCGCGCGCCACGACATCACCGACAAGGTAAACGCCCTAGATAACGGCGCGGACGACTACCTACCAAAGCCCTACGACCCGCAGGAACTGCTAGCTCGTATCAAAAGCCACCTACGCCGCCAAAGCGCGGTAGCGGGTGCAAATTTAAGCGGCACAAAAGAGCCAGCGCGCGAAAAAGACATCGCGGTAGATGATTTTAAACACGTCATCACGCTAAAAGGCGAGCCGTTAAATTTAACCGCGGCCGAGTATGACATCCTAAAATACATGCTACAAAAAGAAGGCGGCGCCATCACGCGCGAGGAGTTTATCTACAACTGCGCGAGCATCAGCGAGGACTCGACAAATAAAAGCATCGACGTCATCATCGGGCGTATCAGAGGCAAGCTAGGCGACGACCCAAAAGAGCCAAAATACATCCACGCCATCCGTGGCATCGGCTACAAGCTAGTGCAGTAAATTTGACGTAAAGCCCCGCAAATGAAACGCTCATCGGTTTTTTACACTATCACTTTTATCTTTGCGCTTGCACTTACGAGCATATTTCTCGCGTTTTTGTGGCTGATGGACTACGACAAGCAAAACTACGCGCGCGAGCTAAACGCCAAGTACTCCACGATCGCTAGAAACCAGCTCTTTTTGATGAGCGGTATCATAAACGAAAAAGAGTACGAGCGTCAAACGGGCGACTTTAAGATGCCTGAGATCACAAACGAACAGCAAAAAGAAGAGATCCTAGCAAACGCAACCGTGCTTGAGGAGATATCCGCAGACATCGGTTCTAGCGCCATCATGATCTATCAAAATCACCACTATCTAAAAGTCCAGCACGTAGATAAAATCCTGCTTTTAAAGGATAACGACTACCAGCCATACCGCTACGACATCATCAAGATTATCTTTTTGCTAGTCGCAATCATACTTCTTGCCGCTTACGTTTTTGTTATCAGAAAGCTAAAACCGCTAAGAAAACTAAAGCGCCAGATAGCTAAATTTGCCGCGGGCGAGATCGAAGAAGTGCAAAACGTAAGTAGCGGTAACGACGAAATTTCCGAAGTTGCGGAGGCGTTTTATGACGCAGTGTCCCAGATCAAAAGCTTAAACGCATCGCGCAAGCTGTTTTTAAGAAACATAATGCACGAACTAAAAACCCCGATCACCAAAGGTCGCCTAGCTGCCGAAATGATCGAAAAAAGCAAAAACCAGGAGCGGCTAGTATCTGTGTTTATAAAACTCGAAAATCTCATAAACGAATTTGCCGCCGTCGAGCAAGTCACGTCAAACATCGCACTAAATAACACTAAAATTTGCCGTATCGACGACGTCATCGACGAGGCTCTGGATATCGCGATGGTAGATCCGGGGCAAGTCACGATCAGCAAGCTAGAGGACGTGAACCTAAATGCCGACTTTAAGCTACTGGCTATCGCCGCCAAAAACATGATCGATAACGCGCTAAAATACTCCCCAAACAAGCACGTAAATATCACGATCACGCGCGAATCTATCAAATTTATCAACGAAGGCGAGCGGCTGTCAAAGGAACTGCGCCACTACGTCGAGCCCTTTACCAAAGGCGAAAGTGCGCAAAAGAGCTTTGGTCTGGGGCTCTACATCGTCGAAAATATAATCAAAGCTCATAAGCTAACTCTAGGCTACGAGTACAAAAACGGACTAAACGTGTTTAGCTTTGAAAATCTGCAAAATATAGCGGCGTAGGCGTAAATTTGAGAGTTTGCCGAGCTGTGGCGCGCGGATAAAATTTGAATCAAAATTTAAACCGAGTCACATTTGCTTAAATTTTAAAATTCAGCGTATCGTTTGCGACTAGCTAAATGCCAAAATTTGAGCCGCAAATTTAGCGCTCGTTTCAAATTTATAGTCAATTTTTAATGACCGTTCGCTACTTCATAATAAAAAGACTTTACGGGCGCGAAATTTAGCCCCGCTTTTTCACGCAGCGCGTAAAATCAACCTCGCCGCCGCGAGATTTAAACTCAAAATAGCATTCGTAAAGTTTTACGAAGTATTCAAACCCTAAGTTTAGCCGCGCGCTTATCTCGTGCTTTTGCATTACGTCGCGAGCTTTGCGGATTAGTCGTTCGTAGCGTGCGCGCTCTATCATACAGCCCTCTGGAAAGTGGTACGCGCCCAGTCTAGCACGTCTAATAACATGTAAAAGTATAACTCCACACTTCGTGCGTCGTAGCGCCCATGGCGGTATGTACGGCACAAAAGACCGTCCTTATCAAGCTCTCCCAAGCCGCGCGTACAGATCTGATACGCCCAGCGCAGATGCAGCATTTCGCCTGCGTCGCAGCGCCATTTTAGATACTCGCCGACTAGCTCGCCGAGCCAAAACGGCAGCTCGTCGTTGCCGCGGTTTTTTAGATTTTTTAGCTCACTTTTATTTTTGTCTAAAATTTTGCGGCAGAGCTCACCCAGTGCATAGTCCCGCTCCACCTCGCTAAACTCGCTTTTAAATTTACTCACAGTGCCCTTTAGATGCTCATTCGCTGGCTTTTTTAAGCCCACATCGTATAGTTTTAAATACTCGTAGAACTCAAATTTTAGCCAGCCAAAAGCGTCCGTTTGCATTTAGTTTCCTTGCCTGCGTAAATTTAGCGCGTAAAAACCACGACTCGCCGCGATCAAACGCGATCTGTCGCCCCGCCAGGTATAGATTGAAGTAGGGCTTCAAAAAGTCCTCCTGCGGCCTTTGAGCGTAGTTTGGATACTGCAAGTATGGCATAGCAGGTAGTCGCAGTTGGTCGAATAATACGCTTCGCCGAGCACCCATATCTTCGCATCAAGCTTAGGCGAATCTATCATCCACTCGCCCCATATACGGCCGCCCGCGAGCTCATCTTCATATCCCTAAAGTCAAAACTTTCCTGTACTCGAGCGGATTTTATCTGCTCAAGCATTTTTAAAAGCTTGTCATCGCCGAGAAATTCTGCGAAAATTTTTAAATTTCGAACGTGCGTTAAAGCTAGGCTTTTCAGCGCTCAGCCACCAAATTTCGGATACTGCGGCGGGCAAAAATACCCGGGCGCCACGCCCCGACCAAACGCCTCTCGCGTCTGCTGCGCCGTGACTGAGTAGATCGGCATTATGCGCGCTTGCAGCACTTCGCCGTTTTGCAGCGGCGCAAACACCGTTTCTATGCCGGCGCCCTCGGGCGTAAAGCACTGAAAAAGCCCGCAAAACTTATCCTGCAGATCGATCTCTTTGCAATCTAAATCAAGATCCAGCCCCGCAGCCTCGTCAATACAGCGCGCATACTCGGAATTCGTCATTTTTCTCTCCAAATTTGGATTAAATTTTGAGCATTATACCTTAAAGGGTCTCAAATTTTTGCTTGTGAATTGATACAATTCACTTCAAAACAGCAGTCGAATATGGAGTAAATTTAGCATAAGTGCCGACCTTAAGCATGGCTTTCTAAATGCCGTAAGTAAATTTAGCAACCGTTGCAGTATAAAAAACATAGGCAAACTTACGGCTACTACTTGGTTGCGGATACTTTGCACGATGTACAATTTCTAGTTTGGAGGGTAAATTTGACGCCGACGGCGGCTTAAATTTAAAAAATTTACATGCACGAGAATAAAAACTCGAACGAAAATAATTTAAAGCGGCGTATTTTTATATAAATAAAATTTCGCCGTTTTTTATATAATTCAAAAAATAGACGAGCCAGCGCGGTCAAAACGGCAAATTTTTATTCGATTAAATTTAACCCAAAAGCATTTTGGCTAAAATGCCGATTTATTCATTTCTAAGCGTCTCAAGTACGTTTATCTGCGCGGCTTTTTTAGCAGGGTAAAACGACGAAAACGCCACGATAACGACCGCCCCTACCAAAATCATAACAAGATCGAGCAAGGATAGCTCCATAGGAAGCTTCGCGCTGCCGTAAACGTCGGCCGGCAAATTTACGATATCAAAGCTGCCAAGCAGCCACACGCCAAAGAGCCCGAGCACGAGTCCAAACACTATCCCACCTCCGCCTATCGTGGCGCCGAGAGCAAAAAAGCTCTTTTTTATCTCGGCCTTGCTAGCGCCCAGCGAGAGTAGTAGCGCGATCTCTTGGCGGCGGTTCATGACGGTCATAAGTAGCGAGCTTACGATATTTAGCGAGGCAACCAAGATGATGAGCATCAAAACAATAAAAAGAGCGCGTTTTTCAAGCGCCAGAGCGGAGAAAAAGTTGCCGTTTTGCTGCCACCAGCCGATAGCTTTTTGTCCCAGCCGTAGCTCGCGCGAGATCTTTTCGATGTCGGCGAACGGATCGTTTGAAAATACATGTATACCGTCAAATTTGCCCTCGTCGTACTCGAGTATCTTACGCAGCGCCTCGACGCTAGTATAAAGGTAGCTTTTGTCGTAGGCCACAAGCCCCGAGCTAAACGAGCTCACGACGTCAAAGCGCTTCATTTTAGGCGTTAGAGCAAAGCCGCTCGGGTCATTTTTGGTAAAAATGAGCGTGAGTTTGTCGTTTTCATTTATCATCATCTCATTTTTGACGCCTTGCCCGACGAGCAGGCCGTATCCGTCTAGCTCGCGGTCACCAAGACCGGCTGCCACGACCGAGTTTATCTGCTTTTCGTCGGGCGAATTTACGCCAAAAAGCAGTCCGCCCTCGAAGCTATTTGCCCCCTTTATGATAACTTGACTCATGATGTACGGGCTAAATTTGAGATTCGGAAACTTTTGTTTTAGTTCGCTAACGTCGCTCTCGTCGATGTTGCCACGTATTGCGGAGAGGATCGTGATCGGATAGTTCATCGTAAAAAGTTTGCGCTCAAATTCTTTATCAAAGCCGTTCATGATCGCCATCGCAACGATGAGCACCATGAGCCCGACGCCCACACCTAGAAACGCCAAAAGTGCCGAAAGCATGATAAATGGCTGGGTTTTGTCAAACCGTAGATATTTGAAAAGTAGATATTTGGTTAGGCTCATTTGATTTTCCGTTGTTTAAATTTGGGCTTTGGTTTGCTCGCTACTTTTGTGTCGCTCGATTTTATTTTAAATTTGCGCCAAGTGCGTTAAATTTGTCTATCCGCGCAAATTTGACATCAAATTTTAAAAACCGCTTGAGAAAGCTAAGCGTTTTAAATTTATGTTAAGATTCCGTGCTGCTTCAAAAAGGCGGCAAATTTAAATGCTAAATTTAGCAAACCGCCGCCAAAACGCCAAAGCTAAATTTTATCCCAATCCTCCGCAAAAGCTCCTTTTTTAGGGCCGCTCTTGCCGTGGCAGTCTTTGTATTTTTTACCGCTTCCGCACGGACACGGGGCGTTTCGCGATACCTTTTTGCCGGGCTTTTCATCGCTCTCGAGTGCGCCAAGAGCCTTGCTATCTTGCGCTTCTTGCGGCGCAGACTCGGTAGGTTCGGAGAAGCTTAAACGCACGGCCGTTAGCAGCTTGATGCTTTCAAATTTGATGCGGCTAACGAGCTCCATAAAGAGATTAAAGCTCTCTTTTTTATACTCGGTGAGCGGGTCTTTTTGGTTGTAGCCGCGTAGTCCGATGCCGGTTTTTAGGATGTCCATCTGATATAGATGCTCGCGCCATGCGGTGTCTAGTACTTGCAGGCAGAGCACCTTTTCTAGGTATCTGCGCTGATCAGCGCCTATGACGCCCATTTTTTCTTCGTAGTCGGCTTCAAATTTGGCCATTATCTTCTCGGCAAGCTCGGCGTAGTCGAGATCTTTTAGCTCATCTGGCTGCATGAACGCGCCGTTTGAGATTATCACAGAGCTTAGTTTTTCGAGATTGTATTCGCTTTTTGGCTCGCCTGCGTAAATTTCAGCCTGAGCTAGTAGATGCTCGACAAATTCGGCGCGATTTTGTTTGATCTTTTCGCCGACTTCAAAATTTGGATCAAGAAGCTCGTTTCTAAATTTATACACCGTTTTTCGCTGCTCGTTTGCGACGTCGTCGTACTCGAGGATATGCTTTCGCGCTTCAAAGTGCAGGCTCTCGACCTTTTTTTGCGCGTTTTCGACGGCTCTAGTGACCATTTTCGAGTCGATGCTTTCGCCCTCTTCGATACCAAGACGCGTCATTATCGCCTTGATGCGGTCGCTGCCAAATATCCGAAGTAAGTTATCCTCAAGGCTCAGGTAAAAGCGGCTCACTCCGGGATCGCCCTGACGTCCCGAGCGACCCCGCAGCTGGTTGTCGATACGGCGGCTCTCATGCCTTTCGGTACCGATGATGTATAGGCCGCCTAGGTTTCGCACCTCGTCGTCGATACGGATATCTACGCCGCGTCCGGCCATATTCGTCGCGATCGTAACCGCGCCGCGAGCGCCGGCCTGAGCTATGATCTCGGCCTCTTTTTCGTGATTTTTAGCATTTAGCACGGAGTGCGGGATCTTTTCTTTTACTAGCAGGTTATGCAGTTTTTCGCTCTTTTCGATCGAGGCAGTACCCACGAGTACGGGCTGACCGCGGTCGTGAGCTTTTTTGATCTCGTCGATCACGGCTTTAAATTTCTCGTTTTCTGTTTTATAGATGAGATCGTTGTTGTCTTTTCTGATAACTGGCACGTTTGTCGGGATCGAAACGACGTCAAGCTTGTAAATTTGCGAAAACTCGGTCGCCTCCGTCTGCGCCGTACCTGTCATGCCCGATAGTTTTTTGTAAAGTCTAAAGTAGTTTTGGAATGTAATATCGGCTAGAGTTTGGCTCTCCTCCTGGATCTTTACGCCCTCTTTAGCCTCGAGCGCTTGGTGCAAACCCTCGCTAAATCTTCGACCTTCGCTAAGACGTCCTGTAAATTCGTCGACGATGACGACTTGGCCTTCGCGAACGACGTAGTGCACGTCCTTTTCAAAGAGATTGTGCGCCTTTAGAGCTTGGTCTAGGTGGTGACTCAAAATCGCGTTTTCCATGTCGTAGAGATTTGCCACGCCAAAGAGCCTTTCGGCCTTTGAGATGCCCTCTTCGGTGATGGCTATCGTGCGGTTTTTTTCATCGACAGTAAAGTCGCCCGTAGCCTTTTCTTGCGGAGTCGCAGGCGGTTCGCCGCGCTTCATCTGGCGCGCTACTTCGTTTGCCTTGATGTAGCCGTCTAGCGTGCGGTTTGTAGGACCCGAGATGATGAGCGGCGTTCTGGCCTCGTCGATGAGGATACTATCTACCTCGTCCACGATGACGAAGTTATGCTCTCTTTGCACCTTATCTTTGAAATCCATTTTCATATTATCGCGTAGGTAGTCAAAGCCAAATTCGTTATTCGTGCCGTACGTTATGTCGCTGTCGTATGCTGCTTTACGCGCTGCATCGTCGTATTCGCCGCCTAGTATCACGCCGACGCTAAGGCCTAGAAATTTATAAATTTCGCCCATTTGCGTCGCGTCGCGCTTGGCGAGGTAGTCGTTTACGGTCACGACGTGCACGCCCTTACCGCTCATCGCGTTTAAAACAACGGGCAAGCTTGCTACGAGGGTTTTACCTTCGCCCGTTTTCATCTCGGCGATCTTGCCGTCGTTTAGTACCATGCCGCCGATTAGCTGAACATCGAAATGGCGCATATTTAGCGTCCTTTTACCGACCTCGCGCACGATAGCAAACACCTCGTCTAGTAGCTCGTCCTGGCTCTTTTCGCCGTTTTGCACCTGCGCTTTAAATTCGTTAAATTTAGCCTTTAGCTCATCGTCGCTCATCGCTTGATATTTGCTCTCGAGCGAGTTTATGTAGGCGACTCGTTTGAAATATTTTTTTACTTCCCTATCGTTTTTCGTACCGAATATCTTTTGCATAAACGCCGTTATCATTTCTAGCCTTTAAATTTTATTAAAGCTCGGATTTTAACATTTTATTATTTAAACTTAGCTAGAATTTTGCCAGATAAAGGAAAATATATGAAAAAAATTTTAGCATTTTTGCTCTTTTGCGCCTCGGCTTTTGGAGTTACGTTAAATTTCGTCACGCTTCAAAGCGACTTCGTGCAAACTATCACGAGCGAGAACGAAACGGTTGATTACTACGGTAAATTTTACGCAAAAAGTAACAACCGCGCCTACTGGATCTACGAGCGCCCGACGCCTAAAAAAATCTACTTTGATAAAAATCGCGTCGTCGTGATCGAGGATGCGCTCGAACAAGCGATCATCTCCAAATTTGAAAAGGCGCCCAATCTAATTGACGTCGTTAGAAACGCGGTTAAGATCACCGATACGCTTTATAAGGCCAAATACGACGGCGTAGAGTACCTAATCACCGTCAAAAACTATATCCCCACAAGGATCGACTACGAGGATAAGCTCGGCAACAAAATCAAAATCACGCTGAGCAATACTAAGAAGGATTTTAAGATAAGCGATGATTTGCTGACGCCGGTGATACCGTCGTATTATGACATCATAAACCAGTAAGCTCTTTGCAAAAGGCGGCTTGTCTCGCGAGCGCTTTTTAATGAGTTTTGTTTTTGCTCCTGCGGCAACCCGCTCGGTTAGCCTTAGTCGCAAAAACTGCAACAACATTAAAAATCATCTCGTGATACTTCGCCTTATCGTTTTACGCTCAAATTTGAAGATAAATTTGCAAATTTGAGCCGCCTAGACCTGCATCGCAAAAATGTTAAACTAAAAAATGTGCGGCGCGGTAGCGCCAGATAAATCTGCACGAAGTGCAGCAACATCTCACGTGCAGTGGGGATGGTGGGGGCTTGGGGGCGGAAGGGGCGACGCTTCGTAAGTAGAAACCCCTTCCGCCTCCCAAGAAAAAAGAAAAACTAAAAATTTTTAGAGAGTCTTAAATTTAACCAAACCAAATTTAGCGCCTTAAAGTTGCGGGTCTCGGTGCGTAAAATTTATAAATTTAATCCCAAATTTACCGCTCTCCAAAATCCTTGCCAAAATCATCTATCTGATTTAAATCCATCGGCTTTAGCTGGTTTTTATTTCCTCGCAAGATATCCTCGACCTGCTCTTTTTGCGATCTTTTTGAGCCCGTAGTTTTGACGTTTTTTAGCGCTTCAAGTAGCTCTTCGATATTTGGTTCGCGCACGGTTTTTAGCGAGATAATGAGCACCTCGTCGATATCGACAGAGTGCTTTTTGGCGGTGTATTTCGCTAGCGTGTCTTTAAATTTTTCCTTGCCGAGCGAAGTTAGCAGATCCTCGACGTAAAAGCTACCAATAACGACGTTTAGCGCGTCAAGCACGTAGGCTTCGTTATCCACGACGTCGCGCCCCTCCAGACGCAGACTTACGCTTACTTTTTTGATCGAGCTTTTGGCGTCTCTGGAGTACAGATCGGTTTCAAAGTTGTCAATATTTAGCGTCTCGGCAAAGGCCATAACCGCGGCAAAAGCCAGCGCAAAAATCTTTTTCATACGTCTTCCTTAATGTTTTCAAATTTATTTTCAAGATAGAATTTTTCGACCTCTTCGTCTATTTTAACGACGCTTTGCAAATACTCTCTAAACGGCCGACTTTTGCCGTAAAATATCTTCAGTTTTTTCGGATCGATCGCCCGCGAGAGCGCGACGTAGAGCTGCCCGTTGGCAAAGATATGATTTAGGTCGCAGACTAAATTTTCGATGCTCATGCCTTGAGATTTATGGATCGTGATCGCGTAGGCTAGCTTTAGCGGAAACTGCGTCAAAGACGCCCTCGCGCGCTCCTCGAGATGCTCGCCCGCCATCACGAATTCGCTCATGTCAAATCTCGCGCGCTCTACCTCGACGATCTCGCCGTTAGCTTTTTGCACGATGACGCTTTTTATCTCGCCGTTTTCTTTTAAAATTTGCATTATCTGTCCGCGCTCGCCGTTATAATACTCACCCCATTTATTTACGGTAAATATAACTTTCGCGCCGATTTTTATATTTAAAATTTCAGGCGCGTAGAGGTTTGCGATCCAGCGATCCAGCGCGTTTTCGTTTAAATTTTCATCGTAAATTTCCACTAGCGCCTCAGCCCTTTCAAGCGGCGTAGGTAGCTTAGAGAGCATCTTGTTATTTAGCTCGTCGGCTTCGTAATTTCGTCCAAAAAGCACGCTCGTATCGTCATCTACTTGCACGCTTGGCACGCGTAAATTTTCGATATAGCTAAACACCTCTTCACTCAGTCGCCCTACGCGAAGCATGGATAAGATATCGTAAAATTTCTTGTCTTTCGTACGTTTTGAGACGACTAGTTCGATATTTTTAAACTCAAATTCATGCCACGAGCTAGAGTTGAAAGCGTAGAGAAATTTAAAGAGCGAGTTGCCATCTTCGCCGTTTTTTCGCACGGGCGGCAACTGATAAAAGTCGCCCACGAGCATCACGCGCCCGATGAATCGCGAACTCATCAGGCGGTAATAAATCATATCCATCAGCCCCGCGCTGATCATCGAGATCTCGTCTATCACGATGAGATCGCAGGCGTCTAGCATCTTTTTTAGTTCGCCGAGTTTCCCGCGCTGTTTGCGGTCGTAGCCTCTTAACTCCTCAAGGCTTGAGCAAATGCCGAATTTAAAAAAACTATGCACGCTCACTCCGCCGACATTTACCGCCGCGATGCCGGTACTGCCGAGTACGACGACGTTTTTTAGCTCGCTTTTATAGTGCTTGATGACCGCTTGCGTGAGGTGGCTTTTGCCCACGCCACCGCGCCCGGTGAGAAAAACGTTTGATTTTTTTAATATTTCTAAGAGCTGATTTAGCACAAATTTCCCTAACTTTTTGTAAAATTATAGCTTATTTTTAAGGAGTAAGATTGAAAATTAATAAATTTATGCTTTCAGCGGCGGTAGCGTTAGTAATGCTAGGCGGTTGCGCATCGTCAAAAGATGCCTCTAGTGCGGTAAATTTACCCGAAGGTGCCAATACGGCGTCGGCATACGATATGCCCGAGGAGAGCGCGGACGAAAATTTAGGCCACATCAGCTATCTAAAATTTGATGTCGATCAAAATGCAAATGCGTTGCCGATACTGCCTTTTGAGGCTCAAAGTAGCGGCCAAACACTGCTACAAAAACGCTTTAACTCGCTTGATCTAAGAGCACCTTCAACCACCGCAAAAGATGCATTTTGGGCTCTGGACTACTATAAAAATACGGCAAAAAGGCAGTATTATTTCTCAAATATGCGCAAAATCCCGAACGAATGGTTTGAAAAAGTGCGCAAAAACGCTAGCGTGGAGAGCTTCGGTAAAGTCTCTCTACCTGCGATAACGACGGCAAATACTAGCCTGCGAAATATACCGACCGACGAGGCCGTACTCTATAATCCGGCACGTGCCGGCGAGGGACTACCGTTTGATTACGCCCAGCTATCTTTCGTCTCTATCGGATATCCACTTTACGTTTCGCACTTTTCGGCCGACGGCGCGTGGGCGTTCGTAGGTAGCGACGCCGCATGGGCCTGGGTGAAATCGACCGAAATCAAAATTTTAAGCGCAGACGCCGTGCAAGAGCTAAAAAACTCTAAATTTCTAAGCGTTATCAAAGACGAAGAGCCCGTCTACGACAAAAACGGCAATTTTTTATTTTACGGGCGTATAGGAGCGATTTTGCCCTTTCAAAGCGAGGATCAGTTTAAATTTTACGGCAAAATCCAGACTCAAAACGGGCTAAAAAACTACGAGATCTCAAAACAAAGTGCGAGCCGCTTTCCGCTTAAATTTAGCGACGAAAACGTAAGGACGCTGGCGTCATCTCTGCTCGGGCAAAGCTATGGCTGGGGCGGGTTTGGCGGCAAGCGCGACTGCTCGCTGTTTTTGCAGGATTTTCTCGGCAGCTTTGGCGTGTGGCTACCGCGAAACTCAAAGGCACAAGGCCAAATCGGTAAGGTCGTAAGCCTAGCAAATTTAAGCACGGAAGAAAAACTGCGCGTCATCAAAACGCAGGCAGTGCCGTATAGAACGCTGTTTCACATGAACGGACACATCATGCTCTACGCCGGCCTGCGCGGAGACGAACCGCTCACCGTACACGACGTCTGGGGTATCCGCACGAAAGATAACGGCAGAGCCATGATCGGCGGTGTGGCGATCACGACGCTAAAAATCGGCTCGGACGTTTCCGATATCGATCCAAAACGCCTGCTAGTTTCGCGGATAAACTCCATGAACACCTTTGAAATAGCTAGCGGCGAAGAGGCGCAGCGCGCGAAACAATCGGCGATCGAAAAAGCTTACGGCGTGAAAATAGTCGGCAACGAGGTGATTTTTTCAGACGGCACTAAGATCAAATTTGACGACGGCGAGGCAAAGGACACGGCGCACCTGCTAAATCTTGCCGACGTCGAGGATACTTTTGCGCAGCCTTATCCGCTATTTAAGCCTCTAGCACTACCTAGCAATGACGCTGGCAGATACCGAAATTACGAGCTTTTGGATAAAATTTACGGCGCGAATGAGGCGGAAGTAAAGGCAAATTTAACGGACGTCGTTTGGCTAAAAAATCACGGCGGCAAGACGTTTAAATTTAACTCCAAAAACGGCGCGGCAACCGCCTTGCAAGACGTTTCAAACGAGCTTGACGCACTGGCCCTACAAAAGCCGGAGCTACTAAAATTTCTCGATAACCCGTCGGGTACCTTTAACTGGCGCGTGATAGAGGGCACAAAGCGTAAGAGCTCCCACTCCTACGGCATCGCGATCGACATAAACACCGACAAGAGCGACTACTGGCGCTGGAGCAAGGATGGCCGCTACCGCAATCAAATCCCCGAAGAGATCGTGCGTGTCTTTGAAAAGCGCGGCTTCATCTGGGGTGGGCGCTGGGTGAGCTTTGACACGATGCACTTTGAATATAGACCGGAGTTTGGGCATTTAAGGTAAATGTGACGGCGATTTTAACGATAAATTTGGGTGAAATTGGACTCAAATTTATCGTTGCGTTTTGGCTAGCGACAGGATGTCGCCGCTTTGCCCTCTGTTAAAATTTGAGTTCTAATCAAAGCGGTAAGCGGCTTGCAAATTTTAAATTTAATGTTAGTCGTACGGTAACCCGCGTGCAGATTTTTAGTTTAAGTAAATTTGCCGAATTTGAGATTTTTTAAATTTCAAGCGGTAATTTTTCCAAAGTCGCGCTAGAAATTTTATACGCCCAAATTTATAAAGACGTTTGTGCCGCTCTAGCAACCTGATTCTAGCTACTTAATTTTTCCGCCCTATGCTACCGCGACTGTTAATCTTTTACTTATAAACGCCTCTTGCAGCTCGCTCTCAAACATCCGCTTGATCTCGCTTCCAAGTACGCAGTTACCCTCTCGCCAGGGGCGGCAGATCACGTTGCCTTCTTCGCCATGGCTTAGGCAGACGCAATTAAGATAGCTCTTGTCCGAAGCGTTGTCCGAGATAAGGTAAACAAGCCCGCCTTCAGGGATAAAATTTCCCTCTGCCAGCCCGCACGGCGTGGGCATTATTTTTATCGCCGCCCCGGCGTAAAATTTTGCGCCGTCCACTATGTCTTTAACATTTATCCACTCGGCCATTTTCTGCTTCTTTTTCTAAATTTAGCTCCGCAAGCGCACTCTCGCCAACTACCCGAACGCCAAGTTTTTTTAGCGCCGCTGCGGTTATCCCGTCGCCGCTAACGACCCGCCCGGTAAAGCTTCCGTCGTAAACTTCGCCGCTTCCGCAGCTTGGGCTTCGCTCTTTTAAAACCGCTATTTTGCAGTCGTTTTTACGGGCGATATCGGCGCAAATTTGAGCGCCTAAAACAAACTCGCGCGTCACGTCGCGACCGCTAAATTTAGTTATTGCCCGTCCGCTTGCGCAAATTTCGGCAGGCTCACGCGGGGTCGTTAGCCCGCCCATGCACTCAGGACAAACGGCGACGAGCTCGTAAATTTGCCCGAGTTTAGCGAGCGCGTCCGCAGAGATAGCATCTGTATTATTACCACCGTTATATTTGCAGTTTTCGCCGAGCAAACAAGCGCTGATTAAAATTTTGGGTTTATTTTTCATCGTTAGTTCCGAAATTTGATGGTTGGCAAGCGTTATTTTGGTTCAAATTTACTAACGCTTCGGACGGCAAATTTACCGCCGATTGGTTAAGCCAAATTTGACGAATTTGGGCTTAAATTTAACACACATCGCGTCAAATTTGACGACCAAATTTTCCAAAAACGCCCTTGAAAGCTAGATGCCAAATTCGGCAAATTTTAGCCACACCATGTAAAACACAAGGCGGGCTTAAACGCCAAATTTAGCCTAAAGTCCAGCCTCTTTTTTGATTCTATCTATATACATTTGCCTTAGCATAGGTACGTATTTACCGACTTTGCCGCCGTTTATCGGCTTGCCGTCGGCCCTGACGACGGGCAATATCGGCAGCGTCGCAGCCGAGATAAACACCTCGTCGGCATCGTAAACGTCTTGCATCGTAAACGGTCGCTGCCTGATCTCAAGCCCCGCCTTTTCGGCAAAACCTAAAATCACCTTGCGGCGGATACCAGGCAAAATCTCGTTTGAAAGCGGTTTGGTTATGAGGACGTTATCTTTTATGATAAAAGCAGACGAGCTAGTCGCCTCGGTTACAAAGCCGTTTTCGACCATAAAACCCTCGTAGGCGCCGGCTTTTACGGCCTGTTCTTTGGCATAGCACTGAGCCAAAAGCGAGATGGACTTGATGTCGCGGCGCTTCCAGCGGATATCCTCGACGCTAACGACCTCGATACCGGTCGCCGCGTCAGGGTTTGCGACAATATCTTTTTCGTAGCAAAACACGAAACAAGTCGGTTTTAAGCCTTTTATAAATTTAAAATCCCTGTCGGCGACGCCGCGAGTGATCTGCATGTAAACGCCGCCTTCTTTTAGGTTGTTCCGCCAAACGACTTCCTCCAAAACGCCCTGAAAATCGCTCTTTGAAAACGGCAAGCTTAGCTCGATCGCAGCCAAACTTCTCTCAAATCTCTCCCAAAAATCCTCCCTATCCACAAGCCGTCCGTTTAGCACAGGCACCACCTCGTAGATGCCGTCGCCAAAGATAAATCCGCGGTCAAATGCGCTAACTTTGGCCGCCGCTGCGTCTATAAATTCACCGTTTAGATATACTATTCCATTCATTTTTTCTCCTTAAAATTTAAGTAATTTTAGCTCAAATACTCTTAAAAAAGCGTTGCTTTAAGGCCAAATTTTAGCTTGGATTACGAAGTTTTTGCTATAATTGGGGCTAAATTTAAGGATAATCATAAATATGAAAAATAACGCGTTTAAAAATTTAATCCTAGAAAATATCTTCGTTATCTCGAAGCAACCCGTGCTGTTTCGCGATCTGCTTGAGGCAAATTGCCTTTTTAACGAAGGCATGTTAGTAGATCCAGCTAAGCTAAATTTTAAATTTCGTTACGCAAAAACCTACCTAGTTTACGGCCTTTTGTGCTTTGTGGTATTTTTTATTTTACTGCTTTTGACGCACCATCTTTTTACTAAACTCGACTTTCATCTCTCGATCGTTAGCGCCGTGGCGGGCACATCGGCTGTTTTTATCGGGTTTGATATGTTTAAAATTTGGGCGAGAAAAGCTGTGAGCAAAGAGCTCATAAAAAAAGCTTGGAGCGTGCATTTTCCGTATTTTAGCTACGAAAAATACTCCACAAAAGTCGAGATGATTTATAACGAAGCGGTAAAAAACGAGATCCCGCGCAAAGATCTGGAAAAATACGTACTTGAGCGCTTGGTAGCTCAGTCGGAGGCGGGAGTTTAGTTATTTTAGGATGAGTGGATCTAAAATTTGATTTTTATATTTCATTCTTTCAAGTTTTAGACGAAGCTCCCTGTTTTCTTCGAGCAAAACGTCGCGTTTGCCGCTTAGATCGCCGATTTCGCGACTGATGTAATAAATTTGATTCGTGATATAAATTTTAGGCAAAAATAAAGCGAGTGCGATAAAAAGCCCGAGATATGCTGTCGCTAATACCTTGTAGTCTAAATCTTTCTCCTTTTTTCGCTCGCCGCCGCCAAACTCTAAAAGCTCGTTTTTATCTTGCATTTTTACCTCTTGAAATTTTAAAAATCCTCATTTTAGCGCAGCTTGAGCGCGGATTTGCCTTGACCTCGGCAGCGCTTGGCGTTACCGCTTTTTTGCTAACGATTTTACCCAGCGCGTTATCCCCTCCGCACGTGCATTTTAGAGCTTGCGGCGGGCAAATACAGCTTTGCGCCCACTGCTTAAATTTATTTTTTACGATACGGTCTTCTAGCGAATGAAAGCCGATTATCGCTACAACGCACTCGTCGATTTGCGAATCCTCGATGCTTTGGAGTAAATTTTGCAGCTCGCCAAGCTCGTTATTTACCTCTATCCTTATCGCCTGAAAAGCTAACGTCGCCGCGCTAACGCTGCGTCCGTTTACGCCCTTTAGCCCGATTATTTGCGCGAGCCGTTCGGCACTTTTTATCTCGCCGTTTTGCCTGGCTTCTACGATTTTAGCGGCAAATTTGGCCGGACTTGGCAGCTCGCCGTAGCCCTCAAAGATACGCTCCAGCTCGCGCGCGCTATAAGAATTTACGACGTCGTAGGCTGAAATTTTAGCCTGCGCATCCATCCGCATATCTAAATTTTCGCTCTTTAAGCCGAATCCTCGCTCGTTTTTATCCAGCTGCAGCGACGAAACGCCGATGTCGGCCAGGATACCGTGGATTTGAGTTTGTTCTATTTTGCTTAAAATTTCTGAAAATTTGCTCTTAAAAATTTGCGCTCTTTGACCGAATTTTTTAAGCCTTTCGGAGCTAAAATTTATCGCTTCTTCGTCTTGGTCGCAGGCTATCAAATTTACGTTTTGATTTTGTTCCAAAATCGCGCCGGAATGCCCGCCGTATCCGAGTGTGCAATCAACTATAACGCCGCTTTTTATACTTTCAAAAGCTCGCAAAACTTCATCAAGCAGCACGGGAACGTGGGGGGAGTTCAAATTTAGCCTTTATTTTTTGTGTATAATAACAAAAAAAGTTTATAAAAGGTTAAAATGGACTTAAAATACTGCGCAAGCGAGATCAGCAATATCGCTCTTTCGATGTTTAGAAAGAACTTTTTCGGCGTCTTTCACGGCTCTATTTCGGCTAGAATTCAGCACGACTCTTTTTTGATAAATAAAAGAACGACGATTTTTGATAATCTCAAAGAAGAAGATCTCATAATACTAAACTCAAAGAGGGATTACCGCTGGAACGATGCGAGCATAGACGCGGACATCCACCTAAATATATACAAAAATATAAATGAAGCCAAATATATCTGCTACGCCATGCCGCCATACCTAACGGCTTATACTTTGGGACATTCTTTTATCCGCCCGAAGGATTATTTTGGATATATAAAGCATCACGAGATCCCAATTTACGACCCAAAACAGTTTGACGACTGGTATGAGCGCGCGGATACGGAAATTTATCGTTATATGTTAGAGAATAAAACTAACATAATGGTCATCAAAGGATACGGCGTATACGTGCATAGCAGAACTCCGTATCAGCTGGCAAAAGACGTCGCAATCCTTGAAAATACGTGCAAATTGCTAAGCGTAGCTCGCCTTTACGAATCTGAACGAAACTAACGTCTTTAAAAATGTTAATTTTTTTGAAATTTTATCGATAAAAAGCGCGTTTTTAAGGTGATATTTACGATATTTCAGTAAAATAATGCATAAAATTTTTATAAATTTGAAGGAATTAGATGATAACTTGGATGCAAAAGCATAGAAAATACCTCGTCGTGACGATCTGGGTAAGCACGATAGCCTTCGTCGGAGCAGGCTTCGTCGGATGGGGAGCATACGATCTAAACGCGAGCAGAGCTACCTCGGTGGCTAAGGTCGGTCACAGAAATATAAGCATCCAAGAATTTCAAAACAGATACGGTCAGCTTCATGCGTACTATAGCCAGCTTTTTGACGGACAGTTAAGCGATGAAAAGGCAAGCGAGCTAGGCATAGAAAATTTAGCTTTAGAGGCGTTAGTAAACGATGCTATGCTTTTAAATTTCGCAGATGATTTGGGGCTGGGCGTAAACGATGAAGATATAGTCAAATACATCATCGCAGATCAAAATTTCCACTCAAACGGCAAATTTGACAAAGAACTTTACAAAAATACTCTAAAAAGAGCCAGAACTACTGAAAGCGAATACGAGGAAAGCCTAAAAAACGTAATACTTTTAGATAAGCTAAGACATGCTCTAAATTTACCTGCAAATGATCAAGACATAGATATGCTAACGGCTAGCTTTTTGATGCAGGATAAAATCTCTATGAAAGTCGTAGAGGCTAGCGCAGACGAAATAAAAATAGATGAAGATGCAGTCAAAAAACTCTGGGAAGAGCACAAAAATGAATACAAAACCATGACCGAATTTAAGCTTGATACCAAATTTGTTCCGGCTATATCAAGCGATGCAAATACTAACGAACTAACGGAATTTTACAACGAAAACAAAAACGAATATAAAGGTAGCGACGACAAAATAAAAGAATTTGAGGCTGTTAAAGACGAAGTCCTAAAAGACTACAATCTCAAACAAACCAAAAAAGTCGCGCTTGAAGAGTATCTAAAAATAAAGAAAGACGAGAAACAAGCAGATGTATCGATAGCTACATTTGAAGATAATGCGAGCTTGCCGATGGACGAGCTAAAACTAGCAAAAAAAGGCGATACCCTAAAGCCGTTTGAATACGAAGACGGCTATATGATAGTAAAGGTAAAAGAGATCGTAGCGCCTAGAGTAATGAGTTTTGACGAGGCGAAAGAGCAAATTTTAGAACTTTACAAAGAGCAAAAAACGAAAGAAATCGTAGAAGCAAAAGCAAAAGAGTTGCTTGAAAAAGGATTTCAAGGTACCGATATAGGATTTGTTAGTAGAGATACCGTGAAGGCCGAAGGCGGGTTAAGCGAGGGCGAGTTTAATATATTCGTCAATCGCCTTTTTGAAAAAGGCGGCAAAAAAGGCTATGTTGTACTCGGCGATAAAGCCGTAGTTTACGAGATAGTAGAACAAAAGCTAACAAACAGCGAAAAAGAGAAAGAGTATAAAGAGATAATAACGCAAAATGTAGGCTTCTTGAAAAATAACGAGCTCATTAGGGATTTAACAGCTATGTTGTCCAAGCGTTACCAAGTAACAAATTATTATACAAAAAAATAAGAAGGTATCTGTTTTGAGTACTAAAATTTTAGGTATTGACGTAGGTTCTGTTCAAATTTGCGCTGTGATAGGCCAGCACGATGAAACAGGACTTAAAATAATCGGAATAGGAACTGCAAAAACTCAGGGTATAAAAAAGGGCGTAATAACAAATATCGAGCTCGCATCAAAATCAATAAAAAGTGCTTTAATAGACGCTCAAAGAGTGGCCGGCACAAGATACGAAAAAGTAGTGGTTTCAATCTCGGGAGCCTATACAAAAAGCGTTGACAGTAACGGCGTAGTAAACGTTCCCACGTATGAAATAGGCATAAAAGAGATACAACGCTCAATGTCTGAGTCTGAGCGAAGAGCGCAGATACATAGCGACTACGAAAAACTACACATACTTCCTTATAATTTTAAAGTAGACGATCAAGAGCATATAGAAGATCCTTTAGGTATGAACGGTAGCAGGCTTGAGGTGCAAACGCACATCATAATGGCGCAAAAGTCATCTCTTAGCAATCTAAGAAAAGCGTTAAATTTAGCTGGAGTCGAGCCTGATAATATCGTACTTTCCAGCTACGCTTCGGCTATCGCGACACTAAATCAAGATGAAAAAGATTTGGGTGTAGCTTTTATAGATATGGGCGGTGCAACTTGCAATATGATAATTCACTCTGGAAATTCGATAAGATATAACGAATTTTTAGGCATAGGTTCGTCAAATATAACCAATGATCTATCAGCAGCGCTTCATACGCCTATTTTAAAAGCTGAAGATATAAAATTAAATTACGGAATTTTGCTAAATAATGCCAACGAACTAGTTGAGATCCCGCCTATTAACGAAGATGGCAAGGTGCAGGAAGTATCTCTTGACGTTATTTCAAACGTCATATATGCAAGAGCCGAAGAGACACTAATGATACTTGCAAAAATGCTCGAGGATAGCGGATACAAAAACTCAATAGCCGCAGGCGTAGTTCTTACGGGCGGCATGACTAAGCTTGAAGGCATCAGAGAGCTTGCTATAGCAGTATTTGACAATATGCCGGTGCGAATAGCAAGACCAAAGGAAATGGAAGGGCTATATGAAATTTTAAGAGATCCGGCAAATTCTTGTGCGATCGGACTTTGTATGTACGGTGCAGGCTACTTTACGCCTTATGAAATCGACTCTGAAAAGAAAATGCGATATAAAGACGAGATTGTAGTAAAAAATAAGATTTTAAAAGATATAGTCTACGACAATGGAGTAAAAATCGAAGATAAAAAAAATATCGAAGAAGTCGATAATAAAATCTTTAGGGGAAGCACTCTAGATGATAACTATATAGATGATTTAAGAATCGATGATGACAGAACTTTACAAGATGAACTAAATGAAGATTTAAATAAAAAAGAAAAAAAACCAAATATTTTTTCTGTGATTTGGAATAAAATAACACAACTATTTTAAAAGGAGATTGGATCAACTATGGGTAACTTTATGGTAGAAGAGAAAAAGCCTTCATACGGTGCAAAGATAAAAGTAGTGGGCGTAGGCGGCGGCGGCGGAAATATGATAAATCATATTATTAGAGAAAAAGGCGATGAAATGGATATCGATCTAATAGTCGCCAATACCGATGTAAAGGCACTTGATAGCTCTTTGGCCTTTACAAAACTTCAACTCGGCGAAAAGATTACAAAAGGTCTTGGTGCCGGTATGAATCCTGACGTAGGAACCAAAGCCGCCCAGGAAAGTTACGAAGAGATCAAATCTACACTTGAGTACTCAGATATCGTATTTATAGCATCAGGCCTTGGAGGCGGTACCGGTACAGGCGCAGCTCCGGTAGTAGCGCAGGCAGCTAAAGAGATCGGTGCTCTAACAATCTCAGTAGTTACTATGCCGTTTGATTTTGAGGGTAAAAAGCGCTACAATCTAGCCCTAAAAGGTCTTAACGAGCTAAAAAAAGAGTCCGACTCTATAGTTGTGATACCAAACCAAAGACTAAAATCCCTTATAGACAAAAAGGCTGGTATAAAAGAAAGTTTTAAAATAGTTGATAACGTTTTAGCTCGAGCCGTCAGCGGTATGTGTACCATAGTTCTTGATTCGGGAAATAGCGATATAAATTCTGACTTTGCCGACGTCAAAAAAGTCATGGAACACCGCGGTATGGCACTACTTGGCATAGGCGAATCAGAAGGTGAAGGCGCAGCCCAGGAAGCAATCAAAAATGCAATACAATCTCCACTACTAAGCGACATTACCATAAACGGCGCAGTGGGCGTTCTGGTACACTTCAAATATCACCCAGATTCTCCTTTCAGTGATATAGAGGAAGCTATGTGCCTAGTACAAAATGCTGTCGATGATGATGCAGATATTATATTCGGTACTACAAGCGACGAAAGTTTTGAGAATAATAAAATTCAAGTTACTATAATAGCCACCGGCTTTAGAGACAAAGAGGAAGAAAGACCTACGCCCGTAGCCTCTACGCCCGACGCTGCATTTAAAAAGTCAAGAAATCCAATTTTAGATGAAAGAATCAGCAGACTAAAGGTTAGTGGCGGATACAATAGCGAAGAAGCAACTAATATGCTAGAAACGCCGTCGTATATCAGAAACCAAATGGATTAATGAATAAGGATTGGTCTTCCAATCCTTTAAAATTTAAAGCACAATAATTAGGTGGTAAGTTAAATTTTATATTATTCTAAATTTGGCTGAAAATTAAGTTGCAAGTAATAAATTGATTTTTTAACAAATTATACTATATTTCGTTAGTCACAATATATTCAGGGTACTCTTATTTTACAATAAAATTATTCCACTAAAAATAATTTCAAAAACATAGTTTTTAGATTTTATACTGCCCTAAAAACACTATAATATAACGCCAAAAGCAAGCCCAAACGAGCGAGTGTGACGTATCGCGTATACCAAACGAGCCCAGCAGCCTCGCTTCGGTATCTCCGCAAGCGGATGAGCACGACGTATCGCGAGCTAACGTAAATTTAAATAAAGCATGCGATGCGACAAGTGCCGTTAAATTTAACGCTGGCGAGTTAAAATCGGCAGCGAGCGAAAATTTTAAAGCGGCTGCGGCTGAACACGGCTCTAAATTTAACTCAAACGAAGCCAACTCCGATAAATCACAAAAAGCACCGAACGATGAAATAAGCTTTGGCGGCGAGAAATTCAGGCTCAAAAGATACTGCGGACAGCGTGTGTATCACATAATCTTTCCGCGTGGCTACTTCGGCGCGCCCTACGCGCCGCATCTGGCGAAACACCATCCGACCTGGCGGTTTGAGGGCGGCGAGGTAGGATATAAGCTCGGCGGGGTTTTGGACGAGGCGGACGGCGATGCGCAAAATCCGCTATTTCATCTTATCACGCTTGATCCGCTGCCCCGTGACTTGCCCGTGCGATCGCTGCCGCGCCTAATCCTCGCCGCGCATGTTAGAGAGGTAAACGAAGGCGAGATAGTCTTTTACGAGCACGACGCGCATGGTATACCGCGACGTATCGGCGAAAGGACGCAGGTGGAATACGCATTTGACGAACCGATAAGGGAGTGCGAGGTCGCGCTGGCGCCCACGCCCGCGCGCTGGGCGGCTCAGGACTGGGGGATGTCAAACAGCAGGCAAAATCTCGCGCGCATCGGCGGCGAGCCATCATGGATACAGGGTGCCTTGGTGCCGACGTGTCCGATATGCGGCGAAAAGATGGAGTTTTTGATGCAGCTTGACAGCGAGCTTCCAAGCTGCGAGCAAGGCGGCGAGGTATATTTCGGCAGCGGCGGGATTTTATATGTGTTTTGGTGCGAGCGGACGCGGGTGAGCGGGTTTT
>CAUPZP010000006.1:0-135156 GCA_963516105.1 uncultured Campylobacter sp.
GGCGGCGAGGTATATTTCGGCAGCGGCGGGATTTTATATGTGTTTTGGTGCGAGCAGACGCGGGTGAGCGGGTTTTTTATGCAGTGCACGTGAGTAAATTTGCTTTTTATAAATTAACCAATAAAATTTGAGCGCATTTGCGTATAACCAAAAATCAGCTAAATATGTTGCTACAAATCCAATCATTTCTTGTTTGTGCAAGATGAGATTTTTAGACAAAGCTAAGTCGGTTAAATTTTACTGATTTTTATGAGAAATCGGATATATAAATTAGAAATTAATAGCAAAAGAGATAAAAATAGCCGGCAAGGGCTAGCAAATTTCCGGCCATTACTTACTGCCAAGGCTAAATTTGCCTTGCCGATCTAATTGCTATTAAATCAAACGTATTCTTTTGTTCGCTTTAAATCGGTGATTAGCAAAGGATTATCCTTGCGCATCATGTTTATCAATCTCTCTACGCGCTGCGTAGTAGGGTCTTTGCGTAGCCAGTCTAGCTCGCGCTGCGTAATGCCGACCATTTGTAAAAAATCGACTCTGCCGTTTGGCGTATCTATGCCGCCCAGCACGGGATCTGGCGTAAAGGCGACGCCTACTAGTTTAGTATCGCTATTAAGGCGCAGAGGAGAATTAGTTGGGATAAAATGATAAGCCTCGAACCATTTTTTGCTGTTGTAGACGTATTTGGCGAAATTTTGCATGAGAGCTATCGCCCAAAAAGGCTCATGCGGGACTACTGAGCCATTACCGGACTTTGAGTCAGGATCGTCCGCAAACGGCACGACGCGCATACTAAACTCAAATCCCTATCCGCTAAATTCCTGCTGTGCACCCTGTACCGAGCTTCACGGTAACCCGTGCTCACAGCTAGCGCCAAAATCACGCTCCCAGCGCTGCCCTCACCTCGTCGCTCGCCATCTCGATACTCCATGCAGGCTCCCATACGAGGTCTATCTCGCACTCTTTTACGCCGTCGACGTTTAGCACCGCCGTCTCTACCCAGCCAAGTATCATCTCGTGCAACGGGCATGAGCGCGTGGATAGCGTCATCGTGACCTTTGCTTTGCCGTTCTCGTCGCAAACCGCGTCGTAAATGAGCCCCAAGGACACGATATCAAAGCCCACCTCGGGATCAACGATATTTGAGAGTGCGGCATAGATTTTTTCTTTCATTTTTCTTCCTTTATTCCAAATTTCGTAAATTTAAAAACATTTATCATATTTATAGCGACCAAAACGATGCTAACGAGCAGGCTAACCACGCCGCAGTGCGCGAGCGATTTTATCTCCAGCCAGACGCCAAGCTCGTAGAGCGCGAGTCCAATGGCATTAAAGCCGATACCGATATATGCAGGCTTTTTAAGGATCATCTGATCTAACAGCGGCACCTTTGTCTTACCCACGAACGGCGCTACATAGTGATACCAGATGAGAAACGGCGCAATCTTGTAAAGATGGGCCGCGATAAAGGCAAACAAAAAGCCGTAAATCAGCATAAACACCGCCATATCGTATCTATCCGCCGCGACTAAAACGCAAAACAGCACGAATGCCACAAGCGAAAGAGCAATATTGACATTCCAGTAATCATACGCTTTGCGGACACGCTTTTTTAGGATGTGCAGCGCCTCGGCGACAAAGCAAATAATCGCCGCTCCAAACGCAAAGTACGCATAAATTTCGCTAAAAAAGAGCAAAACGCCGGCAAAAATATAAAACCCGAAGGCAAATTTGCTAAGAGTAAATTTTAGATCGTGCGCCAAGGCAAACATCGGTAGCAGCACGGTTGCTACGCCGACGATGATGAAAAAGACAAAGCCAAGTACGAAATAGACGTGAAATTTAAGCGCGAACATAAAATCCATCGGCAAAGTGCCAGAAAGTATCATCAGAAGGCAAAATCCAAGCGAGATGCCGGCGAGCAAAAATATCGCCGAAACAAAAAGCATAAACGCCGCAAAACTCTTTTTTTCATTGTCCATAAAGCTAACGATATATGTCGTGCCAAAAAACAGCAGCGCAAGAAAAAGCGTCATACCGCCGCCGTGCAAAAAGCCCGTTTTGCCGCTGATCATCCCGTAGCCCATCGCAGCGATCCCTACGCAGTAGACGGCTAAATTTGCCACCGCGCCCTTGATCGTTGAAAACGGCTTTTCTAAAATCACAGAAGTTAGCTGATAAAGCGCGCCGATGATGATGCTCATCACAAATCCGACGAAAAATATATGCAAAAATCCCGCCGTCTCAAGCCCTGCGATCGTCTCAAAATTGGCCGCAAAAAAAGCTGGGATACTCGCGATCAAAAAGCAAATACCCGCGATAAAATAACCGCCGACTAGCTTAAAAGGCGGCGCAAAGGTGTTTAAAAGCATGACCTATCTCAGTGACAAAGGCTCGTATCTACGTTTTTAACGTCTGAGCCCTGCTTTAGGCTAAAGGTCATCTTGACCGCCCCGCCCTCTAGATCCTCGCGCTCGACGTCAAACTGCTCCTGTATTTTAGGGATCAGACCGGCTGGGAATTTATGATTTACCATCACGATTTTGGTGTTTTGGTTTGCAAATTTGATCGCTACTAGCGCGTTCACCATAGGCTCGGGCGGTACGCACGGACGGCTGTCAAACCCTACGAAATCCACGCCGCCTTGGCTATATCTATAAAACGGAACCGTCGCGCCATCGGCGTTAAACTGCTCGGCGTCTTTAAAAAAATCACTCATTTTTTATCCTTATTTTAAATTTGGATAATTATACTCTTATTTTGCGCGCGAGCGTCTTGACCTTGCTTAAGGGATTAAATTTTAAATTTGACGGGCATGGCGTTAAATTTGAGCGGCAAAACCCGAGCGTTTAAGGTGTGAAATTTAGATGAGATAAATTTGGCGGCGCAAATTTGACCGCCGATTAAAAGATAAAGCACCGCCTAGCAGTACTGCTTGTAGCCTTTTTTGCAGAGCTGTTTTTTGCCCTCTTGTTTTAGGATTTCGTTTTTGCTCTCGCCGTTATAGGTAGCGTTTTGATCGCTGCCGCCGACCTTTTCACCGTTTACGTAGATATTAGCCGCATAAAGCCCAGCCAAGAATACCAAGAAAATCAAAATTTGCTTCATAGACTGCTTTCAATTAAATTTAATCTCCAAAGCGCAAGCAAATCGCAGTCCAAATTTAAAGGCTGGTAAGTCAAATTTGAGAAAAGCGGAGCAAGCGCGCCGCTAATCAATAAGCTTAGAACGGCAAAACGGCGCAGTCAAATTTACGCCACCTCGCCGTCAAAAGATCAAAATTTAGTGTAAAAAGTGGCGCACGCCAGTAAAATACATCGCCATGCCATGCTCGTTTGCAGCCTGCACGACCTCGTCGTCGCGGATGCTACCGCCAGGCTGTATCACGGCTTTTACGCCCGCCTCGCTTGCGATATCGATGCTATCTCGGAACGGGAAAAACGCCTCGCTAGCAAGCGCGCAACCGCGTAAATCAAGTCCCATATCGCGCGCCTTGGCCACTGCTGCGCGTGCGGCATCTACGCGGCTCGTCATACCCATACCGATGGCGACCACGGCGCTGTTTTTCACGTAAACGACGCAGTTACTTTTTGTAAGCGCCGCAACCTTCCATGCGATTTCGAGATCTTTTAGCTCAGCCTCATTAGCTGCGCGCGCGGTTTGTAGTTTCATATTTTCTAGCTCGCTAGCTTTCACCTCGTCGCTTTGCTGATAGACAAAGCCGCCGTCAACGTGCTTGAAGTCGTATTTGTCGTTTGCGCGTTGTAAAAATTTATTGCCCTGGGTGAAAATTTTGATGCGCTTTTTGGCTTCAAATACCGCAAGCGCGTCCTCGTCCACGTTTGCGGCGATGATGACCTCGACGTAGATTTCGTTGATTTTCTCGGCCAAAGCGCGATCTAGCGTGCCGTTTATCGCCACGACGCCGCCGTATGCGCTGACGGGATCGCATTTTAGCGCTTCGACGTAACTTTCTAGCAGATTTGATTTTACGGCAAAACCGCAAGCGTTGGCGTGCTTGACGATGGCGACCGCAGGCGCGGTATCAAAGCTGCTCGCAAGAGCCAAAGCAGCGTTGATGTCGGTGATGTTATTAAAGCTAGCTTCGCCTTTTAGCGCAGTGAAGTTGTTGCTGAAAAAATAATCAAACTCGTATAGCGCGCCCTTTTGGTGCGGGTTTTCGCCGTATCTCGCATCAAAAACCTTGCTACCGGCGATAAATTTCATCTCGCCAAAACCGTCGTTAAAGCGCTCGTTCATGTAGTTTGCGATCATCGAGTCGTATGCCGCGGTGTGTTCGTAGGCTTTTATCATCAAATTTCGTCTAAAAACGGCCTTCTCACTCTCATCCGCACCGCCTATGACGCGCAAAACCTCGTCGTAATCAAGCGGATTCGTGACGATATAAACGCTAGCGAAATTTTTAGCCGCCGAGCGCACCATCGCAGGGCCGCCGATGTCGATGTTTTCGATGATCTCATCAAAGTCGTCGGTGCGGATAGTGGTTTGTTTAAACGGATATAAATTTACGCAGACTAGGTCGATGCCGCCGATGCCGTACTGTGCGGCCTGGCTCACGTGGTTTGCGTCGTTTCGCTTGTGCAAGATGCCGCCGTGGATTTTTGGATGCAGGGTTTTTACGCGCCCCTCAAACATCTCGGGCGAGCCCGTATATTCGCTCACTTCGACTGCCTTTACGCCCTGCTCTTTTAGCAGTTTGTGCGTGCCGCCCGTGCTTAATATCTCAAATCCGAGTCGCTCGAGTCCTTTGGCAAACTCTACGATGCCTTCTTTGTCGCTGACGCTGATTAATGCTCTCATTTATATTCCTTTCTTTTGCCGGCTTGTCTTTTGAGTGCTTTTTCGAGATTTTGCAAAATTTTCGCTCCGCAGGCTATATGCCTAGCGCACGCTCAATTTTGCTTCAAAACTCAAAAAATCATCTCAAAATACCGCGCCGAAATTTGATTAAATTTTAAGAACCCAAAAGCGTAGAATTTTGAGATGGATTTAAATGTTGTGCAGAAAATTTGGGCAAGGCTAGACAGATAGTCTGCCGCAGTCCAAAATTTTCAAACTCATTTAAAGACGCTCAAAAGGCTAGCTTTTTTGTTTTATGGTTTCATACGCCTCATTTATCTCTTGCAGTTTTCGAGTACTCTTTTCTATCATCTCCTCGCTCTCGCCGCGCCCCATAAGGATATCTGGATGATACTTTTTTACGAGTTCGCGGTAGCGCTTTTTTACCTCGTCAAAGGACGCGCCTTCTTTTAGCCCAAGCACTGCATACGGGCTTTTCGTACGCATTTCGTAAGGATTTCGCCGCGTCTGTCTTTGATCGTAAAATGCCTCAAACCTCGCTAGTATCGCCTCAAAAATACCCTCATCAAGCCCAAATCCGGAAGCGATCTGCTCGATGATATTGCGCTCGCTTTTACTAAATTCGCCGTCTATATAAGCCAAATTTAACAAAAACGATATCTTCGCGGCCGCAGCGTCTTGACTCAGACGAAAGCGATCTCGGTACTGCCGCGCGATAAAATAGGCGTTATGCACCGTCTCTTTTTCGCGGTTATAGATCTGCTTTAGCTCCACTCTCATCGCTGCGTCGTTACCGAGCCTTAGCGTGATATCGTCTAGCGTCTCGCTGATGAGGCGAGCCTCTAGCTCATTTACCCTGCCGTCGCTTTTGGCGACTTTTGCGAGCAGACTAACTAAAAATTTAGCCTCTTCAAACATCGCCCGTTTTTGCGAGCCGCCTAAATTTGCGGGATTTTGGCTAAAATTTGAAACCAGATAGTAAATCCCACAAAAGATCAAAAACCAAAAAATAAAATTCAAAATATCACCATAAATGATAAATCGTATTTTTGAGTTTGCCGCCCACTAGCTCGTTTTTACGCCACGAGCTCTCGTCGTTCATCACGTTCCAGCGGCGCTCGTCGGGGCGGTAGAACCAGTCTTTGTCGATCTGATAATAAATCTGCTTGCCGTTTGCCTCGATGATGTTGGCGATGTTGTTGTCGTGGTAGCTGTTCTCGTCGTAGTCGGTAAACGCGCGCTGCCCCATCTCGGAGTAAAGAAGCGTGAGCTCCTGAAGCATCTCGTTTAGCTCGTTGTCCATCTTTTGCACGTGCAGTCCGATCTCCTCGGCCTCGCGGAAAAGTATCGGATAGTCATGCGCCGGATAGTCGCTGTTTAGGCGCTCGGAAATGTTTTGGATCTTTGATTCGTCGTTCATATGATAGCGCAAAAGCTCGCAGCAAATCTTTAGCGAGAGCGAGCTGGCGCGGTCCACGGCACCAAAAACCAGCGGATGGATGTAGTTATATAGCGATTTATACGGGTTTTCGTCGTTGTCTTTTTCGTGCATTTTCCATAGTTTTATCACGCGGTTTAGCTCATCCATCGATACGCTAACGCGCTCGTTGCCGTTATCTATCGGGCTCATCGCGTGCTTTAGCGAGGTATCGACCGCCGTTAGATACGCTAGCGGCCCCATCACGATTTCGTTTGCGCCAAGCGCCATCATCGTCGCTGCCGACGCGCAGTTAGCCGGGATAAGCGCGGTGATGTTTTTGCAGTAGTTTCGCAGAGTGCTGATGATACGAAGCGCTGCGATACCGCTGCCGCCGTCGCTTTTGATAAACAAAAACGCGTTTTCTATCTTTTTACCTTTTAAAATTTCATACATCGCGCTCGCGTCGTTGCCGCAGACGCTGCCCGCGTTTGAGTTGTAGTATGTGATGAGCGTGCCGCCCAGTTTGGCCTCGATCGCCTTTAGTACCTGCTGAGTCTCGCTAAATAGCACCGGCGGCTTAGCTACGCTTTTTTGATCCATTCCTCTGCCCTCCTTTTGCGGCTGTTCTTCTTCTTTGTTGTTTAAAAAGTCTTTCCAAGACATCTACTTTCCTTTCAAATTCGTATTAAATTTTACTTTTACGGTCGCCTGCAAGCTCGGCAAGATAGCAGATCATCATCGCGAGCTGCTTAAATTTGATCAAATTTGACGCCAAAGCGCGCGGATAAATATCGCCGAGGCAAGCTAAATTTAGCAAGCGTCAAATTTACACCGCTCAAATTTAGCTTACCCAAACCCGCCGCACTTAAATTCGGCGTCAAATTTTAGTCCTCTTGGCGGATGATTGCGGCAAATTTATTAAAATAAACCTCGCTCACGTCGCTTAGCTTTTCATCAATATCGTTTAGCTTAAATTTATCTCCGCCCACGCTACCGATTTTTTCAAATTTGACGCCGTGTTTAGCGGCTAGAGATTCAAATTTAGCCTCGTCTTTTACGCCGACGATCGCGCGCGAAAAGCTCTCATCAAAGATGAAATTTGGCTTTTTAACGTCAAATTTACACTCCGCGCCAAGCCCGCTTAGGCACGCCATTTTTGCTAGCGTTATCGCTACGCCGCCCACGCCTACGCTGTTTGCAAACTCTAGCGCGCCCGATTTATTTGCCTCGATGACCAAGTCCCATATCGCGCGCTCTTTTTTGTAGTCCACCGTAGACAGCTCGCCGCCCACCGCGTCAAATAGCGCCTTAGCGTAAAGCGACGCGGCAAATTCACCCTTCGTCTCGCCAAGCACGTATATCGCCGTGCCCGCGCGCGCAAAGACGCTCGGTAGGCTCGCGTTTGCGTCCTCGTTCACGCCCACCGTCACGATCGCAGGCGTCGGATAGACGCTCACGCCCTCGGTATCGTTATATAGGCTCACGTTGCCGCTGACGACCGGCGTATTTAGCTCGCGGCAAGCCTCTTTTATGCCTTCGCAGCCCTGCGCGAACTGCCACATGACCTCGGGATTTTGCGGGTTGCCGTAGTTTAGGCAGTCGGTGATAGCTAGAGGCGTCGCTCCGCTCATCGCGACCTTTCGTCCTGCCGCCGCTACCGCTCTAGCCGCGCCGATTTTAGGGTCGACGAAATTTGCCCTCGGATCGCACTGAGCCGCCATCGCGATCGCCCTGCCTGTTTCTTTCACGCGGATAACCGCAGCTCCGAGGAGTCCAGGCTGCTTGATGGTGTTTGTTTGGATATTTGCGTCGTATTGATCGTAGATTAGCGACTTGTTTAGCACCTCAGGCTCACCAAGTAGCTTCCAAAACGCGGTTTTGTTATCGACGTTTTCAGGGATTTGCAAATTTTTGATTTCGTCTAGGTATTTTGGGCGCGCGGTCGGTCGGTCAAGCACCGGATATGCTTCGCTCAGCGGCGCTATCGGTATCTCGCCCGCTAACTCGCCGTGCCAATAAAGCTCCATCACGCCGCTATCTGTCACCTCGCCGATGATCTCGGCGTCTAGGTCCCATTTTTTAAATATATCAAGTATCTTTTGCTCGCAGCCTTTTTTGGCGCAGATGAGCATACGCTCCTGGCTTTCGCTCAGCATGAGCTCGTACGGCGTCATGCCGGTTTCGCGCATAGGCACGCGGTCTAGATACATCTTCATACCGCTGCCGCTACGCCCTGCCATCTCAAAGCTACTAGAGGTTAGCCCCGCCGCACCCATATCCTGGATACCCACGACGTAGTCGGTTTTAAACAGCTCCAAGCACGCCTCCATCAGTAGCTTTTCGGCAAACGGATCGCCCACCTGCACGGTCGGGCGCAGAGATTTGTTCGCGTCGTTAAAGCTATCGCTCGCCATCACGGCTCCTCCGAGCCCGTCGCGACCGGTCTTTGAGCCCACATAGATCACGGGATTGCCGATACCTTCGGCTCTGCCGTAAAATATCTCGTCGCTCTTGCAAAGCCCAAGCGCAAATGCGTTTACTAGGATGTTGCCGTTAAAACTAGGATCAAACGTCGTCTCGCCTCCGATAGTAGGTATGCCCATGCAGTTGCCGTAGTGAGCTATACCCGCGACTGCGCCTTTTAGCAGATAGCGCTGTTTTCTCGCGTTTTCGCTCTCGCCCTTCACCTCGCCAAATCGCAGCGAGTTCATATTCGCCACGACTCTCGCGCCCATCGTAAATACGTCGCGCAGTATCCCGCCAACGCCCGTTGCTGCGCCCTGAAAAGGCTCGATGAAGCTTGGGTGATTGTGGCTCTCCATCTTAAACACCGCCGCAACGCCGCCTCCGACGTCGATGACGCCCGCGTTCTCGCCCGGCCCCTGGATCACCCACGGCGCCTTGGTCGGGAAGCCGTTTAGGTACTTTTTACTCGACTTGTAGCTGCAGTGCTCGCTCCACATCGCGGAAAATATCCCAAGCTCAAGCAAATTTGGCTCTCTGCCTAGGATCTTTAAGATCTCCTCGTACTCTTGATCGCTGATTTTGTGCGCTTTTACGGTAGCTTTGTCCATTTTTAGCCTTTAAAAAATTTTGGTTGATTTTACTTAAATTCGCATAAAAACTTGATAAACCAAAGAGGCGAAAGCGGGGTAAATTTGACGAATAAAACAAGAGTCCAAATTTCATACGGCAAGCTAAAAATACTCTACTTGTAGTTATTAATTCGGCTCTAAATTTGGCCAAATAAAAATTAGCATTTTTGGAGTGCGGGTCTTGGCGAGCGGCTCAAATTTTAGACAAATGCCAAATTTGAAGCAGCTGTGGAAAATTAGAAATTTAAGTATATTAGTACATTAAATTTGACGCAAGAAAGTCCGATGCTACGTCAAATTCGGCGGGCGATTACCCGCCGCAAACGATTATTTGCTTGGCACGCTATAGTAGCAAAGTATATTTAGCAGGATACGCCCTTGCTTTTTGACGTCTTGCTCGATGACGTCTTGTCTAAATTTGGCAGAGGTCACCTGCTCTTTAGCTTCGGCTAGTTTGCTGCTCGGTAGGTTAAATTTAAAGTCCAGATTTTTTATCTCAAAACCCTTATTGCCGACTATCTTCGCGTCGATCACAGTAGCGAAAAACTCGTCAGACGCGCCCACGTAGTAGTTCGTCACGCTTCTAGCGCTTATAGGTTCGCCGCTAAAAAACGCCTTACAAACGGGAGATTTTTGCGCACTATAAACCACGCTCTCAAGGATCCCGCCGCCAAATTCGTAAAACTTAAATTTCTTTGAGTTTTGCAGCTTTTTTATCTCGTCTTTATCGCTCAAATCTACATTTCTACCGCTATCTAGATCAATCACTATCAGAGTTTTTACGCCGTCGCCGCTTGAGTAAACCCAGCCTAGATTTTGGCTCGCCGAGTCGCTCTCGTCCGGCGATTTCACCTCGGCTCTACCCATATAGTCGCCGAATTTTTCCTCTTTTTTGCCACCGCTCATCTCGTAGACCGTAGTCTCGGTTATAAATCCGATCTGCTGTATACTAGCGTCATTTTCCATATATGTACGCCACGCTCTCTCGCCGCCCATCTCGCCCGTGATGACTGCGCAACCGCTAAATACTAATGCCGCGACAGTCGCTACTGCCGCCTTAAAAATCATCGTGTTTTTCATTTTTGCTCTCTTTCTTTCGCACTCAAAGCGCAAATTTGATTAAGCATCGGCTCATACCCGCGCAACTCGTTTTGGATTTTTTCCTCAAATTTGTGCGTTTTTACGGCGACCTCTCGCGGGCCGTCTGGATTTGTAAAATTTTTTATCTGAGATTTTAAAAGTAGCGCGCCGCTTTTGGAGGAAATTTTTGCCTGCGTTATAACGGCCGTAAAATACCGTTTTTCTAAATTTTGCGCGTCGTAGTAGCTAGATGCTGATTTCACGCTCACGTCGTCGCCTTTTTGAAACGCCTCGCAAACCGAAATCGGCGCCTCAAAAACCGCTACCGTCGTCAAATTTGAGCTAAATTCGTAAAATTTGATCCGCCGAGCACCCCGAAGCTGGGTCGCGCTTGCTTCATCTTTTAGATCAAACTCCGCCTCGGTATCGGCATCTTTTAGCATAAACGCTCTATCGCCGCTTTTATAGACGGCCCCGAGTCCAAAAGGCAACCTGGCACCGTCTGTTTTAGTGAGTGCAAAGCCACTAGCCTCGCCGTCCTCAGGCTGAGTGCGAAAATCACGCGAGAAAAACGCCGTCAAAAAGGCAACCTCTCTAATGGCGCCGTCAGTACCCAGATATCTCGTCCAATTATCCTCCGGAACGTCGATATTTGAGACATCTCGCTCCGCTATATTTGCGCTACTAGTGATGCCGGCGCAACCATAAAAAGCCAGGGCCGCAATAGCCGCTAGAAATAAGTTTTTTATCTCGCGTTCGCGTTTAAATTTGATAAAAGTGACCAATTTTTAGGCGCGGCGCAAACGATATTTGATAGGATTCGCTCCTGTTTTTTAGCGTCGGCATCTATGACTTTGCTCCTAAATTCCGCCGATCGAGCCCGCGTCTGCGTGCTAGATAGCTTGCCGTCACTAACGAAAAATTTAAAGTCTAGATTTTTGATCTCGGCACTTTTGCCCTTTTTCACTCCGATATCCATCAGGGTTGCGAAAAAATCGCTATTGTCGGCGCTTTCTTTATCGTAATAATTAGTCACGGTATGAGCTTTTACCGTCTTGCCCGCCGCAAAACTCTCGCACACGGCGCCCGAGTCCGCGCTAAAAACCACGCTCTCTAATATGCCGCCGCCAAACTGATAAAATTTGACCTTTTTAGCATTTCTTAGAGTCGCAAGCTCGTTTTTATCGCGCATATTTATGTACTGGTAGCCAAATTTTTCCTTATCGTTAAGCTCTAAAACTATAAACGAAACCCCGTTTTGCGCGTACATATCGCCAAGTTTCAAATTTTGACCGTCTTTTTTTATGAGCGCCATGCCGATGATATCGCCGTTTTTTTGCGCGTAAGTTGCGCTCAAATTTTCTGAGAAAAATGCAACATCGCCGACGGTGCCGTCATTTTCTAGATATTTGATCCAGTCCGGCTCAGGCGATACTACACTAGCCGTTAGATGATCCTGCGAAGGCATGCAACCGCCTAGCAACGCAGCTAGAGCAGCTATAGACAAGATTTTTTTCATTATTCTTCCTTTCTTAAAGTGATTTTGATCATTTTCCAAGACAAAAGTTGCTAAACATTTCGTCTAAAATTTCGCTTCGCTCAAACGGCTTCGTGATCGACGATATCTGCTCTATTGCCGTGTTTAACTCATAAGCAAAAAGCTCAAGCTCGGACTCGGCAAGCAAATTTAACGCTCTTTTTATCGCCTCGCTAGCCGCCTCGCAGCTTGAAATTTGACGGGTAGAATTTAATAATATCTCGCTTGTCTCCTGTGCGTCGAGATAGGCTTTTAGGCTATTTATTATCTCGTCCGTTCCTTGCTTTGCACAGATTTTTATCGGGTTTTCTAGGTTTGTAAATTTAACTCCGAGATCGCATTTGTTTAGAACGTAAAAAATCTTTTTTTGCGACTTTTTTAAAAGCTCCAGAATCTCGTTATCCTGCTCGTCTGCCTCCTGCGACGCGTCAAAAACAGCCAGGATGACGTCGGCCTCATCGATAGCTCGTAGCGAATACGAAATGCCGATCTGCTCGATCTTACCCGCGTTTTTGCGGATACCTGCCGTGTCGATGATGCGCACTAGATGAGTGCCGATTTTTAGGGCTTCTTCGATACTGTCTCTAGTCGTACCCGCCTCGTCGCTGATGATCGCGCGCTCGTAGGATAAAAGCGAGTTTAAGATCGAGCTTTTGCCGACGTTTGGCTTGCCCACTATCGCGATTTTAAAGCCCTCGATCAGCCCTTTTCTGCTCTGGCTTATGGCGACGATTTTATCTAGTTTAGCACTGTTTTGTTGTAGCATTTGACTGATGCCCTCTAGCAAGTCAGCAGGCAGATCATCATCGGCGTAGTCGATGCTAGTCTCTACAAACGCCAGAGTTTTTACGAGTTCGGAGCGGATTTCATTTGCAAATTTAGCCAGATCGCCTCTCATCGTGCGAGCGATGATTTTGACGCCATCCTCGCTTTTTGCGTTTATGAGTGAGTTTATCGCCTCGATCTTGCTAAAATCCATCTTGCCGTTTATGAGCGCTCGCTTACTAAACTCTCCGGCGCGCGCGAGTCTGGCGCCGTCTTTTATAAGCTCGCCCAGAATCAAATTTGCCACCACTAGTCCGCCATGGAGCTGAAACTCCACTACGTCCTCGCCCGTGAAGCTATGCGGGGCCTTAAAGTAAATAAGTAGTGCTTCGTCGATGAGCTCGCCTTCAGCGTAAATTTTAGTTAGAGTCGCGTAACGCGGGACAAGATAGGTGATTTTAGTGAGTTTTAGAGCTAGGCCAAGGGCGTCCGCGCCGCTTAGCCTGATGATGGAGATCGAGCCTACGCCGTGTGCGGTGGCGACGGCGGCTATGGTCTCGTTCATTTTTTGATAAAGTCGTTCACGACTACGAACTGCCCGTCGCTATTTGACTTTACGCTTACGTATTTGTCGGGGAATTTTTCGCGCAGTTTTTCAAGGGCGATCTTAACCAAAACGCCGTCTAATGACTTGGTTTTAGCCTTGCCCGTCTCCTCCACTCGCTCGATTATTCCCTTTAGATACTGATCGATCGCGGCTTCTTGATTTTGCAAAAATTGCGCGATCTCAAGGCGTACCGCAAGGCCGTATTTTGAGCTGATCCAATTATAAAGCAAATACGAAATCGCCTTGTAGCGGTAGCCCTCCTTGCCGATGAGCAGCGCCGCATCCTCGCCGTCAAGCTCGACTATCACAGTCTCGTCGTCAAATTTGCGCACGTCTATCTTGTTTATAGTAAAGAAATTTCCGCCAAAAAGCTTCTCTACGCCCCGCTTTATCTCAGGCAGGACTTTGTCGATGTCGGCTTTTGGTTTTTGATCTTTTTGTTTTTGAGCCTGCACTCGATCAGCTCGGGAGTCTTGTTTTTCTTTTTTAGCTAAATTTGGCGCGGCTTGCGTCAAATTTGCATCGCCAGTGGAAACTTGCGAGCCTAAATTTTCTCCAGCTGCGGTTTTTTCATCGCCTTCGTAAAAGTCGTTTTTATTAAAGGTATCGATGATCGAGTGATCGAGGATGTTTTTGCTGCTATCTTTTTTAGGTTGTTCTTTTTTGTGTTGCTCTTTTTCTTTTACTTGAGGCTCTTTTTGCGGTTGCGCTTCTTCGACTTTTGGCTCGTTTGCCACGCTCGTTTCATTTTGCTTTACCGCATGATTTTTGTGATGTTCGTGGCGATTTTTATGATTTTTTTTCTTTTCGCTTTTATGATTTTGCTCTTCGCCAGAGTTCTCTTTTTTCTTAAATTCCTTCTTTTTCTCGCCGCCGTTTTCTTTATAGGCGTTTTCGCGGGCGGTTTGAGGGGCTTTTTTTGCTTCTTTGTGCGCACCCTCTTTTACTGCCTCGATGATCGCCGTTTTTTTGAAAAATCCCAAAAATCCCGCACTCGGGTTTTGTAAAATTTTAATATCAAGCTCCGTGACTGAGCAGTTTAGCTCCTGTGCGGCCTTTTGAAAAGCCTCTTGTAGATTTTCGGCTTCAATTCGCATTAGGCCTTTACCTCGGCTTTCTTGTGCTTTTCAAAGAGTTTATTTACGAAAACTTGCTGAATAACCGAGCAGACGTTGTTTACGAACCAATAAAGCGTAAGCCCCGCAGGGAAAGTCACAAAGAAAAACGTAAAGATAAGCGGTAAAAATTTCATTATCTTTTCTTGCATCGGATCGCTAAAGGTCGTCGGCGTGAGCTTTTGCTGAAGGAACATCGTAGCACCCATCAAAATAGGCAACACGAAATACGGATCCATCACCGAAAGGTCGTGTATCCAGAGTATCCACGGCGCCGCTTTTAGCTCGATCGCGTTTAGCAGTACGCGGTAAATCGCAAAGAAAATCGGGATCTGCATAAGTATCGGCAAGCAGCCGCCCATCGGGTTGGCGCCGTTTTTCTTATATAGCTCCATCATATGTATATTTAGCTTTTGCGGATCGCCTTTATATTTGGCTTGCAGCTCTTTTACCTTCGGCGCCAGATCTTTTAGCTTGTTCATCGATAGCATGCCTTTGTAGGTAAGAGGGAAAAGCACGATCCTGATAACCAGCGTTAGCACGACGATCGCCCAGCCCCAGTTGCCGATGTAGCCGTAAAGCAAATTTAAAAACGCAAACATCGGCTTTGCGATAAAGGTAAACCAGCCGTACTCGATGACGTCCACGAGCTCCTCGTTTATCTGGCTTAGAGTAGCGTGGTCTTTGGCACCGATGTAGCCTTTAGCTTTAAAATTTTGCTCGCCTTTTATGAATATCACTGCATTTCCCGCGCCGTCTTTTGAAACGACGGGATTTAAGAGTCCGTCAAATTTGAAAAATAAGGCCGTGTAGTATCTGTCGCTTGCCGCGGCTATATTCACGTTATTAAAGCTCTCGGTCGCGTCTACGTCGCCGTCCTCGATGATAGTTAGCTTGCCGTCGTTGTGTTTAAGTAGCGCGCCGTGAACCGTGTAGCTGTCGATCGCGACGTTTGGACGAAAGCCCGGAGTCACGTAGTATTCGCCGGCACTCACGCTAAGGTCTAGATCGTAGCTTCCGTTTGGATAAAATGTGATTTTCTTGGTTACGCTAGAGCCCTCTAAATTTTGCGTTAAAACTATGCTTTTTGGCTCGCTAGTTAAATTTATCTCGCTAACGTCGCTCGCGTAGGCTACTTTAAAAGCTTGCTCATTTAAAGCTTTGTCGCTAAAGCGTACTTCAAGCGGTAACGGCTGAGCGCCTGCTAGCTCGATGCGACTACCTTCAGCGTTTTTATATTTTTCGTCGTTTAGATAAAATTTAGAAATTCTGCCTAGCTCGTCGATACGCGCCTCAAAGTGCTCGCCTTTTATAACGGCGATCTCGCGGCTTTGCGTAGTTACAGCCTGCGCAGCGCCGGTAGCCGATGCAGTATTTGCGCTTGGAGCGGCGTTTGCTTGGCTTGATTGCTGCACAGCTACGGTTTGGTTTTGATCTATCGGCAAATTTTTAGGAATAAAAAAATGATCGTAAGCGATAAAAAAGATAAAAGATAAAACGGTCGCTAATATCACGCGTTTTTGAACTGACATATTGTCTAACACTATTTTTCCTTTTGAAAGTCTAAATTTTTAATAACGTAGAATTTATTTTTTTTATACGGAACGAACCAAAATGCGATATGTGATTTTAAATTTTGATTGGATATAAAAAAAGAGTCGAAATTTTTACTGATGACGGGGTAGTCGATGCCGCCCTTAAAGAGTTGATTACAGCGTAAAATTCTAAAAATAACCGCAAAAAGCGCCGAAAAAAAGCCGTTAAATTTAAACTGCCAAACGGCAAATTCCGAGCACGAGGGATAGTATCTGCAAGATTTCGGAGTAAATTTGGAGATATAATCTTGATATGCTTTTATCAAAAATAAAATAGCTTGTTTTATCATTTTCATATGTTTGATTTTATACATCCGAGTTTTTTCATAGCCCAAGAGATATTTTTTTTGAGCTTTAAAAACGAGCTTTTCTCTAGCCCGTTTTTAACGACTATCACGTAAATACCGTCCGCAAGCTCGTTTGAAATCTCGACTACGACCGCTCGCAAAAGCCTTTTGCATCGGTTGCGAACGACGGCTTTGCCTACCTTTTTGCTGGCCACGACGGCTAACTTGTTTTCATTGCAAGGCTTAAAAAAGACTATCGCCTCCTCGCAGTGCCATTTGACGGCCTCTTTGTAGACGCTTGAAAACTCCTTTTGGCTGCTTATAGAGCTAAATTTGCTTAAACGGCCAATCTTGCTCTGCCTTTTGCGCGTCTTGCGTTTAGCACTTTGCGACCGTTTTTAGTTTTCATGCGGACGCGAAACCCGTGAGTGCGTTTTCTAGGGGTTTTATGAGGTTGGTATGTTCTTTTCATAAATTTTTCCTTATGGTGATTTTGATATAAGTCGGTGATTTTATCAACAAATCGCTTAAAATCCTTTTAATAAATTTTTAAACTTCGTTTTAAAATAATAAAAATATAATCGCTAATTAAAATTTAGGAGAAAACTTTGCCTTACGTTATTAGAAAAGCATCCAGAGCCGACGTCTCGGCCGTTTGCGAGTTGGTTAAAGAGCTGGCCACATACGAAAAAATGAGCGATGATGTAAAATTTACGCCGGAAATTTTTGCCGAGTCTGTTTTTGAGAAAAACTACGCCGAGATTTTAGTCTGTGAAAATGAGGGCAAAATCATAGCTTACGCGATATATTTTTATACCTTTTCCACGTTTTTGGGACTTGGCGGGATGTACCTAGAGGATATATACGTCCAAAAAGAGTATCGCAACAAAGGCATAGGAAAAGAGTTTTTTAAGCATCTAGCTCAAATTTGCAAGGACGAAAATCTGCAACGCCTCGAGTGGGCGTGTTTGCATTGGAACGAGCCGGGTATCAAATTTTACGAAAAAATGGGCGCGAAAAATCAGTCCAAACAGTGGCGAAACTACCGCTTAGAGGGCGAAAATTTAAGCAAACTCGCGCTTTGATTTATCTGTTTTTAACGCCCTTTTGGATATCATCGCGCGATGAGTTACGCAAATGAAATTTTAAGAGAGCTTTACTATCTGAGGGCATTCGGGTATAAATTTGCCGATTTTTCGCCTTCGTCCGCGGCCTTGCCGAGAAGCCTTGCCGAGCTAAACGCAAGCATCAAAGAGTGCAATCTATGCGAGCTTTGCAAGAGCGCAAATCACGCACTAACGGGCCTTGGAGATAAAAGCGCTAAGGTGGTTTTCGTATTTGACGCGCCAAACGCCGCCGAGGATGCGAGCGGAGAGTTTTTGGCAGGCGACGATAAGTTTTTGCAAAATTTAAACGAGCTAGCGGGGCTTAAAAAGGACGAAATTTACGTCACGAGCCTGCTAAAATGCAAGCCCGCAGCCAAAGCTCCGACAAACGCTTACGAGCTTTGCGAGCCGTATTTTAGCGCGGAAGCCCGCCTAGTCGCGCCAAAGCTCATCGTAGCGCTTGGCGAAGAGGTTTTTTACAAAATAATAAAACAAAGCGCACAAAGCTTTGAAACCATAAGGGGAAACATAATGAAATTTAAACACTCGGCCCTGCTGGCGACCTATTCGCCTGCCGTCGTAGCGAAAAATCCAAGCAAAAAAGAGCTGTTTTTCAGCGATCTAAAAAAGATAAAAGGGTACCTATGAGAAAAATTTTAACCGCTTTACTGATCTGTTCGGCGCTATTTGCCAGGAGCGACAAACCCTCCGATATCCCGCCCGCAAGCGAAATTTATATAAATTTAGAACCAACGAAATGTAACGACGCCTGCTTGCTTGATCTCGTTAGAAACGGTCTTTTGCACAGTTTTTTAGCTCGCTACGAAGGCAGCTCTAATCAAGACATTTTACAAGCCTTTAACGCACTAAACGGCTCATACGTAAACGCCGGCACCGAGAGCCTGACGCCAAGCTCAAACGCCGAGTTTAAGATCGCCGTCATCATCCCGCAAGATAGCATAAAAAGCTACGCAGGCGTCGTCTCAAACGCGGTTATAGCCTATGTAGTGAGGCAAAATGCCGCCATCGAAGTTAAATTTTACAACATCGGCAACGAGGCTCCGAGCGCTATCGACGGCGCTCTAGCCCGCGCTAGAGGCGAAAATATCTCCTATATCATCGCGCCGTTTACGCCTGTGGGCGCAAAATACCTAAACGAGGTTTTAGATCCGTCTATGACGGCTTTCGTGCCGACTCTGCACATCTCCAGCGTCGATTCTCCGCAGGATAATTTGATATTCGGCGGTATAGACTATAAAAGGCAAGTCGAGAAGCTACTAAATTTCTCAAACGGCCAAGTCGCGGCATTTTCTGACGGTAGCGCGCTAGGAGCGGCTCTAAATCGCTACGCCGACGAGTTTAGCGGCGGGCTAGCCTACGAAAACGAGATTGCAAGCGGCGTCACCGACCTAAAGTCGATGCTATCTGGCAACTCGAGACTAAGCGGCGCGACCGTTTTCCTAAACGTTCCGCTAGTAAAAGCCTCGATGGTGAGCTCTCAGATGCGCCTTTACGACGTCAAATTTAACGCCCTTTTAAGCACGCAGATCAACTACGCGCCCAGCATCTTTAAACTCATGCAACCGCAAGATAGAGAAAAGCTCTACATAGCCAACTCGATCTCCAAAACCGACGGCGCGCTGGATTCAAACAATGAAATTTTGGGGCAAAATTTGAACTTTAACTGGGTAGGATACTCCGCTAGCACCGGGCTTGACTACATCTACGCGACCTACCTGAACCGCGGTGCGCAGAGGCTTTTTAGTGAGAGCGTCGAGGACTCACAGATTGTCTACGATACAAAGGTTTTAAAAGCCGGCGAATACGGCTTTTACGAGCAATAAGAGGAGAGAAAATCCACTATCTCCTCGCTCATCTTAGCAGGTCTTAGGTTGCTAACGAACGCGACCTCGACGTCTGCTTCAAAGACGAGCTCGGGCTCGCATTCGCCGCTTAAATTTGCGATTTTATAAATTTTCTGATTTATGAGCGCGGAGGCTTTTTTTAGGCTTGCCACGCTCGTTTTTACCTCGAGTAGATCGCCAAGGACGGCCGGTTTTTTAAATTTAGCCCGAATCTCGCTCACGACAAAATGCCCATCCTTGCTAAAAGGCTTAACATCTGAGCCAAAAAACATCTCGCTACGCGCCCTTTCGCAGTATTTTATATAGTTTGCGTGATAGACTATGCCGCCCGCATCAGTATCTTCGTAGTAGATTCGTATTTTCAAGGCAGCTCCTTAGGCTTTTATATCAAGCCCTATTTTACCCGTTTTTCTTAAAAGCTCCATTATATCCGTCCCCTTTTCGCGTTCGACTTTTAAGAAATTTTCAAAAAACTCGCGTCTGATGTCTTTGTCCTCGTAAGTCTTGCTTTTACTAGTGGCTTGGATGGGTTTAAACGCTGTCGCCTCGCTTGTATTTTCCTTAAATTCAGCCCTGCCCTCAAGCAGATTTTGTATATCCAGCCCCTTTTCTATCGCATCTCGCACGAATTTTATAAACGCCTTTTTGCTCTGCTCGTCCTTATACTCGATACTCTCAAGCTCCCTAAACTCCACGGGAGCCTTGTTTTTATTAATGACTATCGCGATATTTTCGCCATCCACGGATATTCTTTCCGCGCCGCTCTCGCCCAGACGCTTCAGCACGGTATATTCAGCCCACCTATCCTTAAACTCGTCCACGCTCATATTGGAGTCGAGGATTTCCATCCCCTTATTCCCTGCATTATATTCTATGCCCAAAAATGGGTATTCGTGGTTTATGTATTTTTTCGCAAATTCATCAACGTTGGTCGTATCGTATCCCGCCAAATCCCGAGTAAGTTTATCGAAACCAAACGCCCCGCTACTATTTATAAATTTCTTCAGATTTTCCGCTTCGCTCCTACTAAAAGAGCCGTCTAATCCACTTATCTTACCCCATACGCTTATCTTTTCATCCAGCGTATATCCGCTCAGAGAAAAAACGCCTCGTATATTAACCGGTGCGCCGGGCGGGAGCTTTTTTATCTCCCTGATGGCCGCTTCCATCTCTTTGATGTTAAAGCCTATGTCGACAGCTTTTAGGCTTGACACGTTTTCGCTATTTTTTGGGTTCGCTTGATTTGTCGAATTTGGCTGCGCAACCTCCATATTCGAAGCCTGATTTGAGGTTAAATTTATAGCCTCTTTTTCCTCGCATGCTTTTAAATTTTGCCCGCGAGCGCTACTAAAATCATAATTTACGTTTGCGTTAAATCCATTTATGCTGCTTATCATATTAATCCTTTAAAACGAGTTTTAAGCTATATCGGCAAATTTGAGAAAAAATTTATGGTAAAGATAAGAAAGGCTATCAAATTTAGCCCCTATTTCGAGAGCTAAATTTGATCCAAATTTGACGGATTGCCAAATTTTAACAAAACAATTAGCGGAAGTATTTTAAGATGGATTTAAATGTTGCGACGAAAATTTTGTCCCAAGACTAGACATGCAGTCTGTCGCAGGGCAAAATTTTCTAGCTCATTTAAAGACGCTTAAAAGATGCCGCGCAAAATTTACTTTTCGCTGGGCTTTCTCGTCGCCAGATTGCACTTGGCGCCGCGAGTAATCATCAGCGACTGATCGTAAAACAAAATAAGCACCACAGAAACGCCCACGCCAAGAGCTAGCGAGACCGTCGTGGTCGTGATCGCGTTATCGAAAAATATGATTAAGTATTCGTTTTTCTTAGCGATATCAGGCTCGTTTAGAAAAGAAAACAGCGCCAAAATGCCTTTATACGCATAGACTCCCGGCACCATCGGCAAAAGCGCGGGAAACGCGATGATCTCGGCCGGCACTTTGAGTCGTTTGGCAAAGAGCATACCTAAAATCCCGCTTAAAAACGAGACGATAAGGGTGGCTACGCTGATGTTAAAAAATCCCATCTGCATGATCCAAAAGCGGCTAGCGTGCGCAAATGCCGCAAGCAGCGCGCAAAATGCGAGAGTCCTTTTTGGCGGAGAGCTAGCGTAGGCAAAGCCAAGCCCCGCCACCGCGGCAAAAGCGCCGTCTATAAGCGTCGCAGTAAAAAGCTCAAACATGTAAAATCTCCGCGCTGCTAAGCGAGAGCGTGATATAAACGCCCACCGCGATGCAAAGTATCAGGATGCCCGTGCTCACGGCCCTGCTGATGCCCACAAGCGTATTGTCGTTTAGGATATCAAAGACCGAGTTTATGAGAAAAACGCCCGGCATCAAAAAGAGTATCGACGAGCCGATCGCCACGTCGCTAGTGTGCGTAAAGCCGTAAAATACGCCAAGATAGGCGATAAACGAGACTACAAACGAGGTCAAAACGTACTGGATTTTTAAATTTACGCCCATTTTAGCAAGCGCAAATCTAAGGCTATAGCCGACCAGAGTCGCAAAAAACACGCAAGCTACCGAGCCCATATCGCCGCCAAAAAGCTTGCAAAACGCCGCATTTGCAAGGCTTATTAAAATAAGCGAACTTGCAAATTTATTCGCTCCTATTCGCATGACACCCTCAAACTGCTCTTTGGCCTCGTCTAAGCTCAAATTTTCATCCAAAATCCGCCAACTCAGCGACGAAAGCTCTGAAATACGGTTAAAGCTCACCTGCCCTATCGGGATCTTTTTCACGTAGGTTCGGCGCAGGGAGTTGTCGGCCGAGTCCATGACGCTAATCGTAAAATACTTCACGAAAATCGTCACGCTAACGTCGTATCCGTAGCGCCTAGCCACACGGTCTACACACTTTTCGACGCGCGCGGTGTAGGTGCCGGCACTCACCATCGCCGTCGTGTAGTCAGAGAGGAAATCGGTTAAAATTTGGATATCGGGCTTTGCGCTCATTTTTGGGCGGTTTTAAATTTGATAAAAAACAAAGCAAGCTGTGCAAACAGCATCAGCTTCATCGTCCACTCGCTAGCCGCATGCATCTGAGCAAACTCGGCCGTCTGCGTCGCCGCCTCACCCACAGCCTGCGCATCCATGACGAAAGGCGTGAAGTAAAACACGAACGAGAGCGCGAGGGCTAAATTTATCGCGCATAGCATGTTTGCGCTAAATTTGGCGGCAAATTTGACGCTAGATCTAAACGATGCAAACTCGTAAAGCGCGGCTATGACGCTAACGGCTAGCAAGGCGTAGTTAAATTTAACAAATATCGTAGCCATCAGTTTGCCGCTTTGAAACTGCGTGAGTACGCCCTCGCCAAGTATGCTCTTCGGATAAAAAATCGTGGGTGCGACTAGGGCGCCCAGAGCTAGCTCCGTGCCGATGAGCGCGCCCAAAAGTAAAAAATAAATGCTTTTCATGATTTTCCTTTTTTTGATTTATCGCACGCATTTTAGGGTTATAGCATTTAAAATCCGCTAAATTTAAGCAAAAAGGGCGGAAATTTGCGAGTGCTAAATTTGACGCAAGCTGGGGCAAATTTAGTTTACCAGCAAAAGCCAAAACTGCGCGCAAATTTAGAAATTTGCAAATATATTTCGCGCGACGAATCCGCGGTCAAATCCAGCTAAATCCTTGTAAAACTCCGCCTCGAACCCGTTAAATTTAAGCGCGCTTTGCATACTTTCTTGCTGATCGTAGCCCATCTCGCAGGCTAGGTATTTTACGCCGCGATTTTTAGCGATGAGGATAATGTTTTTTAAAATCTCATCGCCAGCCGCGCCGCCAAAGAGTGCCTCGTGCGGCTCGTTTAGCACGAATTTATCAAGCTCGTAGTCCCGCGCGATATAAGGCGGGTTTGAAACGAGCAGGTCAAATCGCCCGTAAATTTGATCCAGATACGCGCATTTTACGAACTCTATTTTGTCCTCTACGCCAAATTTTGCGGCGTTCTCGCGAGCTAAATTTAACGCATCGTCGCTGATATCTGATGCTATGATTTTAGCCTTTGAGTTTAGCGCGAGACAGATACTGATTATCCCGCTTCCCGTGCCGATCTCGGCGACTAGGGACGGCTCATTTTGCGAGGGTAAATTTGACAAAATCTCAAGCGATTTTTCGACTAAAATTTCAGTCTCGGGGCGCGGGATCAAGACGCCCTTTTTTACGTTAAAAGTAAGCCCGTAAAAGCCCGCTTCGCCCGTGATATATTCAAGCGGCTCGTGATTTGCGAAACGGCTTGCCAGCGCAAAATAACCCTCCGTATTCTCTAATTCGCGATTTAAATTTAAAAAAACCCACTCGATTTTTACGCCGAGGTGTTGTATCAAAAGAGCCTTGGCTATGCGCACCGGATTTGCGCCGTTTATCTCGCATGCTGGAGCTATCTGCGAGACAGCGGCTTTTAGCGCGTCATTTACCGTCATTTTCCAGCTCGTTTATACGCTCAAAAAGGCTTGGGTGCGAGTGATAGAAAAAGGCGTAGAGCGGATGAGCCTTCGGGAAGGCCTTGTTTTCGGAGCCTAGCTTTTTTAGCGCGCTTATCATGTCGGCTTTGTTCGAAACCTCGCCTGAGAATTTATCGGCGCCAAATTCGTTCGCACGGCTAAAATACGAGCTAATAGGCGAAAATAAAAACCCGAATATCGGCGAAAAAAGTAGCAAAAACACGATCACTCCGCCGCCTCCGCTATGAAGCCCCAGTGCCTGATACGCCTCGTCAGGGATGTTGCCGAATATAAAAAACATCGCAAAAAGCATAACCGCGCTTAGGGCGATCATTTTTAGGATATCTTTGTGCTTAAAGTGCCCGAGCTCATGCCCCAAAACGGCGATTATCTCCTCTAAACTTAGTTTTTTAACGAGCGTGTCGAAAAGCACCACGCGTTTAGTCACGCCAAGGCCGCCAAAATAGGCGTTTAGACGGTTGTCGCGCTTGCTGGCGTCTATCGTAAAAACGCCGCTACTTTTAAAGCCGCACTGCGTCAAAAGCCCTTCTATACGGCTTTTTAGCTCGCCATCTTCTAGCGGCTGCATTTTATTAAAGATAGGTGCGATGAGCGTCGGGTAAATTAGATTTATAACAAGCGCAACCGCGAAGCTCATCAAAAACGCCCAAAACCACCAAAAATCGCCCAAAAATCTAATGCAAAGAAGCACCAGCCACACAAACAGCGTACCAAACACCAGCGTTAGCACGAGCGTTTTAAGCAGATCGAGCACAAAAATTTTAGGCGTTACGTTTGAAAAGCCGAGCTTTTTATCTTTGACGAAGGTTTCGTAGATATTTAGCGGTAGCTCCAGCAGCGACGAGATGATCAAAAAGCTCATCACAAAGATGATATGATCTCGCAGTTCTCCCGTTTTATAGGCGCTCTCATATAGCTCGCCAAGCCCCCAGCACGCCCACATCATAAATATTGCAGCGTGATAAAACAGGCTCGCTATCTCAAATTTTTGATTCGTTATCGCGGCTGCGGCGGCTGATTCGTATTCGCCCTGCTCTAGCACGACGGCGGGCTTTTTAGCCTCCAAGCGGATGAAGTTTATCTGCAATATCGCCAAAATCGCCTTTGCGTCAACGTAAAAAAAGTAAATACCAAGCAAAAAATAAAACATATTTTCCCTTAAATTTTATAAAGACTAAAGCAGCCGTAGTCGGTGCGAACAGCTAAAAACTCCTCGCCGTTTATACGCTCAAATTTCGCCTCACAGCGCTTCACGACGTGCGAGAGCTCAAAGCTAAGCTGCAAATTTCCGCTTTTTAGGTCGATGACGCGGGCTTTGTCGTAGTTTATTAACGCCAGCCTCAAACCGTCCGCGCTGATGCGAATCTTCTGGGCCTTAGCGCACTCGCCGCGCATCCACGCGGGAGTTTGCCGCGAACCTACCGCATCAAAAAAAACTAGACCGCCCTCGTAATACTCCCTGCCTAGTAGCGAGCCGTCTTTCAAAAAGCAAACGTCGCTAAGCGCGCCGAAGTCGCCTTTTATTTCATTTAAAATTTCGCCGTTTAGAGTGTTCAAAATTTTGATTTCGTTTTGCTTGCAGCAAAGCGCAAGTCGCGTGCCGTCAGCGTCGAGCGCGGCACAAAGGATCGGCGTGTAGCTTTTCATTTCGGATTTGTATTCGGCCAGAGGCAAAATCTCGCCGCCTCGCAAAGTAAAAATTTGACCAAACATCGCAAACGCCGCCGTATCTTTCGCAGCGCAAACGAAGCTAGTAAATTCTTTGCTATTTTTAAAGCTCAACCCTTGAGAGAGATCGCTAAATTCGCCGCTCGAGGGATCAAATTTGAATATAAAATGATCCAGGTCCAAAAGCAAAATTTCGCCCGCCCGCTCTGCTTGCCATGCAAGCGGCTTTGGCAGGACGATCTGCTGCTTTACAGCGCCGCTCGCGTCCAGTCTGATGAGAAAATCATCCAGCGCGCCACCCTCTTTGTAGCCGCCGCACTTATAGACGAAAAGATCACCTTCCGCACCAGCAAATGCTAGCGCGCCCGTGTATCCGCCGCCGATATATACGTGCAAACTTGCCTCACCCGCTTTAGCGTCCGCGTTTTGCAGGACGTAGCCTTTTTTCAGGCTCTCCCACTCCTTTTTCACGCAGGCTTTTTGCGCTTCGCCAGCACTTGCAAACTCCTTTTGCGTCTGCCTAGTTTTACCGTTTTTGATGCTCTCGCTAAGTAAAATTTGACCCTTTATGTGCAAATTTAGGCGATCGCCGTTAGCTAAATTTACGAGATGCGCCATCAAATTTACTTTAAAAAGTTATCGTAAAACGAGCTGATAAAAAGCACCAAAATGATAAACGGCACGACGAATTTGATATACCAAAACCAGATATTTACGAGTTTTGCGTATTTTTCGCTGCCCTGCATTATCTCGCGTTTGGCTTCGTCTTTTAGCACCCAGCCCACAAATATCGCGCATCCTAGCGAGGTCAGCACGAAAAATATCGTAGCACTGATGGCGTCGTATGCGTCAAAGATATTTTTACCGAAAATTTTAACATCCGCAAGCAAATTCGTAGCCATCAAGGACGGTAAATTTCCAAAGATAAATATCGTGCCTAGTACCAGAAAAATAGCGCTTTTGCGCTTGATTTTAAATTTCTCCTGAAGCGTCGTGATGATGACCTCGTAGATCGGCAGCGAGGTCGTGAGCGCGGCGATCATCAGCAGCGAAAAAAACGCCACCGCAAAAAATCCACCAAAAGGCATATGCGAAAAAACGATCGGCAAGCTCTTAAACACGAGGCTTGGGCCGCTGTCGGGCGAGACGCCGTAGCTAAAGAGCGACGGGAATATCATAAAGCCCGCAAGCACGGCGATGAGGGTGTTTAGGATGCCCGTGATGATCGAGATTTTTACCAGCCCTTCGTCTTTTTTAACAAAGCTAGAAAGCGTGATCATTACGCCAAAACCAAGCGAAAGCGCGAAAAATACCTGCCCCAAAACCTCGACGAAAAGCTTGATATTTATCTTTGAAAAATCGGGCGTGAGGTAAAATTTAACCCCTTCCATGACGCCGTCTAGCGTCAAGTTTTTTACGATCATAACGATCATGAGCACAAAAAGTAGCGGCATGAGGTACTTCGCCGAGCGCTCGATACCACCGACCGCACCCTGCACCAAGATCGCGTAGTTTACGAGCACGAACACGAGCGTCGCAAAGCTGATAGCCAGCGGATCGCTCACAATATTTTGCTCGTAAAATGCGCTCGTTGCCTCAAAACTCAGCACCTGCGAGAGATCAAGCATGCCAAAGGCGATCTGCGCGATGTAGTTTAGCACCCAGCCACCGATAACCATATAATAAGCCATGATGCCAAATGCGCCGAGCAGCCCCATCCAGCCCACGATTTTCCACGCTGGATTTATATTTTTACCGCCGAATGCGTCTACGGCATTGCATTTTAGGCGTCTGCCGATCGCGTTTTCAGCCAAAATCATCGGTATACCGATCACGATCATCGCGATACAAAACACGAGCACGTAGGCGCCGCCGCCGTTTTGCCCGACTAGATACGGGAAGCGCCACGTCGCGCCAAAACCCACGGTCGCGCCCGCGACTGCCAAAATATACGTTATTTTCGAACTCCAAGTCCTTCTATCCATCATAAACCCTTTAATAAAACGGGAAATTATATAAAAAAATTGATTAAAATTTGCTAGCGGCGGGCGATTTGGGCGCATAACTTTTATGACCGATGTAAAGTACCTAAACCCAAATGCGCGGATAAATTTGATATACGTCTGCCAATTTTAACTTAAATCGGCAGCGTCTCAAGCTCAAATTTGCAATAAATAGCCGCAAAAGTCATCCGAAAAAACGCGTCCAAATTTGCAAATCCCAGAGCAAATTTACCTAACTATATGCAAAAACTGCATATGTTTGCGGTATTGCTCGATCACGTCGTTGATTATCGTTGCTTCGCTCCAGCCAAGGATATCGTAGTCCTGCCCGCCCTCTTTTAGATACACTTCTGCTCGGTAGTACAGGTCGTCTCCTTCGAGTTCTCTAGTATAGTCGGGGCTCTCGCTTTTAGTTAACTTTACCCCATAGTAAAAGTCCGTCTCATCACCCAACATTACGCGTAAATTTATAAAATTTTCCTGCTTTACCACCTCGGCGTTAAGGCCGTTTTTCTCAAATTCCGCCCTCAGCTCGTCTAGAGCTTTAGCCGCCGTTTCGTTTATAAATTTACGCCCGTCTTTTTTACTAGGTAGCGTAATGATGGTGCTTAGACGCTCCTGCCAAGACTTTGACATTTCGCTAATAGGCATATTGTTAAAGGAATTTGTCTGTTTTTTAATAACATCCACCCTAAGCGCGCGAAATAGCCCAAAAATCGCACCCAAAAGCACCACCGAAAATGGCAGTGCCGTAGCGATAGTAAGCGCTTGAAGCGAGCCAAGACCGCCGGCAAGCATCAAAAATGCCGCCACAACGCCCACGGTAACGCCCCAAAAGACCTTTTGCCAAACCGGCGTATCGTCCTTGCCGTTTGAGCAAAGCATATTCATCACGATCGCCGCTGAATCGGCCGAAGTGACGAAAAATATGACGATCATAAAGACAGCGATCGTGCTTAGCACGCCTGAGAAGCTAAATTTTTCTAAAAACATAAAAAGCGCCGAAGCCGAGTCAGAATTTACCGTGCTGGCAAGCTCGCTAAAGCCTCCTTGCACCAACGCAATCGCCGAGTTGCCAAAAAAGCTCATCCAGGCAAATGTAAAGCCAGTCGGCACAAGAAGCACGCCGATCACAAATTCTCTTATCGTCCTACCCTTTGAAATTTTAGCTATAAAAAGCCCCACAAACGGCGACCAAGATAGCCACCAAGCCCAGTATAGCAGCGTCCAGCCGCCAAGCCAGCTCTCGTTTTGCCTCTCGTAGGCGTAGAGATTAAATGTGTTTGAGATGAGTGTAGATACGTAGTCGCCGCTGTTTTGCACAAATGACTTTAAAAGCTGCGTCGTATCGCCCAGAAATAGTATCAAAAACATAAAACAAATAGCTAGTGCGATATTTGCGTTTGATAAAATTTTAATCCCCTTATCAACGCCGCTAGCCGCCGAGATAGTCGCAGCTAGACAAAGTACGATAAGAAGCGTGATGTGCATAGTCGGCAGACCAAAAACGTGCGTAAGACCCGCATTTACCTGAAGTACGCCGTATCCTAGCGAGGTCGCTACGCCAAAAAGCGTCGCCACGACGGCAAATGTGTCGATAGCGTTGCCGATCTTGCCGTAAATTTTATCGCCGATGATCGGATAAAACGCCGATCTAAGCGTGAGCGGCAAGCCGTGCCTATACGAGAAAAAGGCAAGGATTAGCGCCACGATAGCATAGACCGACCATGCGCCCATGCCCCAGTGAAAGAAGGTGATATTCATAGCAAGCTTTTGCGCTGCGATAGTTTGCGCGTCGCCGAGCGGCGGATTTAGATAGTGCATGAGCGGCTCGGCCACGCCAAAAAACACAAGCCCGATGCCCATGCCGGCGGCAAAAAGCATAGAAAACCACGAGATATTTTTGTGCTCCGGCTTTACGTGATCGGCTCCTAGTTTGATCTCGCCAAGCTTGCTAAAGCCAAGGATGATGATGCTTAGAAGTATGACGGCGACGGCCAGGATGTAAAACCAGCCGAATTTGGCCGCGATGTAGTTTTGCATACCTTTAAAAAACTCATTTGAGAAATTTGGAAATATCGCTGCAAATGCCGTTATTAAAAATATGACAACAAGCGATGGGATAAATACCGAGTTGTTAAATTTCGACTTTTGAAATTTGATCATTTTTCTCCTTTTTTGTAAATTTCATCTTCCTTTTAAAATAACAAAAAAGAGTAAATAGGTCAAATTTACTCCTTAAGTTTTTGGCTAAATTTAAGGAGTAAACCACTGCAAAAAGGCGCTTTAAAAAATTTACGTTAAATTTGCCTGCAATCCCTCTTTGCGCCTCTAGCTTTTGAAACGCCAAAGATGATCGCAACGATAAAAGCTATGCCAAATGTGATATAAAGTATGATGGTCGGCCTCTCTACCTCGATGCGAGATATCGCCATCTCCTCGCCGCTAGCAGGCACTAGCGCGCCGGTTTTTATCATCTCGTAGATATCCTTTGCCTCTAGTTCTTTGCCCTGAAAGTGCGGCGGTCTGGTTAAAATTTCAACCGCTCTAAGATCCGCCACCTCATAAACGCTACGCTTTATGCCATAAAATGGCTTTATCTTGCTAAAAAAATAGAGCTTATCGCCGTTTGCATATACTGCGCCATACTCGCCATCTTTTACCAGTCCTACCTCACGCCAAGAGCTATTTGTGGCAAATTTATACAAAGAGACTGTTTGTGCCACTAAGTGCCTGCCATGCTTTGAGCGCTGCCACTCTTCGCCTTGCTGCAAGAAATACGCTGAGCTTTCATCTACAAAAACGTCAGCATAGAGCCTTTTTAGCTCGCCTTTTAGCTGGTAGTCTGAAATTTTAGCCTGCTCGTTTTTCGTGCTATCCCAAAAGTAAATTCCATCTTTGCTAGCAAAAAGAGGCCAAAACGAATGCACGTTATCCACGCTATAAATGGCGCTATAAGGCATATTTTGAGCGCTAAATTTACGCTCATTTGCAAACGCCGCCCCACTTTTTGGCTCAAAAAGATATTCTATATCGTGCTTTGGGTCGTAGCATATCTGGCGCGTCTCATCTGTGTAGCCAGCATCAAGCTTATAAAAGCCTAAAAATAAGCTTTTGCCGTCTGTATAATATCCGCTAGGAGCGCCATTTTCTGCCGTGATGTATCTTAGCTCGTTAGGCTGCGCGTCAAGCTTTTCGCCCTTGTAGTAAAGCGTGCCGCCGTCTCTTGCAAAGCCAGCGTCAAATATAGGCTCTAAATTTGCACTTTCAACCAGCTTTGTCCTATAAAAATATGAGCTATCATCGTAGCTTTTTATAAAGATGTGAGCGACGCTTTTCATAACGGCGATAAATTCGTTAAATCCCGCCTTTTTCTCGATTCTAGTGCTGCAATAATAGCTTATCTTGCCGTCACTTATATAGCCATTGCCAAGCACTTTGGCGCTCTTTGGATCAAGACCAGGCAAAATTTCCCTAGCGCAATAGACACTATTTTTATCAGCCGCCACGTTTGAGTAGTCATACGCATGTTCTAGCTTTAAGACCCTAAAACTAGCCTCATCAATGCCTTTTAGCTCATACTTGCCACTACCTGAAATTTGAATGTAAATTTTACCCTCAGGTGAGCGGTAAAACTCGCTACTATCTATGTTTGCAAAGCCTCTTTGATACTCGCCCTCATGCCATAGATAAAGCATCGCCAAAACGAAAAATAGCGCCAAGATGACTAAAAAATAAATAAATCTAATAGCAATTTTTCTCATAATCTATAATCATCTACCCTTTTTTTAAGCTTTTTTGCTTGCTTTTTATTTTTAAAAATGGCGCCAACTACCGAGGCTACAAATGCAATGGCAAGAAATATCCAGTAGGCATATTTTTGCGAGTAATCATCAAAGTCGCTTATCGCATCGATCACCACCTTACCCTCAGCTGGCGTCATAGCGCCTTGATCTACCATTTTTACTATCTCTTCAAGTTTTAAATTCTCAACATTTGAGTCATAAGGACGAGTGAGAATTTCAACCACGCTAAGGTCGTTTATATCATAAACACTGCTGTTAAAACGCCAACCGTAGCCAACGTTATCAAAATAATATGTCTTATCGCCGTTTGCATAGACCGCTCCGTAGCTATCGTTTCTTACAAGACCTATCTTTCGCCACTGCTCTTTTGTATCAAGCCTAACGATACACGTGTGGCGTGAGCTTAAGCTGTGATCATTTTTCGTGTTGTGCCAAATTTCATAGGTTTTTAGAAAATATGTCTTGCCGTCATTTATCACCACGTTGCCATATAACGGCGTTATCTCGCCCTTAAATGGATCATCTCCGTCTCTTACAAACTCGCCCTCATCTATGCTGTTATACCACTGCCACTTTCGCTCCCAGTGATAGATCCCGCCTTTGCTACGAAAAAGAGCGTGATAGGCGTGCTCGTCTTCTAGGTTAAAAAGTGGCTCGTATGGGGCAAATTTTGGGTCAAATTCGTGATCATTTGCATAGACCATGCCAGAATTTGGCTCATAAAGATAGTGAATGCGCCATATCTCGCCGATATCACGCATTTGCGAGCTAAATTTGATCCCTAGTTTTGTGCTACCATAATAGACATTTTCTCCGTCAGTCATAAAATGTATGCTCTTTCTACCAGATGCCTGCTCGATATATCGCATTTTGCTAGCATTTGCGCCCTCTAGCTCTTTGCCCTCATGATAAACCTTTACTCCGTCACTTGCATAGCCAAATCCCAAGATCGCAGCTAAATTTGTGTTATCAACCTGTCTAAATTTATAGATATGAGTTTGCGCTTTTGGGGTATTAAACATTTTATGTGAGACGATGTCCCAAAACTCTTTAAGTGCGGATATTTCGAGGTTCGTCTCGCTTACGCTATCACAAAAATATGTTATCTTGCCATCACCAAAATAGCCATTGCCAAGCGCCCTAACGCCATTTGGATCAAGCCCGCTCATTACGAGGTTGCCACAATATACCGCCTCATCGCTAGCGCCAACGTTTCTGTTGTCGTATTTGCCAGTGTCAATGTATCTAAATTTGCTGGCTCTCACGCCTATTAGCTCAAATTTACCCCCACTTGGCACCATGGCATAGACCTTGTCATCTTTGACGTAAAAAAAGCTATTATTCAACTCTTTACTATCGCCAATGTTGTCATCTAAAATAGTAGCTAACCCAAAGATAAAAAAATAGATAGTAAAAAACATTACAACAATAACGATCATTGCGGAAATTAACGGATGTTTTTTTAGCATTTTAGCTCCTCGGCGATCTCAAGCACTTCAAAATAGTCATTTTCAAGCTCTTCTAGCTCGTTATAAAGCAAAATTTCATCTGCGCCATTTTTTTTACTAACGTCTATCAGGTCATTTAATACCATTTTCTCTCATTTTTAAAATTTTTCGCGATTATATCAAAAGCGAGCTAAAACCAAATTTTGTTATAATCGCAGCATAAATTTATACTTTTAAGCAAGCGCTTTATGAATCTTTCTATGAAAAAATTATTAATTCCTATATTTTTTAGAGACAGTCTTAAAAGTAACGATACAAAAGACGCAATAGAGTAAACCGATCACCGGCAAATATTTATTTTGGCTCAATTAAACTTAAAAAATTCTCTTTCTTCTTCCTTTTAAATTTGGATATTCTACGCTTAGTACGAGTTAAGTTGAATTAAAACCTCTTTTCTTTTAGTTCAATAGCGTTATTTTCAAATTTTAGTCAAATTAGATGCTTTTGATACTTCTATATCCATAGGCTACGTACTTATTTTTACTTCGCTACGTTTGTTATTTTTAAGAACGCAGCTCTCATCGCAACCTACTGCTTCTTTGAATGTAGTTAAGTTATAGATAGCCTTTTTCTATAGCTCCAAATTTATAAAATTATTTATTAGTAATTTTTATTATTTAAGAAAAATTTTATTCTAAATAAGTATAATTCCAAAATAACATTTTTTATTAAAAAGGAAAAAATATGAAAAAACTAACTACCACTTCGGGCAATCCGATAGCCGACAATCAAAACTCGCTCACTGCGGGCAGCCGCGGCGGCATAATGCTGCAAGATTATCAACTACTTGAAAAGCTAGCCCACCAAAACAGGGAACGCATCCCGGAAAGAGCCGTCCATGCAAAAGGTAGCGCTACGTACGGTACTCTAGAGATCACGCACGATATCTCACGCTATACGAAAGCAAACGTCTTGCAAAAAGGCGAGAAAACGAGGCTGTTCCTGAGATTTTCTACCGTAGCCGGAGAGGCTGGAGCGGCTGATGCCGAGCGCGACGTAAGGGGCTTTGCGATTAAATTTTACACAAAAGAGGGCAACTGGGACTTAGTCGGCAACAACACTCCGATTTTTTTCATCAAAGATCCGTATAAATTCCCAGACTTCATCCATACTCAAAAACGCGACCCGCGCACGCATCTACGTTCAAACGAAGCCGCTTGGGATTTTTGGAGTTTGAGCCCTGAAACTATGCATCAAGTTACGATTTTAATGAGCGACCGCGGCATACCTGCTAGCTACCGCCATATGCATGGATTTGGCAGCCACACCTATAGCTTGATAAATGACAAAAACGAGAGATTCTGGGTCAAATTTCACTTCAAAACTCGTCAAGGCATTAAAAATTTAACCAACGATGAAGCCGCGCAAATAATCGCAAAAGACAGGGAGAGCAACCAAAGAGACCTCTTTGAAAGTATAGAAAAAGGAGATTTTCCAAGTTGGGATTTTAAAATCCAAATAATGACCCAAGATCAGGCAAAAAGCGTCAAATTTAACCCGTTTGACCTAACCAAAACATGGTCGCATAAGGAATTTCCGCTTATCGACGTTGGCGTCATGACACTAAATGAAAACCCTAAAAATTACTTCAACGAAGTAGAGCAAGCCGCATTTAGCCCGTCAAATATAGTCCCTGGTATCAGCTTTAGCCCCGATAAAATGCTTCAAGCAAGAATCTTTAGCTATCCGGACGCTCAAAGATATCGCATAGGCACGCACTACGCGCAACTAAGCGTAAATCGTCCGATAAGCGAAATAAACACCTACATCACGGGCGGCGCGATGAATAACGGAATGTACGAACTCGACGATAAAGCCTACTATGAACCAAACAGCTTTGGCGGCGGCAAAGAGGATAGAAGCCTGCTAGAGCCTGATATAAATTTAGAAGGCGCAATGCAAAGACACGACCATAGAGCCGAGGATCAGGATTATTACTCGCAACCCAGAGCGCTTTTTGTTCTAATGAACGATAGCCAAAGATCACAGCTTTTTAGCAATATTGCAGAGAGTATGGCTAGCGTGAGCGAAGCGATAAAAGAGCGCGCGATAGGTCACTTTGAGCAAATCTCGCCAGAGTACGCAAACGGCGTCAGAGCTGCGCTAAAGGCTAAAATTTGACAAATTTAACGCAGGCTGAAGAGCAAAGATATAGCGAACTTTGCGCCATGGCGCTTGATTTTGCGAGGCAAGACGAAGCAGACGAGCTAGAAAAGATGATAAAGGCGGGGCTTAGCGTAAATTTAAAATCAGCTAAAGGCGATACGCTTTTGATGCTAGCTAGCTACAACAATGCTCTAAATACCGTAAATATGCTACTCTCAAACGGCGCTAGAGTAGATGAACGCAACGACCGCGGGCAAACTCCGCTTGCGGGCGCTGCGTTTAAGGGGTACTTAGACATAGTAAAAGCGTTAGTTAACACCGGAGCCGATATCGAAGCAAATAATGGTCTAGGTATGACGCCATGCACCTTTGCGGTGATGTTTGGTAGAAGCGAAACGGCAAAATTTTTACTTAGCAAACGTAAAAAAGAAAATATATTTCAAAAACTAGCAATTAAATTTTTAGAAATTTTTGGTAACAAGAGCGCAAAAACCGCCTAAATTTGACTCATTTACAACCTTCTAAACTCCGTCTGATTTAAGGCGGGGTTTAGAAACTTTAACACAGGCAACTAAAGATAGGAACGGTAGCGTATTTTGCAAATTCGTTCAATTTAAGCAACAGCATGTGCAAGGCTGATTTGCGGCGATTACGCAAGCTTGTAAAGGGTTAAATTTAGCGGCTCCGTTAGTCCAAAACGCCAAATTCTACGTATCCCTCCATCGCGACGAGTAAAATCCAACCCGCCTCGGGAGCGCAAAAATAGAGATGCTCTGGGATGTTTTCAACCGTAAATTTTAAAAATCGTAAAAACAACTCGGGGGCAAATTTGACCCATGTGCCGCTTAGATTGTCGCCAGTGTAGCTTACCTCGCCGCTTAAAATTTTAATTTGGATATTTGGATTTGAGTTTAGAAAGTTTTTAATATCGGCAAAATTTTTATAATCAGCCGTTTTATAATCTTTTAAATTTTGCAAAACCGGTTTTGAGCCGACAAAAGTAAAATTTCGCTCTATAAACTCCGATCCGTCGTCATTAATACGCCACTTTGGGTCCAAATTTGACAAAAAAGCGAGCATCTCATCACCCGCTGAAATAAAATTTGAAACGGGATTTTTCGGACTCATTTGTCTCCTTTTGCGAGATTGCCGTAAATTTTATAAAAACGTAAATTTTAGCAAGCCGCTTGCTTGTTTATTTCACACGCTAAGCTCGCGGCAAAGAATTCGCAAAAACCGTAAATTTAAACAAAAAGGCGTTATATCTTGAGATGATTTTTGAAGTTGCGACGTAAAAATAAAACGGAGCGGACCGGTCGTCCGTGAGTATTTATTTTTACTAGCCCTTCAAAAAGCGCTCAAAAACTACTCAAAAGTCACGGCGAATTTAAAATTTATCTAAAAAATGCAAGAGATATTATATCTTGGAGAGATTTTAAGAGTTACAAAGCGAAAAATAGGCGTAGACTGGACAAGCCAGTCCGCCAAGCCGATTTTTCGCGAGTTCCGTTAAAAGCTCCCGAGAGATAATATCTATTTTAAAGCTTCGAGCCTAACCGCGACCGAACGCTTATGTGCTCCGAGCCCCTCGGCGTCGGCTAACTTCATGCATGCGTTTCCTAGCTCGCTTATGCCTTTTGCGTTTAGCGAGATGAGCGAGGTGCGCTTCATAAAATTTTCGACCCCCAGAGGCGAGTAAAATCTCGCGCTACCGCCAGTTGGCAACGTATGGTTTGGTCCTGCTAGATAGTCGCCCATCGCTTCAGGCGTAAAGTGTCCGATAAATATCGCGCCGGCGTGCCTGATCTGCCTAGCCAGCTCCATCGCGTCGTTTGTCGCGATCTCTAGGTGCTCGGGCGCTAGCTCGTTAGCTAGTCTCACGCACTCATCCAGGTTGCTAGCTACTATGATAGCGCCCTTTTTATCGATACTGACCTGCGCGATCGGCTGCCTGGCTAGAGTCTTGATCTCCTCGTTGATATGTCTTTGCACCGCCGCACCGAAGGCTTGGTTGGGCGTGATAAGCACGGCGCTAGCCATCTCATCGTGCTCGGCCTGTGAGAGCAGATCCACGGCGATGTGGCGAGGGTCGGCGCTCTCGTCGGCGATGACGCAGATCTCGCTAGGACCCGCGATCATATCGATATTTACCTCGCCGTAGACGAGTTTTTTAGCCGTCGCGACGTATATGTTGCCAGGGCCCGTGATGACGTCGGTTTTTTTGATCGTTTGCGTGCCGTAGGCCATCGCCGCTACCGCCGAGGCGCCGCCGACTTTATAGGCTTCCTTGATGCCGCAGATATGCATGGCTGCTAGCAGTAGCGTATTTACCTTGCCCCCAACGGCAGGCGTGCAGACTACTATCTCCCCAACGCCCGCAACCAGGGCCGGGACGGCGTTCATGAGAAGCGAACTAGGATAGGCGGCCTTACCTCCAGGGATATATAGTCCCGCGCGGTCTAGCGGGGTGTACTTGGCGCCTAGCAAAACGCCGTGCTCATCGTGCTCCATCCAAGTTTTTGGTAGGCTTTTTTCGTGGTAGCTTTTGATGCGCTCAAAGGCTAAATTTAGAGCGTTTCGCAGGCAGCTATCTATACCGTCGTAGGCCTTTTGTATCTCTTCGGTGCCGATTTTTAGGCTATTTGCGTCAGGTTTCCAGCGGTCAAATTTTTCTATCTGCTCAAAAAGCGCCTCGTCGCCTCTAGCGCGCACGTCGTCCAGTATCTGCGAAACGGCGGACATAACCGCGCTCATGTCGCCGTTTGAGCGGTTTACCAAAGCCGCAAAATAGTCCTTAAAATTTTCGTTGCTAGTGAGTAAAAACTTCATCTCGTCTCCTTAAATTTTCTTTCGTATCTTAGTTTTTGACTGATATTTCCGAGCACGCCGCCTTGGTGGATGTATAAAATCTCGTTTTTAAATGCGCCAAGGTTTGCCATCATCGTTAAAAAGCCCACCGGATCGTAAATGAGCTCAAATTCTATCCCCGTTTGCTCGCATACTTCGCGCCAAATTTGATAAAGTTCGGGCTTTAAATCGCCAAAATGATATTTCTTAGGCGGCGGCAAAATGCGAACCTTTGAGTTTGGCGTCAGCGCCTCGATCTCGCTTTTTAGGTAGTCTGCGTCGCCCACGCAAGGACAGGTATAGACGTCAAATTTGACATGCTTAGCCAAAAACGCCGCCGACGTGCCCGTGCCAGATGGCAAAAATATATCCACGACTTTGCCCTCCGCATCCGCCCAGCGCTCTATCTGCCTAGCCTGCGAGATAAAGCCCGCCTCCGCCTGCGGCTGCCAAACGCCCTCGTTTATAAAAAGCGAATCGCCAATGAAACAATCCTGCGCGTCGGGTAAATTTGAGCTTGCTTGGTCTGCGATTTTTTTTAAATTTGAGTTTTTATGGCTTACGAATTCGCCGGAATTTGCGCTTGCGAGCTTTGCCGATCCGTCAAATTTGATCAAATTTTCTCTGCTTAGATTTTGTAAATTCGGCACGATCTCGGCTTGCAAATTCGGCACATTTTTCGCACTTAAATTCGTATCTGTAAAGCTGCATTGTTCGTCAAATTTACTTAAATTTAACCCGTTTCTATCAGAAGCATCCGTCAATTTTAAAGCCTCGTCGCCGCAAAACTCGCCCTCTTTTAGCTCAGCAAGCTCATAAGCTAACGCCCTAGCTCGCGCCCGCCTATCTTTATCTATATAAATTTTCATCCCGTTTTCGAGGGCAAATTTAAAATTTCCGATCGGATTTGACGCCAAATTTGAGTTTAAATTTGAAACTACGTAGTGAAACTCCAGACCCTTCATCTTTGCAAAAACACTTAGGCTATACATCGCGTTTGACTGGCTTGAGCCGTAGCTAATGACGCGTTTTATGCCGCCAAGACCGGCATGCAGGAAATACTCCAGCTTTCTAGCTTTGTTGCCGTTAAATTCGCCGTCCATCAGGTCGTCGCGAAGTACGTAAAAATCGAGTCCGTTAAATTTAGTCTTTTGAATACTTTTTATTTTGCCGCTCCAAGAGATCTTGCATCTCTTTCATCGACTCTTTGTCCGAGATCGAAAATTTGATCTCGATGCGCCTTGAGGCATCGGGGTCTTCTTTGCCGTTTTTAATCACCAGATCGCTAAAGCTACGTCCGCTAGCGATAAGATAGTGCTCTAGGCGCTTATCCTTGTTCCATGAGTATATAAAGTCTAGCACCGAATACGCGCGCTTTTGCGATAAATCGAGGTTGTACATGTAGCTACCAACGGAGTTTGTATGCCCCTCGATCACGATCCTATCGATGTGTTTTGCGATCTCTTCGTTATTTAAAATCGCCTCAAAATAAGTCTGCAAAATTTCCTTTAGACGTGCCTTTGCCTCGTCTCTTAGCTCGTATGAACCCGTGTCAAAAAGTATAGACTCAGGCAGCGACACGACACCAGAGCTTGGATCTATACTGACCTTGTTTCCAAGCTTGGCGCGCAAATTTGATATGACGTTTGAGCGAAGCGAGCTGATATCTTTGATCTTGTCTTTTGTTTTGTTAAAATCCTCTTCCAGCGCAGCATATCTTGAAACTTCATCGCCGTATTTTGCATTTAGCTCATTTAGCGCCTCGTCTTTTTGCGCTAAAATTTGCCCCAGCTGGAGCACTCTATCCTGTAAATCCGCGATAGTTTTGTTTGCGTCGTTCAGGTTTATCTCGTAGGTTTGGGTTAGATTCGTGAGTTCATTTTTCTCTTTTCTTACGCCTTCAAGCATCTCGTTTACGAGCCTATTTATGTCGGCAAGCTCTTTATTTTCGCTCTTTGCACGGTCCAAATTTGAAAAAATTTCTTTTATGACGTTTTCTTTACGAACGAGCTCGCTTTGTGACGAGGCGATTTGCTTTTCACGCTCGCTTAAGTCTTTTTGTAGTTTTGCCAGATCGCTTTGGCTAAGGACGTATTTTACGACAACGGCGCCGATAATGAGCATAAAAACAAACATCAGCCCAGCCATTAGGTCCGCATACGATATCCAAAAGGTCTGGTCTCCGCTTTTGTTCTCGTTACGCGTTTTCATCTAGCATACTCGCCTTTTCGATGGTTTGCAAGATCTCATTCGCCTCTTTATCAAGCTCGTCGATGTCTTGCTTTAGCCCTTCAATGAGCGCGCTATTATCATCATAAGCCTCGATTGCTTCGTCGTCAAAGGCCTTTTTAAATGCCTGTACGCCGTCAATCAAGCTCTCTTTAAAGCCATCCATTGCAAGTTTTTGTTTTTCTAAGATTTCACTACTAAATTTAGAAAGAGACTCACTGAAATTTTTAACATTATACTCTAGCTCGCCCACACTCTTTTCGAGCCTTGCGATACGCTCGCCGCCCACATCATAGAGACGGTTGTACTGCTCGGCAAATTTTAGTTGCATATCTTTTATGTTACCGTTAAATTTATTGATAACGTTCAAGATTTCGGCATGGACTTTGATAAGATCTTTTTGATCTTTCGAGGATTTTAGCAGCGTATTCATCGTTTGTTTGATGTGTTCGCCGCTTAGCTTGACAGCTTCTTCCTCGTTTTTCAAGATATTTGTAAAAGTTTTAAATTTAGCCTCGATAGTCTTATCAAGCTCCTCAAAGAACTCGGCGTTACTAACATGCTCAAAGATCACTCCGATCTTTTCAAAGTGTCTTAAATTCTCTTGCAAATATCTTCTATCAAGCTCCTCTTTCGTCCAGAAAAAGCCGCTCGTAGCGTTTTTCTGTCTTCGCACTAGCGTTTCAAATTTGCTCGTTCCGTATTTTTCAAAAAATATCCACCAAAGCGCTAGAAAAATACCGTAAATAGAGACGTAAAACGCAGTCGCTACGCCGCTAAGAAGGGTTGAAATTTCAGTTTCGAGCTCGGTAGTATTTGAAGAGTTAAACTCCGGCATAGAAACCGCGATACTGATAAATGTTCCCAAAATACCCAGCATCGGAAAGATGCCCGCACCCACGGAAGCGAAATTTTCATTACGTAAATTTCTAGTATAGTAGGCGACAAATTCATCAAAACCGGCATTTGACTTCGTATCTTTGCCGATAACTAAAAGATGTTTGATGATGTATTCTTTTAAATTTCGCTTGAAATCAGCTCCGCTTTGCTCAAAATAACAACAAGCAAGTTCGGCGCTATTTTTAGCAAAGATTAGCGAAATCACCCAAATAATACCCATCATAACGACCGTGTGTAGGCCGATTTGAAAATCTATATACCCAAAAAACCCAAGAAGCGCGACGATATATATCGCCGTCGGCAAAAATATAATTTTCGTATATACGAAAAAAGATTGTCTGCCTTTTACCTCAGGCAACGCCAAATCAGTGAAATTATCGTTTCTCGCTTCTTTTTTGGGTTCCATTGTAAGCCTTAATTTCTATTTAAGCAGTTTAAGTCCTCAAACGCCGTTAGTAGGCGCTTTACCATCGACTCCTCGCCGGCGCGCAAAAATTTACGCGGATCGTAGTATTTTTTGTTAGGCCTATCTTCGCCTTCGGGGTTACCGATCTGACCTTGCAAATAAGCGCGATTTTTCGCCTCGTAGCTACGCACGCCGTCCCAAAACGCCCACTGCGTATCCGTGTCGATATTCATCTTTACCACGCCGTAGCTAACGGCGTCTTTGATATCCTTTAGTTCGCTACCGCTACCGCCGTGAAAGACGAAATTTACGGGTTTATCGGTTAGGGTTTGAAATTTATCCGCAACGTATGCTTGCGAGTTTTTCAAAATTTCCGGTCGAAGCACGACGTTGCCAGGCTTATACACGCCGTGAACGTTACCGAAGCTTGCCGCTATGCTAAATCTATCGCTGATTTTACTTAGTCGCTCATATGCCCGCGCGACGTCTTCAGGCTGCGTATAAAGAAGCGCATTATCAACACCCGTGTTATCCACGCCGTCCTCTTCGCCGCCGGTTACGCCAAGCTCGATTTCTAGGCTGATGCCAAGCTCGCTAAGCTCTTTTAGATACTTCTCGCAAGTGCTTAAATTTTCCTCCAAGCTCTCCTCGCTAAGATCAAGCATATGCGAGCTAAAAAGCGGCACGCCGTGAGCTTTTTTGTATTCGCGGCTAAATTTAACCAGCTCGTCGATCCAAGGCAGTAGCTTTCTAGCCGCATGATCGGTGTGTAGGATCACGGGCACGCCGTAAGCCTTAGCTAGCAGGTGCACGTGCTGCGCGCCCGCTATTGCGCCTAGCACATCGGCATTCCCGCAAGCTTTGCCGGCGTAAAAGCCAGCTCCGCCGTTACTAAACTGGATGATAACGGGTGAGTTAGCCGTTTTTGCCGCCTCTAAAACGGCATTTACCGAGTCGCTTCCGACCACGTTTACCGCAGGCAAGGCAAAACCCTGCTCTTTTGCGTATTTATATAGCCTAGTTACGTCATCGCCGCTTAAAACGCCGGCTTTTACTACGTCTAAAACACCCATTTTACCGACCTTATTTATATTCTACTTTAGCTTTAGCGCGAAGCTCGTCGCCTCTTTTTTTGATATCGTTTCTAAATTTCTCCATCTTTATGCTGCCTTCGATCTGAGGTTTTACCTCGTTTAGACCTACGGTACCGGCAGCCTTGCTATCCTCTTTTAGGATTACATGGTAGCCGAAATTCGATTTAACAGGTTTTTGAGTTACTTCGCCTTTTTTAAGCGCAAATGCAGCATCCGCAAAAGGTTTTACCATCTGAGATTGACCGAACCAGCCTAGCTCGCCGCCATTTACGGCTGAACCTTGATCTGTAGATTTAGATTTAGCTAGCTCTTCGAATTTTTTAACCAGCGCATCGTCTTTTAGTCCTTTTAGCGCGGCTATTATATCGTTTGCTTCTTTTTCGGTAGCTACTAGGATATGTTTAGCTCTTACTTGCGCAGGTACGGCAAATTCGGCTTTGTTTTTATTGTAAAAGTCGCTGATTTCGCTATCGCTTACTTTTATATTGTCGAAAATTCTCTTCATCCAAAGATCAAGCGCAAGATTGTTTTTTAGCTCTTCAAGAGCGGCTTTGTATTCGTCGGTCTTATCTAGTCCGCTCTTTTTAGCCTCGTCTAGAAGTAGTTTTCTGTTGATAGTTTCGTCGATCACCTTTTTTTGAGTGTCTTTAGGTAGTTGCTCTAGCGTTACGCCAGGCATCGCAGCAAGCGTGAAAGCTACGTCCTTATCGGTTATAGTAGTTCCGTTTACGGTGGCGTACTCCGCCGCGTTTAGGCTTAGAGCCGCAGCCAAACTAAGAGATGCGAATAAAATTTTATTCATCTTTGTTCCTTAAATTTAGATTTTTGCGAGGGTGATTATAGCAGGAAAGTCATTAAATATAAGTTATAATTCATCGAAAATTTAAATAAAAACGGCTAAAATCGGCGCCATGAGAACAAAAAAAGATATAAACGCTATCAAAAATTTATTTTTAGAAAATTTCAAAGATGCGGGCAGCGAGCTTAAATTTCGTGACCTCTACGAGCTGCTCGTGTGCGTGATGTTAAGCGCGCAGTGCACCGACAAGCGCGTAAATTTGATCACGCCTTCGCTTTTTGAGGCATACCCGGACGTCGCGAGCCTAGCGCAGGCAAATCTCGGAAGCGTAAAGGCGCTCATCAGCTCCTGTAGCTTTTTTAACAACAAGGCCGAAAATTTGATCAAAATGGCAAAGAGCGTGATGAGTGAATTTGACGGCGAGATACCAACGACCGAAAAGGAGCTGATGAGCCTAGCAGGCGTGGGCCAAAAGACCGCTCACGTCGTGCTGATCGAGCATTTCGGATCAAATTTGATGGCCGTGGATACGCACGTCTTTCGCGTGGCGCATAGACTTGGTCTTAGCAGGGGCAAAACGCCCGAAGCCGTCGAACTTGACCTAACCAAAGCCTTTAAAACGCAGCTAAACACGCTTCATCAAGCGATGGTGCTTTTTGGCCGCTACACCTGTAAAGCGATAAAGCCAAACTGCAAGGAGTGCTTTTTAAACGAGCTGTGTAGTAGCAAAGATAAGAAATTTCCTTAATCGCCGAAAAAATTTTTCTTTGAGAGATACGGGTATTGCAGCTGCGACGAGCCGTCTTCGTCTATCAAATTTAACGCCTCGCCGAATGTGCCTTGCTCTACAAGCTCGCTATTTAAAATCGTATGCTTTGAAATAGCTTCGATAAAGCGCTCAAAATCACTCCGCGAAATAAAATGCCCGCCGAGGACAAATATCGGTTCCGAAGTTTTGCGATCGTAAAATTTAATACTATTTTTATCGGCAATCATCCACTCTTTTCTTATGACAAATTTAATGTCAGTGTATAAAAACTCTAAATTTTTACTATTTTTCTGCACAACCATGCTATTTTCCATCAAAAATACTTTATCTATGCGAAATATCGCAAACGCCTCAAGCAAAAACATAAAAACAGCGATTCCGAAAACAATAAAATAAAGAGTCTTGACCTCGAAAACAAGGTCATCAGCAGTCGCAATCGCATAAAAAACCAAAGCGGCACAAGGCAAAAATATGATTATTATTGAGATTAAATTATTTTTGGCATATCTTGCGTCCAAACGAAAAATGTAGTTATCTTTTTGCAAATTTTGTCCTTAAAATTTTAAAAATACCTTTGGCTAAATAAAATTTTTAACATTTTCAAGATGCAGGTCTCGGCGAGTAAAATTTGAAGCCGAATTTACAAATTTGGTAAAAGTTGGCCTCAAATTTGGATTAGAAACGACGAGGCGAAGTATCTTGAGATGGATTTGAATGTTGTGTAGAAATTTTAAGTCAAGGCTAGACAAGTAGTCTGCCGCAGACTTAAAATTTCAAACTCATTCAAAGACGCTCAAAAGACAAGCCTTCCTAAGCTACTGAAGTCTAGCGATTATATTTCTCACCACCTCCACCATCATCTCCACCGACGCTATCTCGCAGTGCTCGTTTACGGAGTGAGGCGAGTGGATGTTTGGGCCTATGGAGCAGGCCTGTAGCTCGGGCTGTTTTGCGACCAGTACGCCGCACTCAAGGCCAGCGTGCACGGCGGCAAATTTAGCCTGCGGCTTTTGTTTTTGCAACTCCTCAAGCACCAGATGCGCGAAGTCGCTGATGCACGGCGCCCAGTTCGCCGAGCGGTCGGCTACTCTCACATCAAAACCCAGCGCGCTAGCCAGCGTGCTAGTCTCAAAGCCTAGATTTTCGAGCCCCTCTCGCTTCATCGCGCGTCCGAAAAAGTCAAACTCGATCACGCCCTCTTTTTGCTTAACGGTCGAGAGATTTATGCTTTCGTTTACCATGCCAAGCTGCGTGTCGTAGCTGCGCACGCCCTGGGCAAATGAGTTAATTAGCGCCAAAATTTTACCGCTATTTACCAGCACGTCCGCTTGACCCTCGCCGAGGCTCTTTACCCACACTAGGCCGCGCTGCGCCGGCTCATGCGCGCAGAGTGCCTTGCACACGGCATTTGCGGGGATCGAGTTGCTCCTCTCGCCAAAATCCAGGCTAATAAGCTCGCAGCCCTCCTCGGCGAGAAATTTCGCCAGCAGCTTCGTTGCGTTTGGGATATTTTTATGTATCTCGTTGCCCGAATGCCCGCCGCTAAGTCCGGTAACGCCGATCTCGTAAATTTTACCGCTCTTTTTGACGGTCTGCGCGCCGATTTTTGCGCTTACGCTTATACCGCCCGCGCAGCCCAGCGTCACGCGGTCGTCTTCTTCGCTATCTAAATTTAGAAGATTCGGCGATAAAATTTTACCTTTAAAGGCGTTTGCGCCAACGAGCCCAACCTCTTCGTCGTTGGTAAATAGGCACTCTAAATTTGCAAACTCCCGCATCGCGCCCATCATCATCGCTACGCCGATGCCATCATCAGCGCCCAGAGTCGAGTTTTTGGCTCTTAGGATACCGTTCTCTTCGATGAGCTCCAAATGCGGCGCCGCGCCCACGCAAACCATGTCGTAGTGGCTTTGCAGGCAGATTTTAGGCTCGCCTTTTACGGCGTGGATGTTGCCCGCCTCGTCGACGTTCACATTAAAGCCCAGGCAGCGCGCAAAATCCGCCAAAAACTCCCTCATCTGCTCCGTTTCGCAGCTACAGTGCGGTATCTCGCACAGCCTCTTAAAATCGTTCATAACCTCGTTTTTTTGCATGTTTGCTCCTTAAATTTACTTAACGATCTCGCCCGTGTAGCCCGTCGTCGCCACCGCATCCAGTAGCTGCTTCTCGCTCACGCCGTCTTTCGTCTCGACGCGGGCGGTTTTGTCGTGCAGGCTAGCTTTGGCGCTGATGACGCCATCGACGTTCAGTAGGGCTTTTCGCACCATCGCCGTACACAGCGGACAGTGCATCCCCTCGACTTTGATAACAAAATTTTGATTTGCAAACGCCACGCTTGCAAGCAGTAAAATAGATAGAATTTTATTCATAAATTTTTCCTAAAACTTCTGGGTATGATAGCAGAATAATCACAAAAATAGCCAAAAAAACGTAGATGAAGATCCATTTTTTGCGGCGATTTGCGATATCGCAGGATTTTGGCTTTTTGAAAAAATAAAACGCGCTCGCCGCAAAGCAGATCGCGGCAAGTGCGGTAAAATAGGGCCTTAGCTCGGTTAGGCTCTCGATAGCTTCCGAGCTAAGCAGGCTAAACGAAGCGCCGAAAATCAAAAACAAAAGCGCGGGTAGGCAGCAAAGAGTCGCCGCCAGCGCGCTTACTACCGACGCCAGAGCTAGCCAAAAGCCCTTCATTTGAGCTCTTGTGACTTGTAGTCGTAGCTAAAATCTTTTGGCGAATAGTAATTTAGCACGTTGTCGTCCACTTCGCCGTAAGGATAGCCGAAGTTGTTTAGCGGAAATTCCGCAGGTTTTGGCGATAGAACGAAGTCGCGCGCGTCGTTAAAGCCGATCCAGCACATCTCCCAGTTGCCGAACAAAAACTCGCGCACTTTGGCAAGCTTGCTATCGTCGTTGCTTAGCTTCTCGCCCAGGCGCACCTTCGCAACGTCCGCGGGATCGACCGGGATCCAGCCGTAGCCTTTTAGATAAAATTCCGCTCTGCAGTGCTGACCACCAGAGATCGCTGCGAGGCCCTTTTCATCGGCCTTTCCCATCTCGTTTGAAAATCTGCTCTGCCCTACTCTGATACCAAAAATCTCGCGCGCAGGGATGCCTACGGCGCGGCAAAGCCCAACGAATACGGAGTTTATGTCAGTGCATTTGCCCACCAGCTTGCCGCTTTGCAGGATCGCTTTTACGTCGCCCGTACCGCAGCCTAGGATGCTGTTGTCGCGCTGCATGGTGTTTGCCACCCACGTGTAGATCGCCTTTGCGCGCTCTAGATCGCCTTTTACGCCTTTAGTGATCTCCTCTGCTTTTTGCTTTACGATGCCGTCATTTGGGATCTGCTGGGTCGGTTTTAGATAAAATTCCGTCTCAGCGCTTAGCTTTTCGTTCGGGTTAAATTTAACCTTGCTAAAGTCGGTGTTTCGCTCGAAGGTCTCGACTCTAAATTTAACGCTAAGCGTCGGCTTTGCCACCTCGGCGTAGTCCACGTAAAGCGTCGGGATCGCATCGTAGTTTACCGACGGATTGGCGAAATTGCCGTCAAATTTGACGTCGCTAACGCTTTGATACTCTCTGATGAACGGCAGCGGTATCCACAGCCTGGTTTTCTTGCCCGCCTCTAAAATTTCGTGATTTAGAGTTACGTCAAAAACCCTCTTGTTGCCCATAGCCTTGCCCTCGCCCAGAACGGTACTCGGAGTTGCCATAACGGCACCTAAAATCGCAGTGTTTCTTAAAAAATCGCGTCTTTGCATGAAATGCCTTGTATAAATAATAGTTGTCACGCAACTCTTGGGCGGTATTTTACTAACGAAAGGCTAAATTTGGCTTTAAACAGTAGTGTTTTCGCGCACCGTTTGGGCGTAGTCAAATTTGGATAATTTTTTAAATTTTACCGGCCGAGACCCGCATCTCGAAACTGCTAAATTTGGTTTGGTTAAATTTGGTGTTGCAAGTTTGGCTTTCTTGTGTAAAAACAACCGTCTAAGGTTGTTTTTTACTTTGTTGTAAAGGGGTGAGGGCTTGAATGGCGAAGTCGCTTCCCTCCCCCCCCCCTACGACGATTTTATGGTGGCGACATGGCTTTGCTGACGCAAAGTGTCGCGGTTTTAAAATTAGCATTTTCAAGGTGCAGGTCTCGGCGAGCCAAATTTACAAATTTGAGTTCAAATTTGAATAGAAAAAGTTAAGGCGAAGTATTTTTGCATTTTTACATCGCGCTTTGCGCTCGTAACGAGACTTCGCTACGAGGAAACGAGGCGCTTTTAAATTTGGCGACGGGAGTTACCATATAGGTAATGACCGAGCCAAATTTAAAAGCCTCTGCTTGCAGTTGCGACCACAAGGGGAGCAAAGCGAAGTATAGGGTAAAAAGACGAGCCTTAGTCGATAAATCTTTTTGTTAAATTTGCATATGCGTCGATACGTCTATCTCTCAAAAACGGCCAAATCCTACGCACTTCCTCGCTCCTGGTCATATCGATCTCGACGATATTGCAAAGCTCACTCTGGCTATCGGCGCGGAAAAGCTCCTCGCCCTGAGCGCCGAAAACAAAGCTGTTGCCCCAAAATTTGATCCCCTCCATTACGCCGCTTTCGTCACCCTCAAAACCCACACGGTTTACGGCTATCACGGGCAAGCTGTTTGCGACCGCATGCCCGCGCTGCACGGCGACCCACGCCTCTAGTTGGCGCGATTTCTCGGCCTCCTCGTCGCCCTCAAACCAGCCGATCGCAGTCGGATAGATGAGCAGCTTCGCACCGCGCAGAGCCATGAGGCGCGCAGCCTCGGGATACCACTGATCCCAGCACACCAAAAGTCCGAGCCTGCCCACGCTCGTATCGATGGGCTCAAAACCGATGTCGCCCGGAGTAAAGTAAAATTTCTCGTAAAAGCCGGGGTCATCGGGGATGTGCATTTTACGGTATTTGCCCGCGACGCTGCCGTCTTTTTCAAAGATGAATGCAGTGTTGTGATACAGGCCATCCGCGCGCTTTTCAAATAGCGAAGTGACGAGCACGACGCCGTTTTGTTGCGCTACCTCGCCCCAAAATTTGACGTCGTTTTCCCAGTCCTCGGCAAGATCAAAAAACCTCGTCTCCTCGCTCTGGCAAAAATACTGCGTCTGGTGCAGCTCCTGAAGCACGACAAGCTCCGCCCCGCCGCCGCTAGCTTCGCGCACGAGCTCGAGCGTCCTTTGCACGGTTGCGTCTTTGGTGCCGTGAAATTTTTGTTGGATTAGCGCTACTTTCATATTTTTCCTTATGATTTAAATTTTTAAAATTATATCAAAGCGGGGATAAATTAGGGCTTGAACGGCTGATCGGGCGAGTAAATTTCGCCGCGCTAGCCGCTTATAAAATTTGCTTTATCCTCTCAAGCAAGCCCGCGCAAGAGCGCGAAACGTCCTCGTAGCACTGCTCAAAATCGCGGGTGTAGTATGGATCGGCGATTATCTTGCCGCTTGGTGAGTCGCTAAATTCGAGCAGAAATTTTACTTTCTCGTCAAATTTAGCCTCAGCGCCGAATTTACGCTTTAGAGTCCTTAAATTTTCATCGTCCATTATCAAGATAAGATCGCTGTTATCAAAATCTTTTTGCGTTATCAAGGTTGCTTTGTGAGGCGCTACGGGCACGCCGTTTTGCTTCAAAACCCGCACCGTCTCACAGTAAGGCGGCTCGCCTATCTCGTCCTCGTGCGTGGCGCGCGAATCGATACTAAGACGCCCGGCCAAAGCGGCCTTCTCAGCCAAATTTTGCATAACCGACTGCGCCATAGTCGAGCGGCAAATATTTCCGTGGCAAACGAATAAAATTTTCATATTTTCCCTTTGTTTTAGCATTCGCACGAGCCGTTTTGATCGTCGCACGGATCAAGATGCGTAGTGATTTGCCACTCAAACTCGCCGTATTTAGCCCTGATAGCGGCCTCTATCTCGTCTGAAATTTTATGCGCGTCGTAAAGCGAAATTTCGCGGTTAAAGACCAGATGAACCGCGACGTAGCAGATGTTTGCGCTCTTTCTGGTAGCTAGTCCGTGATAGCTTGCTATCTGAGGGCGCGAGCGGATTATCCCTTCGATTTGCGCCGTTATCTGGGGATCTAGCGCTCGGTCAAGCAGCACGCCTACGCTTTCTTTCATCAAATTTATCGCGCTAACGGCGATGTAGCCGCTAATCACTATACCAAAAACGGCATCTATCGCGGCAAATCCCGTAAATTCGACCAAGATAAGCGAGGCGATAACGGCTAGGTTGCTAAAAAGGTCGCTTTTATAGTGCAGCGCGTCGGCCCTAACGATCAAATTTCTCGTGCGGCGAGCGACGCGGGAGAGGTAGGCGACCAGTAGCCCCGTAACCGTGACCGATAGCGCCATCGCATAGAGCGAAAAAGCCGTGTCTACGGGCGCTTGCTCCGTTTGTAGCTTACGCACGCTCTCGTAAAATATAAACGCGCCGGCACCCACGATCAAAACGCCCTCAAACATCGCCGCAAGCGCTTCTAGCTTGGTGTAGCCGAAGTTAAATTTAGCATTGGGTGCGGCCTGGGATTTACGGATGGCAAAGAAATTTAGCGCGGAAACTAACAGGTCAAGCATCGAATCGATCGCCGAGCTAAGCACCGCCACCGAACCGCCGATCAAACCCGCGGCAAATTTAACCACAGCTAGCGCAAACGCCGTCGCGCCCGCGACTATCACGGCTCTGCGGCCTAAAATTTCATTTTGCCTTTTTATGTCGGCATTGTTTAATTGCATTTAGATTTCGCTTTCGCTTCTTGCGCCTACAAATCTATTCTGCGAGGAACAATGCAGCGAGCCGTTTTGACGTACAAAAACGAGCGAATCCACGCCGATTATCTTGTGGTTCGGTAGCTCCTGCGCTAGTCGCTCAAGCACGATTTTATCGTTGTCATCATTGTACGTCGGAACGATAACGGCGCCGTTTATAAAGATAAAATTCGCATACGTGCAGCCAAGCCTCTTGTCGCCGTAAAATTTAGCCTTCGGAAGCGGCAACGGCACGAGCTTAAAGCCCGTGTTTTCAAGCTCTTTTTTCATCGCATTTAGCTCCTCAAAGTGCTCGTCGGCAGGGTCATCGCAAGAGGCGTATGCGATGGTATCAGGAGTGATAAAACGCGCCAGAGTATCGACGTGGCTATCGGTGTCGTCGCCTTTTATAAAGCCGTTTTCAAGCCATATCACTCGCCGAAGGCCAAAAAGCTCCTTAAGCCGCGCCTCGATCTGCTCTTTGTTTAGATGAGAGTTGCGGTTGTCGTTTAGCAGGCACTTTTGCGTCGTTAGTAGCGCGCCACACCCGTTAAAATCGATACTGCCGCCCTCAAGCACTAGATCAATACTACTCAAATCGCTTTTAAAACGTTTGGCAAGCTCTAAATTTACGGCATTATCCTTCGAGCTTTCAAATTTACCGCCCCAAGCGTTAAATTTGAAATCATAGCTGACGATTTTAGCGCCGTCCTGCACATCGATCATCCCATAGTCGCGTATCCACGTATCATCGGTGTCGATTTTTACGAACTCTACGTTATCAAATTTCGCAAATCGCTCCCGAAAAATCCTCTCCTCAGGGCAGATCAAAACGACCTTTTGAAACGGCACGATAGCTGCAACCAGCCTCTCGTAAGCGTCCAAAATTTCGTCCAGATACGGCTTCCAGTCGGTGTTTTCGTGCGGAAGCGATAAAAATATCAGCTCTTGTTTTTCCCACTCTGCAAACGCTCTCAAATTTGTCCTTTATTTAAATAATTTCTATCAAAATTTAGGAGTTATGATACCTTTTGCAAGCTTAAATTTTAAAATAAATCATACAAAATTAGTTTTAAATTTAGTTTGCTTTCGCTACAATCTCGCGAAATTATCAAAAAGAAGCTAAAAAATTTATGGATTTTGAGTTTATAAAAGAATTTACGCCGATGTTCGTAAAAGCGGGCATTTTCACCGTCAAGCTCTCCCTTTACGGCATCTTGCTATCGCTTATTATCGGCATATTTTGCACGCTGGTTAAATTTTACAAGGTCAAGATCCTGATGCCTATCGTAAACGGCTACATCGAGGTTTCCAGAAACACTCCGCTGCTTATCCAGCTTTTTTTCCTCTACTACGGACTTAGCAAATTTGGGCTAAATTTGAGCGCCTTTACCTGCGCGGTCGCGGGGCTTGCGTTTCTAGGCGGTAGCTACATGGCGGAGAGTTTTCGCCTTGGCTTTGAGGCAGTGAAAAAGACGCAGATCGAGGCCGCGCTTAGCGTCGCGCTCACGCAAGGGCAAATTTTACGCTACGTTATCCTGCCTCAGGCTTTTAGCGTTTCAATCCCTTCGATCGCGGCTAACGTCATCTTTCTCATCAAAGAAACCTCGGTCATCAGCATCATCGCCCTGCCCGATCTGGTCTATGCGACCAAGGACATCATCGGGCTTTACTACATGACCGACGAGGCGCTTTTTATGCTCGTCGTTAGCTATTTGATTATCATTTTGCCGATATCTTTGGTGTTATTTTGGCTTGAGAAAAGGATGAGAGTTGGACGGAGTTAGCATTTTATTCGACCCGCTAGTTTTAAAGCGGCTGATTTTCGAGGGGCTGTGGATGAGCGTGCAGATTTCAGCCATCTCGATCGCCATCTCCCTTGTTTTAGGCACGTTTTTGGGCGTGGCTATGAGCTCGAAAAACAAATTTATCTTTTTCGTCCTAAAAATTTGTCTCGAAATCGTACGCATCATGCCCCAAATCGTCTGGCTATTTTTGTTTTACTACGGCGCGAGCAAGGCTTTTGGGCTTGATATTTCCAAATTTAACGCCTCGCTTATCGTATTTAGCTTGTGGGGCGTGTTTGAGATGATGGATATCGTGCGCGGCGCGATCGTCTCGATACCGAGGCATCAGTTCGAAAGCGCGGCGGCTCTGGCGCTTAGTAAAGCTCAAATTTATCTTTACGTCGTGATCCCGCTAGCTACGCGCCGCCTGGTGCCGGCCGGCGTAAATTTGCTAAGCCGTATCATCAAAACCACCCCGATCGTCGCCCTCATCGGCGTGCCCGACCTGCTAAAAGTCGGACAGCAAACGATCGAGACGGCGAGCCTAACAGCCAACCCGACCGTGCCGTTTTGGATATACGGCTTTATATTTTTATTATATTTTCTCGTCTGCTATCCTATCTCAAAACTATCCAAGATACTTGAAAACAGATGGGCATAAGGAATCAAATGAGCGAAATTTTAAAACTCTCAAATTTAAGCAAATCTTACGGTGACTTGCAGGTGTTAAAAAGCATCGACCTTAGCGTCAAAAACGGCGAAGTAGTAGTAATCCTAGGGCCCTCGGGCTGCGGCAAAAGCACGACTCTACGCTGCATAAACGGCCTTGAGCCATTTGACGGCGGGCAGATAGAGATAGGCGGCGAAAAGATCGACAAAGACTACAAAGACTGGATCAAAATCCGCCAAAAAGTGGGCATGGTTTTTCAAAACTACGAGCTCTTTGACCATATGAACGTCATCGAAAATATCGTGCTAGGCCCGGTAAAAGCGCAAAAAAGAAGCCGCGAAGAGGTTGAAAAAGAAGCCGAGGCTTGGCTAGAAAAAGTAGGCCTAAAACACAAAAAATACGCCTATCCAAAGGAGCTTAGCGGCGGGCAAAAGCAACGCATCGCTATCGTGCGCGCGCTTTGTATGAGGCCTGAAATCATGCTATTTGACGAGATAACGGCCTCGCTGGATCCAGAGATCGTGCGCGAGGTTCTAGACGTCGTCATAAATCTCGCCAAAGAGGGCATGACGATGCTAATCGTGACTCACGAGATGGGCTTTGCTCGCTCGGTGGCAAATCGCATCGTCTTCATGGATGAAGGCAAAATCGTCGAGGAAAGCGAGCCGGAGGCGTTTTTCGCGCATCCAAAAAGTGAACGCGCGAAGAAATTTTTAAATTTGTTTTCGTTTTAGCGGCTTAAATTTGACGTTTTTTAGGCTAAATTTGAAAGCTTTTCGTCAAATTTGGCTGTTAAGCTCTTGCGCTTTCGTTAAATTTAAATAACCTAAAGTTCCCATCTTGCCTCAACTCAAATTTACTCAAAATAACCGGCCCAAATTTGATCCGCCAGCCATTTCTTAAATTTAAAATTAAATTTGCAAATTTATATTGAGTAAATTTTACACTCCATTTTAGATCTAGCGTTACGTTTTTAAACAAAATTTGATTATTCTCTGCGCCAGCCATCCAAAAAAGTACAAATTTAGTCGCATTTTAGCCAAGCTTTTGTATATTTTGCACACTTTATTTTAAAGGAGAAAGAATGAGAAAACTTCTGTTTTCATTTTTGGCAACATTCGCCGCCGTCTTTCTAACGGGTCAGGCTAATTTGCAGGCTGCCGAAGCTGACGCTTTGGCTAAAATCAAAGAGCGCGGATACGTGCGCGTGGGCGTCTTTAGCGACAAACCGCCATTTGGCTACGTCGATAAAGAGGGCAAAAACCAAGGCTATGACATATACTTCGCCAAACGCATCGCAAAGGATCTGCTGGGCGACGAGAGCAAAGTTAAATTCGAACTCGTAGAAGCGGCAGGCCGCGTAGAAGTGCTAGTAGCCGACAAAGTCGACATCACTTTGGCAAATTTTACGAAAACGCCGGAGCGCGCTAGAGTCGTTGATTTTGCGCTTCCGTATATGAAAGTGTCGCTAGGCGTAGTTAGCCCGGACGGTGCGGTCATAAAAAGCGTGGACGAGCTAAAAGGCAAAAAACTAATCGTCAATAAAGGCACGACTGCGGACGCGTATTTCACGAAAAATCACCCTGACATCGAGCTTATAAAATACGACCAAAACACCGAAACCTTCGCCGCTTTGGTAGATAAAAGAGGCGCGGCACTAGCGCACGATAACGCGCTGCTTTTTGCGTGGGCTAAAGAAAATCCTGGCTTTACCGTCGGTATCGAAGCTCTAGGCGAGGTCGACGTCATCGCGCCTGCGGTCAAAAAGGGCAACAAAGCGCTACTTGAGTGGCTAAATAACGAGATTGTAGAGCTTGGCAAGGAAAATTTCTTCCATAAAAACTATGACGCCACGCTAAAACCGATCTACGGCGATAGCGTAAATCCGGAATCTCTCGTCATTGAAGGCGGCAAACTATAAAACCAAAGTCGGAAGAAATTCCGACTTTTTCATTCTATACATTTTAAAATTTAAAGCATTAGGTAAATTTACCACCCGCACACAACCCACCGTTGCAATATTTTAAATATGACTAAAATTTTACGCTTGCTTCTTATTAAAGCAAATTTGATCCAATTTAAGCTCACATATCAAAGTTTGTAAATTTTAATCGCTATAGAGTTCAAGGATATTTTTTAATTATTAGAAAGGATAATTTTGTGGATTTTTTGTAAAAATTATAAAGAAAGTTTAAAATAAATCCTGCGGAAAGCCTGAGCCTTCCGCAGATAAAGGCGTATTACATCATGCCGCCCATACCGCCCATACCACTCATATCAGGCATAGCAGGCATCGGTTTGTCCTCTTTTAGCTCGCTTATAGTAGCTTCCGTGGTTAGAAGCAAGCTCGCCACGCTGACCGCGTTTTGAAGAGCCACGCGCTCAACCTTGACTGGGTCGATGATGCCGGCTTTAAACATATCCACATACTCACCCGTAGCTGCGTTAAAGCCGTAGTTGTCGTCTTTGCTTACGCTTATGGAGTTTGCTACTACGCCCGCGTCAAAGCCCGCATTTTCAGCGATCTGGCGGAGAGGAGCGGTTAGCGCGCGTCTTACGATATCAGCGCCTATAGCTTCGTCGCCGCTTAGTTTTAGATCCACTTTTGCGCTCGCTTTGATAAACGCAGCGCCGCCGCCGATTACTATACCCTCTTCTACGGCCGCTTTAGTCGCACTTAGAGCGTCGTCTACGCGGTCTTTTTTCTCTTTCATCTCAGTCTCGGTAGCAGCGCCAACCTTGATGACCGCTACGCCGCCGCTTAGCTTAGCTAGGCGCTCTTGCAGTTTTTCTTTGTCGTAGTCGCTTGTGGTTTCTGCGATTTGAGCTTTTATTTGGATGATTCTAGCGTCAATTGCAGATTTCTCGCCTGCGCCGTTTACGATAGTCGTGTTGTCTTTGTCGATGATGACGCTTGAAGCTTGACCCAGATCACTTAGAGTCGCACTTTCTAGCGTTCTGCCCAGCTCTTCGCTCACTACTTCGCCGCCTGTTAATATCGCGATATCCTCAAGCATCGCTTTTCTGCGGTCGCCAAAACCAGGAGCCTTAACCGCAGAGATGTTTAGTACGCCGCGAAGCTTGTTTACCACTAGCGTCGCAAGAGCCTCACCCTCGATATCTTCAGCGATGATTAGTAGCGGCTTGCCTGTTTTTTGGATCTGCTCAAGCACAGGTAGCAAATCTTTTAAATTTGTAATCTTCTTATCAAATAGCAAGATAAACGGATTGCTTAGCTCGACCTGCATCTTTTCGGCGTTTGTGATGAAGTATGGGCTTAGATATCCGCGGTCAAACTGCATACCCTCGACCACGTTTAGCTCGTCGTGGATAGATTTTGCTTCCTCGACGGTGATGACGCCGTCTTTGCCGACTTTTTCCATCGCGTCTGCGATCAGTCCGCCGATAGCAGAGTCTGAGTTTGCCGAGATAGTCGCTACCTGCGCGATCTCTTTTTTATCGGTTACCTTGCGCGATAAGCTTTTTAGCTCGGCGATTATAGCTGCAGCTTGCTTATCCATACCGCGTTTTACCTCGACCGGATTTGCGCCTGCTGTGATATTTCTTAAGCCCTCTTTAAAGATAGAGTGCGCCAAAACCGTAGCCGTAGTCGTGCCGTCGCCCGCCTCGTCGTTTGTCTTGCTAGCAACCTCTTTTACTAGGCCTGCGCCCATGTTTTCTAGAGCGTCTTTTAGCTCTACTTCTTTAGCTACGCTTACGCCGTCTTTTGTGATCGCTGGAGCGCCGAAACTCTTTTGCACTAGCACGTTTCTGCCACGAGGCCCCATTGTTACTTTTACAGCGTCGTTTAGTTTTCTAACGCCTTCGTATAGTTTGTTTCTAGCCTCGTCTGAAAAAAATATCTCTTTTGCCATTTTTGTTCCTTTAAATTTAGATTATTTTAAAACACCCAAAACGTCTTCGATTTTTAGAACCAAATACGTCTTGCCGTCAAGCACAACCTCGGTGCCGCCGTATTTTGCGAAAACTACGCTATCGCCCACACTCACACCTTCTACCTCGCTTGATACCGCCAAAACCTTGCCGCTTAAAGGTTTTTCTTTTGCATTATCGGGTATAATGATGCCCGAAGCGGTCGTTTTAACGTCCTCGAGACGCTCGACTAAGACTCGTTTGCCTAACGGTTGAAAATTCATGATTCATCCTTTATGGTTTGATTTTACTTTTTTAGCACTCTTTTGTTTTGAGTGATGAAATTATAGTCAAATTTTTAGAATTTGTCAATAATTTAGCTAAAATTCTTAACAAGTCTTAGTATAATCGGCTCAAGTTTCATAATAAAATTAAACTAAATCTAAAGGATAGACGATGAAAATTTTAGGCGCCCTGCTCGGACTGGTTTTTGCTTTGCTTATCGCGGCTTATGTCGCGGCCTTTACAGACTTTGGCAACGGCTTGGTTAAACCCTACGCCGAAAATATAATTAAAGAAAAAAGCGGATTTGACGTGAAATTTGACAAATTTCAGATCCGTCCGACGAGCGTAGATATCGTAGCTAACGTAAACGGCGAGATAGCGGCGAACGTAAACGGCGGGCTTTCGGTTTTCTCTCAAAGCCTCGATCTAAAATACGACGTCGCAGTTAGCGATCTAAAAAGTCTCGGCGTCAAACTAAACGAAGCCATGAAAATATCAGGCATCGCAAAGGGCAAATTTAGCGATTTCACCGCTAGTGGACTCGGCCAAATGCTAGGCTCAAATGTTAGCTTTGACGCAAATTTAAAAGACTACAAGCCGCTCTCTTTAAAGCTCAACGCTAAAAATTTACAGGTCGAAAAAGCGCTAGCGCTAGCGGGTCAGCCTATCTACGCGCGCGGTAAAATCTCAGCCGTCGCAAACATCGTAGAAAGCGGCGGCAAACCAAACGGGACCGCAAACATCGATATCATTGACGTAAAAACCGATAACGCGCTAATCGCAAAGGATTTTAACGTCACGTTGCCGTCAAATTTCGCCGCAAACGGCAAAATCGTAGCAGACGTCAAAGACAGCATAATTAGCGCCAAAAGCGCGGTAATCACGCCGCTAGCGACGATCGGTAGCGACAAGACGATCTACGATCCAAACTCAAACACCCTAAGCAGCGACATCAAACTCATCGTGGACGATCTGGCCAAATTTGAGCCCGTTATCAAGCAAAAGCTTAGCGGCGCGTTCAAAGCAAACGGCAACGTCATCGCCACCGCCGGCGAGCTAAAAAACTTCGACGTCAAGATCGATGGCTTTGGCGGAAACGTCGATGCGGTGCTAAACGGTGGCAAACTCATCGCCAAAATCAGCTCGCTAAAGCTCGACGAACTCGTTAAAATCGCAGCCTTCCCTGCATTTGTCGGCGGAACGATCAGCGGCGAAGCGGTGCTAAACGATGTGCACAACACGCAAAATATCTCCGGCTCGGTTAAACTCGCCACCAAAAACGCGCGGCTAAATCCGGCCGAGCTAAAACAGGTCGCGAAGGAGATAAATTTAAGCAAGCCTCTAGCTTTTGAACTAAACGCAAACGCCGACGTGGCAAGCTCGAAAGCCAAATTTAACGCCTCGCTAAACTCCGAGCTTCTAAAACTAAAGAGCCTAAGCGGCGTTTACGGACTGGATGATAAAAACGCGGACGTCAAATTTGACGCGGGTATCGATGATCTGGGTAAATTTGAAGAGCTAATCGGCAAAAAACTAACGGGCAAAGTGGACGTCAAAGGCGCAGTAAAACTTGCAAAGGGCGCGCTTAGCGAGCTAGATCTAAACGCAAACGCGCTAGGCGGTAAGATAGACGCGAGCCTCAAAAACGAAAAACTCGCGGCAAATTTAAGCGCGCTTTCGCTTAAAGACGCATTTACGCTGGCTGCGCTGCCAAACTACGCCGACGCCGTGATCGACGGAACGGTAAACCTAAGCGGGCTCGATCCGAAAAATCTCAGCGGTACGGCTAAATTTAACGTCAAAAACGGTATAGTAAATAGCGCGGTCGTAGCAAAAGAGCTAGATAAGCGCTTCCCAAACGGCACCAAATTTGACGCGAACGCGGACGTCGTTATAAACGGCGGCAAGGCTAAATTTGACGCGGTAGCAAATCTCGTCTCAAACGCAAACAAGAACCTAATCGCGCTAAAAAATCTAAAAGGCGACTACGAGCTTGAAAGCGGCTGGGCAAAGGCGGACTTTGAGCTTAGCATAAAAGAGTTAAAAGAGATCGAGTTTTTGGTCGGACGACCGCTTTACGGGCCTTTGCTGATTATCGGCGACGCGACGAAAACGGGCGAAAAGCTAAGCGCAAACGTAAATTCGCGACTCTTTAACGGCGATCTTAAGGCGGTCTTAAAAGACGATATCCTAAACGCAAATTTAAAGAGCTTCACCGCCAAAGGCCTCACCGACTTTTTGGGCCTCTCGCACGTCTATGACGGCACTGGCGATATGACGATGGACTATAATCTCGTCTCACAAAAAGGCAAATTTGACGTCATCGTAGACGAAGGTAAGCTCGCAAAGACCGATTTTACCGAGCAAGTAAGAACATTCACGGGGCGCGACATCACGAGCGAAATCTATAAAAACAGCAAAATAAAAGGCACGATAAATAAAAATCTCATCGACTTTAACGCCGATATGAACGCGACTAGAAGCCACGTCTCGGTAACCGGCGGCAAATACGATATGGCGACCAAGGCCGTAAACGTACCGATAAAGATGAACTACGAAAAAACCGACATCGACATCACGGTTACGGGCACTAGCGACAACCCGAAATACACGATCGGCTCAGACTACCTAAAAGGCAAGGCGGTCAAAGAGCTGGATAGATTTTTGGATAAAAAATTCGGCAAGGACGACGAAAACGGCACCACGGGCGACGCTAAAAAAGATGCGATAAAAGGGCTTCTCAAGGGGCTATTTTAAGTAAATTTGAGCTAAGCGCGATGGTAAATTTGACGCCGAATTTGAGCCAAATAAGTTCGGCAAGTGTGGCAAATTTAAGCCGGAGCTCGCTTGCTCGGAGCGTCAAATTTGAGCTGCTGCTCGGCTAAATTTGGTCGCTCGGCTCTGCGGTTAAATTTACGATTTGCCGGGCGGTAAATTTGAAAGCCGCTTTGCGGTTGCCAAATTTGGACTTTGCTACTCAAATTTGCGGCTTGGATTTAGAAGCTGCAAATTTAGCTTAGCGTCAAATTTTACACGCTATTTCGCCGTTAAATTTAAACTGCGGAGAGTTAAATTTGGTCAAATTTGATTTTACCGAGCGAGATGGCGGCAAATTTAATCAAGACAGACTCAAGGAAAAATTTTAGCGGCAGATACGCGGTGTGCTTAAAAAGACGCCCGAGCAAAGCCAAAATAATAAATTTTAAATGATAGAAATTTTAGAAGCGGACGCTGCGCAAAGCCGAAAGCCAAATCAACGCCCGCCCATGAATTAAAAAACAACGGCGAGTAAAGTTCGCTCGCCGCATTTACGCCCCCGCCAGACAATCAAAATCTAGCGAGGCGCGAAATCCTACTTCTCCTTTTTAACGAGTTCTCTAAATTTGACGCAACCTTCCGTATATCCGTAGTCGCAAGAGGTTCCGTAGATATCCATCGCTTTTTTCATATCCTGTTCGCCCTTTTCGTATCCTTGCGCGAGCATATAGCAGCCTTGCGAGTCCTTGTGGTCGCAAGCTAGCGAGTAGTATTTGCGGACTTTTTGCGGATCTTTTGCGCCGCCGTATTCGCCGCTGTGATGAGCAGCTGCCCTATAGCACGCCTCGCCGACTCCGCCCTCGCAGGCTTTTTCATAAAGCGCCGCCGCCTTTTCGTAGTCTATCTGAGAGATTTGCCACAGTATGGTGCCCTCGTACACCGCGGCTACGGCCGTGCAGCCGTCCATGTCGTCCATGTCGCAGGCCTTTTTATATAGCGCAAAGGTCTTTTCGCCGCCGTCATCGTCGTTGTATGAGAGCCCCTGCTCGCCCAAAAATGCCGCCATATAGCAGCCGGCGGCATTTTTATCGTCGTTGCAAGATTTTTCAAACAGTCGCGCGCCGTTTTCGAAGTCCGATTTTTTTAGATAAATTTTCGTAGCTTGTTCAAAGTTTCCACCAAAGGCCGCCGCCGCCAAGATCGCAGCTAAAATAATTTTTCTCAACGCATCCTCCTATTTGCTAAATTTTTTAGATTTGGCGCAACCGCGGCCAAGGCCGTTTTCGCAAGCAAGACCGTAATATTTAGCCGCTTCGGCGCTATTTTTAGGCGTTCCGTCGCCTGACTCGTAGATATCCGCCGCGTTGTAGCAACCCTCGGCCTCTCTCGCTTCGCAGGCTAGTTTATAGTATTTTAGCGCATCGGCGAATTTCGAGGCGTTGTCGTGCTGTTTAGCTATCTTTAGGCAAGCTTCCCCGTCTTTGCTCTCGCATGCTTTTTCGTAAAATTCGGCTGATTCTTCCGTATTATCCTGCGTTGCGACAAAATCGTCATTTGACGGCGTAGAATCATAAAAATCGCCCGCCGCCGAGCAAGCTTTAGCGTAGCCAAGATCGCAAGCGCTTTTATAAAGCTCAAAAACTTCGCCGTTTATTCGCGCATACTCCTCATCGTCTTTTAGGTCGTATGTTTGATATGCTTTTAGCTGCGCGGCTATGTAGCAACCTACGGCGTTTTTATCCTCTCGGCACGATTTTTCGTAGAGTTTGGGCACATTTTTATCGCCCATATCTTGCAGGTATTTTTTAGTAGCGATTTCAAAATTCGTCTGCGCGGCCGCCAATCCGGCTAAAATCAAAATAAGATAAATTTTCTTAAACATAGCGGCTCCTTATTTTTTGTTTTTATAAAGTTTTCTAAAATCGGCGCAAGCTCCCCTAGAGCCATAGTCGCAAGCTAACCCGTAAAAATCCATCGCCTTCGTCTCGTCTTTTTTTACGCCCTCGCCCCTTTCGTACATATCAGCTAGCGCGTGGCAGCCGCTCGCGTCCTCGTACTTGCATGCGGTTTCGTAAAATTGAGACGCTTTGGCTAAATTTTGCTCGGCGCCCCTGCCCTCGTCGTAGTATCCGGCCACTCTCGCGCATGCGGCGCCCACTTTGCCCTCGCAAGCTTTTTCATGAAATTTCATCGCTTTTTTATAGTCGGTTTCCTGCCCGGCCTGTCCGTTTTCGTAGATGTCGCCCAGAGATTTGCAACCGTCCATATCGCCCGCGTCGCAAGCCTTTGAAAACTGCTCGAAGCCTTTTGCCTCGCTAGAGTTTTGCGAATAGGCGTTAATGTTTATAAAGCCCGCGGCATAGCAGCCTACGATATTTTTCTCCTCGTAGCAAGACTTCTCAAAGAGCCTTAAGGCGTTGTCGTAGTTGTTTTGAGCTAGCTCCGCGCTCGCCTCCTCGAAAGCAGGCACGGCGGCAAAAGCCGCAGACGCCAAAAAAGCGGCACAAACGATTTTCTTTAGCATTTGTTTTCCTTAAATTTGATTATTTTTCGCGAAATCTAAAATTTGGCGCAAACTATCTGCTCATTCTATCGAAAAACCACATAAAAGCAAACATTAGCCCCGTGGCCTTGGTTTTGGTTTCGTCAAACATAAACTCCCGCGCCCGCTCAAGCGGTACGTAAACGGGCTCGATATTTTCGCCGTCTATGCCGCCGCCCTTGCCGACTTTCATCGCGTCGTTTATCACGGCAAAAAACATCGTCTGCTTCGCTCCGCCAAACCCCAGTGCGCCGCGAGTGGATGTTATGCGCTCGACCTTACTCACGGCAAAGCCCGTCTCCTCGGCGATCTCCTCGATGACGGTCTGCTCCTCGCTCTTGCCTTTATCCATCAGACCCGCGCAAAGCTCGTAGGTATAGCCCTCGTCGCCCTTTTGCGTCAAATTTAGCTCGCGTCCGTCTTGTAAGTTAAACCAAACGGCGGGGCGAAACTGCTTAACTAGCAAAAACGCGTCTTTGTCCTCGTGATAAAGCAGCACCGAGACGCTGTCGTGAGCCTTGATACACTCCCACCTGACGGACTTTTCGCACAGATCAAACGAAATTTGATACGGCTTTACGTAGCGCGGAACGGTTAAATTTTCTATTTTGATATTTTTTACAGAAGTATCCATTTTGCCAGTCCTAAAAAGCTAAAAAAGCCGACCGTGTCGGTAACGGTGGTAAGTAGCACGGCCGAGCCGACGGCGGGATCGATGTTAAATTTCTTTAAGCTCAGCGGTATCAAAGTGCCGAAAAATCCGGCGAAAAACAAATTTATCAACATCGAAGCGCCGATAACGACGCCAAGCATCGGGCGGTTAAACCATAAAGAAGCGATAACACCCATCAAAAGAGCAAAGGTTAGCCCGTTTATAAGCGCGATACCGACCTCGCGTTTTAGCGCATTTGCGGCGTTTTTAAACTCGATCTCTCCCAGAGTTAGTCGGCGCACGGTAACCGTAAGCGCCTGCGTGCCGGTGTTTCCGCCCATGGACGCGACTATAGGCATCAGTACCGCAAGCGCTACGTAGCTAGCTATCGTCTCGTCAAAAAGCCCGATGATAGAGGAGCTAATGAGCGCGGTAAATAAATTTATAAGTAGCCAAATCGCGCGAGCTCTCGTAGCTTTGGCCAGGTTCGTATCCTCCTCCTCGGCCTCGTCGTCTACGCCGGCTAGGTTATAGATTTGCTCCGTGGCGCTTTCTTTTATAAAATCATGGATGTCGTCGGTGGTGATACGACCTAGCAAATACCCCCTGCTATCGACGACCGCGATCGAGTTCATATCGTAGTTTTCGACCGTTTCTACGACCGTCTCGATAGGCTCGTTATCGACGGCTACGTTGGGTTTGTATTTGTCCTCTTCGCTCTTTGCGATGATCTCTCTTAAGGTTTGGTTAAAGTCAAATAGTATCAGATCCTCAAGCGGCACCGCATGGAGCAAAACGCCCTTTTTATCGGTGATAAAAAGCTGCGAGACGTTTTCTAGCTTACCCTCTTCCTTCTCGCGTCTTAGCCGCTCGACCGCCGTTTTTAGCTGCTCGTCGATATGCGCGCTAAAAAGCTCCGTCTGCATGAACGCGCCCGCCTCGCCCTCGTCGTAGCTGCGGATACGTAAAATCTCCTCCTGATCGTCCTTATCAAGGCCGTCAAAGAGCTCCTTAGCCTTTTGCTCGTCGATCTCCTCGATATACTCCAAAAGCTCGGCCGCGTCGTCGCTCTCTAGCTCCTCGATCGCCTCGATGATCTTATCGCTTGGTATCTGCTCGATCACGTCCTTTAGCATGTGATCTGGCATCTCGATCGCTACGTCGCCCAGGATCTCTGGGTCTAGCTTTTCGAGATATTCGCCAAATAGCTCCTCATCGTGCTTTTTGAGCGTTTTTAGGTGCTGGGCGAGGTCGGCGGGGCTTAGCTCCTTATCGATCGTCTCGTTTAGGTGCGAGTCTAGCAGCTCTTTGGCTTCGTTTAATTGCTCGTTTTCTTCCATCATTTACTTCTTTTTGTCGCTTGACTCGGCGGTTTTGCCTTTTGATTTGGCCTTTTTGTCGGCGGCGTCTTTTTGCTTTTTAGACTTATCTTTACTGGCGTTTACGTCTTTTTTCTTTTTGGACTCGGTTTTGGTTTCTTTATTTGTTTTGTCCTTTTTCTTATCCGTCTGTTTTGTTTTATCTTTATTTTTAGCGGACGAATTTGACTCTGACTTTTTCGCCTCTTTGTTTGATTTTTTTGGCTCAGTTTTGCTTGTCGCCTTGCTTGCGGCTTTTGCGGAGGTCAAATTTGACTCCGATTTCGCGCTCTTTGCCGCGGCTAAATTTACCGTTTCGTTCGCATCCTTTTTGGTTTCAGAGGAGTTGCTTTCGGCCGTTGGCTGCGCGGTCAAATTTGACTCGGGCGCAGTTAAATTTGAGTCCGTCAAATTTGCATCGTCGCTGCCGCTTGCGAGCTCGCTCGTCAAATTTGCTTCGGTTTTGGTCGCATTGTCTTCCTTGCTGTCACCATTTGTCTTTTTTGTCAAATTTATATCGGTTTTTAAAGAGCCGATGTTAGTTAAATTTTCCTCTACCCTTTTCGTCTCCGTAGTTAAATTTAAATCTCCACTAGAAAAGGTAGAATTTGCATCCGTCATCGTCAAATTTATGTCTGCTTTTGGCTCGGTTATAGGATGCTCCCAGTCCATCGCCGCATCAAATTTCTGCTCTTTTTCAGGGATTTCATCCTTGTTGGCATACTCTTTTATCTTGTTTTCAAACTGTTTTATATATTTTTGAAATTTAGCGTTTTCCGTCTGGGCAAAGATATTTTTAGCCACCTTTATCTCGTTTTCGGGATTTATAGCATTGCCGTTTTTATAGACGCCAAAGTGCAGGTGCGAGCCCGTGCTCATGCCGGTACTGCCTACGTAAGCGATGAGTTGCCCCTGCTTTACTTTTACGCCGCTTTGTATGCCCTTAGCAAAGCCGCTAGAATGCGCGTATAGCGTCTCGTAGCCGCCGACGTGTCCGACGATGACAACCTTGCCGTAGCCGCTTTTGGTTCCGACGAATTTAACCGTTCCGTCGCCGGCTGCCTTTATCGGAGTACCTTTAGGAGCGCCGTAATCCACGCCCAGATGCGCTTTGTAACGCTTTAGTATCGGATGATAGCGCTTGGGCGTAAAAGGCGAGGTAATACGAGCGTTTGCGATCGGTCTAGTTAGCAAAAATTTATCGTTTTTCTTACCGCTTTTGTCGTAGTATTTATTTTCAAATTTATACGTAACGTATTTTTTATCGCCGATTTGTATCGACGCCCAGTGTATTTCCGGTATGCCAAACGTTCGTCCGAGCCTAGTTTTTTGCGTGTATTCCATCGCCAGCCTGTCGCCTTTTTTTAGCTTTTTAAACTCGCTTTCCGGCACTTCGCTCTTCATCGCCAGATAAAATCCGTGCGCCAAAGCCGCGCTGCCCGTAGCGTCTTGGATATCTTGCGACGGCGAAACCGTAATAGGCATACTAAGCACGCGCCTATGCGTCTGATACGAAATCGAGGAAAGCTGAAAATTATACTTTCCGTCGTTGTCTTTATAAATTTGCGCTTGAAGTTCTTCGTTTACGGGGATTAGCACCTGGCTTATCCCGCCTTTTTCGTCTCTTAAAATTTGATACGAGATGCCCGCTTTTATCTCGCTTACAAACTCCTTATCATCCGAATCCATATCGTAGTAAATAGAAAGCGGGATGGAGTTTTTCTCTAAAAACGTTAAAAACGTATCTCCGTTAGGCCAGCTAAGCTCCTGGACGGTAGGTTGTGCAGGCTCTGTGGCAAATAAATTTACCGTCAGCAGTAAAGCTAATGAAAATTTCCTCATAAATTCCCTTGATTTAAAAGCCGTATTTTACTCGAAAATTACTTACATTTTGCAAAACTAAGGCAGTTTCAGATATAATGAGCGTCAAAATTTCATACTTTCAGGAGATAAATTTTGAAAAAATTTCTTTTATTTTTAGCGGCGGCTTGCCTTGGCTTTGCGGCGGAGTTTTCGATGAGAGAGTATAAAACCCCGCTAATAAGCGTAGATGAGGGCGTAGGCACGATCATAGACAACTCAGATATCGTCGTAGGCAGTAGCGGCGTCGTGATGCACAAATTTGAAGGCTCTCAAAGCTCAATCATCGCTCGCGCGGTCGTCACGCAAAAAGGCGGCGGCTTTGCAAAGGTACGATTTGAGGTATTTGACACGTTAGCGCAAAAAGCCCTACCGATACCGGGAATTTTGCCTAAAAGCGGCGACGAGATCATCCTAAATTACCTCTACAACCGCTCGCTCATCGTCGTACCGAACAAAGAAATTTACGCCGAAGTAACGAACGCGTTTAAAGACATCACCTTTATCCACCCGGACATCGTGGGCTCGTACCTAAGCTACGAGTATAAACCAAACCCTAGCCGCGACGACTTTCGTAAAATGTGCTCACAAAGCGCTGCGGGGCTTATTTTCATCGCTATGAACAACGAAGCGCTTTTTGCCGATTGCCAGAGTTTCGAGCCGCTAAAACGCTTCCAAAGCGGTGCGGTCAAATACTACCAGCTGCCTTTCTACACTCGCGTCAAGGACATCGATACGGTATTTTGGAAATGGGGCTCGGAGCAGATCAGCGACTTTGACCGCCACTACAAAGCTCTTTTGAAAGAAAAATGATGCACGAAAAACACGCTAAATTTTTTGTAAATTTACTAGGTGCGGACAACGCCTACTTCGACGACGTGCATAGGATCGCATACTGCTACGACGCGACTAGAAAGCGCCATTTGCCTGACGGCGTGCTTTTCCCTAGGGACGAGCGCGATGTTAGCGAGATTTTAAAATACTGCAACGAAAATAAAATCATCATCGTGCCTAGGGGTGCTGGTAGCGGCTTTACGGGAGGGGCGCTAGCACACGAGGGCGGCGTGGTGCTTGCATTTGAAAAGTACATGAATAAAATCCTAGAAATCGACATGCAAAACATGGTCGCCGTCGTGCAACCGGGCTGTATAAATATAAATTTACAGCGCGAAGCCGAGAAGCTAGGCCTTTTCTACCCGCCGGACCCCGCCAGCCAGGAGTACTCGACGCTAGGCGGCAATGTCAGCGAAAACGCAGGCGGCATGCGCGCGGCAAAATACGGCATCACCAAAGACTACGTCATGGCGCTGCGAGCGGTGCTACCTAGCGGCGAAGTGATCCGCGCTGGCAAACGCACGATAAAAGATGTCGCGGGATACAATATCGCAGGCATCCTCATCGCCAGCGAGGGCACGTTAGCGGTAATAACCGAGATCACGCTAAAACTCATCGCAAAGCCTAAATTTAGAAAAACGGCGATGGGAATTTTCCCTAGCGTAAACGCCGCGATGAACGCCGTTTATAAGACGATGGCAGCAGGCGTGACGCCGGTAGCCATGGAGTTTTTGGACGCGCTTTGCATACGCGCGGTCGAGACTAAATTTAACAAAGGCCTACCGCAAGATGCGGGCGCGCTGCTCATCACCGACGTCGACGGCGACGTTTTAGACGGCCTAGAGCAAGATCTTGCCACGATAGAGCGAGTGTTTAGAGAAAACGGCGCTAGCGAATTTAGACGCGCCAAAGACGAAAGCGAGCGAAACGACATCTGGTTTGCTCGTCGCAACTGCTCGCAGGCGATAAATATCTACGGAAATTTAAAGCTAAACGAGGATATCACGGTACCGCGCTCAAAGCTGCCCGAACTGCTCGAGCGTATCGGCGGCGTCGCTGAAAAATACGGCGTACAGGTGCCGTGCTTTGGCCACACGGGCGATGGCAACGTACACACCAACGTCATGGTCGTAGATAGAGCCGATCCTGCGCAGGTGGAGATCGGACACAAGGCGATCGAGGAAATTTTTAAGATCGCGGTGGAACTTGGCGGTACGCTTAGCGGCGAGCACGGCATCGGTATCAGCAAGGCCGAGTTTATGCCGCTTGCCTTTACGGATGCCGAGATGGAGCTTTTTAGAAGTATCAAAAAGGCGTTTGACCCGAATAACATCCTAAATCCGTTTAAGATGGGGCTGTAAATTTGGCGCAAGGCGTAGCTGATTTTGCCGTATTTATGATCTACGTTGCGATAGGCGTCGGCGCCCTTGCCCCGCTTTTTATAAAAAACAAATCATACAAAACCGTCGATCGCGGAGCCTTGCTTATCACTCCCAGTCCGTTTTTAAAACTACCGATATTTATAATATGCCTAGGCTTTGGCGTTATGGGGTTATTTGACGAAGGGTCGCATTTAGAAAAATATAACGGCAAGCCTATACCTTGTTTTTATCACGATGACATAGTTTGCTCGCAGGAGGCCAAATCACAAGGCGTAAATCTAATGTGCTTTGAAAAAGACGATCCAAGATGCATTGACGGATATCTACAAAGAAGCAAATTTCAAATAACACTTAATAACATCGTAGTTGTTTGCTCCATATTTTTGGCATTTATAACACTGATACAAAAAGGCATCAGGATAGAAAAAGACGGTATCTCCAAAGAGTGGGAGGTTTTGCCGCTTAGACACGCCGAAAAGATAAAATTTGACGAGATGACTTACAGTATAGCCTTTGTAAGTGATGTAAAAATCATCAAAATAAGAGGCGAAAATAGCAAAAGAGGTTTTGGTGCAGGACTTTTGTATTCGCAAAAAGACATAGATTTTTTGGAGATTTTTATATTTAAAAAGTTAGTCGAAATCTCAGAAGCCAAAGACGCCGCCCACCCAGCTTAAATTTAAATTTATCATTGTAAAATATATAAATTTAAGGCAAAGAGATGATTTTTTTATATTTTGTATTTGTCGCAAATATCTTACTACTAACGCTCGCTATTTTAAAAGACGTGCTATTTAAAAGCAGGGCATCTTATAAAACTACGGAAAACGGTGCATGGCTCATACGCCCTAGCCCTGTGGGCAAATTTCTATTTGTAATTCTTTTTCTATCTTGGGGATCGATGATAGCGTTTGACGAACCTTGGATAAAAACTAGCAAAGGTGAGGGTAAAGTTAGATGCTATGACGCGAGCAATCCATTGTGTGTAGACGGCTTTTTGCGCAGGACGGACGGAGAAACAGCACTTGTAATAGCGCTCGGCTTTGCGATGATGCTAAGTTGCGTATTGCCATTATCGGAAAAAGGCGTCATCATAGATAGCTGTAGCATAAGAAAAGAGCGGGAAATACTGCCGTTAAATTTTAGTACAAAGATCGCTATAAAAGACGTTTACTTAGAAAAAGAGATGAGAGGAAAGATGCCTATCCTAAAAATAAGAGACGCAAAAAATCGTAAAAATTTTACACTAGGTTTTCCTTATGCGCAGCGAGATATAATTTTTATCGAAATGCTAATATACGAAAGGTTAAATAAAATTGCAAAATTCGACCCGCAAAAGAAAATTTCAAAGGATCCAAAATGAACCCGCAAAAATTTGAAAAGATCAAACAAACGCTTAAAATTTGGCTCACAGCGATGCTAAAGATCAAAGATAAGCAGCTGCTGCACTACGCATCAAGCCTAAGCTTTCACACGATGCTTTCCATCATCCCCGTGCTGCTCATCTCGCTCTCGCTTTTTACGCAGATGCCAAGCTTTCGCGTCTATTACGCTAAGATCAAGGAATTTATATTCGCCCAGCTGCTACCCTCAAACCAAGAGGCGATCTCAAACTACATCGAGACCTTTTTGCAAAACAGCTCGAGCCTTGGCATCCTCGGCCTTGGCGCTATCATCTTTACTTCGATCATGTTTTTTGCAGATTACGAGTACGTCATCAACCGCATCATGCACACGCAAAGCCGCAAATTTTGGAACTCGCTGAGTGCTTATTGGACGCTCATAACGCTAGCTCCTTTGGGGCTTGGGCTTAGTTTTTATCTCTCAAATTTATTTCAGGATATACTAAACTCCAGCGACTACACGAAGTGGATAAATTTCATAAGTATCTTTCCGTACCTCATCATCTGGGCGATATTTTGCGTGACCTATCTCATCTCGATAAATCGCCAAATCGCCCTAAAAAACGCGCTTTTTAGCTCATTCGTCGCCTCGCTTATCTGGTATCTGGGTAAAAATATATTCGTCTTTTACGCCGCAAATAACAAAACCTATCTTAGCATCTACGGCTCGTTTTCGGTGGTGCTGCTATTTTTCGTATGGATTTACGTGTCGTGGATCATCTTTCTTTACGGCGTAAAGCTGTGCGCGTATCTGGAAAAGGCCGGCGACGACAAAGAAGCTTAAAAAAGCACGGCAAAGCAGAGTAAATTTAAGGGCACGATAACGGCGGCTAAAATTTTGCTTTTGACGCTTGCTAAACTCAGCGCATTATAGAGCAAAAACAGCCAAAACGGCACGTTCAAATTTACCCCCTTTGCGCGCCAAGAGAGAAATTCTAGCAAATACTCATCAAGAGCACCGCCAGCGCCAAACGCGTGCAAAAGCGCGCTAATCGGATAAAACAGGCTAAAAAGCGGCGTGAGCGGCAAGACGGCTAGCTGCTGGGCGCTAACGAGCGGGAAAAAGTAAACCACAGGCAAAATCATCGCCGAAAATACCCAAAAATTTAGCAAGATAGCGTTGCTTAAATTTAAAAATCGCCCACCGAAGTGCCGCAAATATAGATAAATATAAAACACGCCCATACTTGAGAAATAAAATCCCACGCTAAAAAGCAGGCTCGGCATCAGCGCCACCGCAGCGCAAATCACCGTAAAAAGCAGCTCAAAGCTAACGACGCGCACGTTTCTAGCGAGCAAAAACAGAGCCAGCAAGCTCATCAAAAACGCTCGCAAAAAGGACGGCACGAAGCCAATCAAGGCAAGATAGCAAAACAAAACCGCAAAGATCGCGGCCGAGAGGTCAAATTTGGCGTTTCGATACGGAAAATAACGCGCCTGAAAATAGCTGTACGCCGGACGCATGATAAAATACAAAAAACCAAAAATCAGTCCCAAATGATAACCGGAAATCGCGATTAGATGCGCTACGCCGTAGAAATTTACGTCCTGCCTAAGCTCCTTGCCAACGGGTGCGGCCAGAAACAGCGCGGTAAAAAGCTCGGTCGTTTTTTCGCTTTCGTGCTGCGAGGCGATGAAGCCGTAAATTTGATCTCGCAACGGCTCGCTGCTAGCGGCGTAGCGAAGCTCCGAGATACCGTAGCTTGGCATAAAAAACGAGCCGCTTAGGTACTCTTTAAATTTGACGTTTTTATTTTCGGCACCGATTAAAATTTGCTCATTCGCCTGCGCGTCAAAGTCCGCCTGAGTCGTCGTATAAAAGCTAAAATCCTGAGTTTTAAGCTTTAAAACGCGGTAAATTTTGCCTTTTTCGTTCGTTTTTTCGTAGTTTTGTAAAATTTTAGCTTGCAAGATGACGCCGTTTTGGGCTTTAAATTCGCTAAATTTATAGTAGCTAAAGCCCAAATTTAGCGCAAAAACAAGCGCGCAAGCAAGGCAAAATATATAAACCTCACGCGCGTTTTCAAAGATAGATTTTTGCTGGGGCTTTTGCAAATTTTAGCTTTGCATTTTTATGCGTTTGGGTTAAACTCCGCCACGTGCGCGGCGCCAAAGCTCTTATCAACAAAGCGCGTAAATTCCTTCTGAAATATCACTTCCACCGTGCCGACCGGGCCGTTTCGGTTCTTGCCCACGATGATTTCGGCGTCCTCTTCGATCTTGTTGGGGACGAATTTACGCACGTACTCCTTGCCCTCGGCGTGCGCCTTTTTCTCGGCCTCCTTCTCCTCCTGCTCGCGGTAAACCTCGTCGCGGTAGACAAAAAGTATCATGTCGGCGTCTTGCTCGATGGCGCCTGATTCGCGCAGGTCGCTTAGCATCGGGCGTTTGTTAGCGCGGGACTCTAGGCTGCGGTTTAGCTGACTAAGCGCGATGATAGGCATGTTTAGTTCGCGTGCTAGCAGCTTTAGTCCGCGCGAGATTTCGGCGATCTGCAGGTGGCGGTCGGAGAAATTTGACGTCGCCATCATGAGGCCGATATAGTCGATGACGCACAGCGTGATCTCGGGGTGCGAGGACTTGAGCTTGCGCATCTGCGTGCGAATCTGATGGATGTTTACGTAGCCGCTGTCATAGACGAAAAGCTTACGGTTAGCCATATCGTCGCACGCGTCACTTAGGCGAGACCACTCCTCGTCGTCCATTTTGGCAGTCATGATGTTTTGTAGTGGGATCGAGGTTTTGGCGCTTAGCATACGCAGCATGATTTGCTCTGCAGGCATCTCAAGAGAGAAAAACACGACTCCGCCGCCACGCATTAGCACGTGGTTCATCAAATTTAGACAGATCGTGGTTTTGCCCATGCCCGGGCGCGCCGCAATGATGATGAGATCGCCGTGCTTAAAGCCCTTCGTCATCTCGTTTAGCTGGCGAAAGCCCGTGTCGATGCCCACGATGTCCTTATCCTCGAGCAGTTTTTGCTTTTCTAAGTGCGCGATGACGTCTGCGATGATGACAGCAGCGTCTTTGATGGCGCCCGCGCTCTGCCCGTCCACTAGCGAATAAAAACTCTGGCTAAGCTCGTCCACCATATCGCGGCTAGGCTTATCCTCGCTCACTTTGCTAGGTATTTGGTGCGCGATTTTTACCAGGCTTCGCTTGATTGATTTTTCTTTGATTTCATTGGCGTATTTTTTCACATCCAGGATCGAGTTTGTGCCGATGATCTCGCTCATCACGTTCTCGTCAAATTTACTTCCAAGCTTGGTTTTTAAAAACCCCGTTTCGACCGGCAAATTTTCATTGAGGCACTTTACCATCGCGTCGTAAACGTCGCCGTGAGCGCGCAGGTAAAAATCAAACGGGCTTAGGATATCGAAAATCTCGCTTAGGTTATCCGCGCTATAGATGATGGACGCTAGGATCGCTCGCTCCATGTCAAGGTCGTAAAGGTTGTGAAAATCCACGTCGTTAAATTTATTTTTTGCCACTTTCGCTCCGTTTAAATTTTAATATCCGGCTTCATTTAGCTTTTTGTAGTCGTCGCAGCCAAACTGATCGCCCAGATCGCATGCTTTGCCAAAATACTCTTTGGCTGTTTTGAAATTTTGCTCCACGCCTTTTGCCTCAAGATATAAAGAAGCGACATCGTAGCAAGCGTCAGCGCCCCCTAGATCGCAGGCCTTTTGATAAAGCTCCATTGCCTTTTTGTAGTCTTGTTTCACGGCTTTGCCGCTATTGTATACATGACCAAGCTGAGCGCAGCCAACGGCGTCTTTTTTATCGCATGTCATTTGCCAAATCTCTATCGCTTTTTTGTAGTCTTGCCTCACACCCTTGCCGTTGTAATAACTGATACCAAGGAAAGAGCACCCATTGATACTTCCTTTATTGCAAGCGCTCTCAAAGTGCTTTGCCGCTCTTGCCAAGTCTTGATAATAAGATGCCTCCAATCCATATTCAAGCTCTTTTTGCGCCGATAATTCAAAAGCAAAGGCAAAATTTAACGAAACAGCCAAAGTCATCACCGCAAAAATAAATTTTCTCATCATTGATCCTTTAAATTTTTATTGATATTTTGATCTGCGTCGGTTAAAAAGCTTTCAAATTTACTCTCTTGATTTTATTTCATCGTCGATCTCGGCGAGGAAGCGATCGACTAGCTCGCTCTCGGGCAGCCTCGCGACAACCTCGCCTTTGCGCATTATCATGCCGTTTCCTTTGCCAAACGCTATCGCCACGTCAGCACCCTTAGCTTCGCCGATCGCGTTTACGACGCAGCCCATCACCGAGACGTTTAGCGGCTCTTTGATGTGTTTGGTTTTTTCCTCGACGAGCTTTACAGCGGCCATCAGATCGGCCTGTAAACGCCCACAGGTCGGACACGAGATGATATTTAGCCCCTCTTTTTGGCGGCCGCTGTCTTTTAGGATCGCTTTTGCGACCTTGATCTCTTCTTCTAGCTCGCCCGTGATGCTAACTCGCATCGTGTCGCCGATACCCTCCAGTAGCAGTCCACCCAGCGCGATCGCAGACTTTATCGTCGCGTGAAAGCTAGTACCGGCCTCGGTAACGCCTAGGTGAAACGGATACGCCACAAGCGGCCTAAGCGCGCGGTAAGCGGCCATCGTGCGCTCGACGTCGCTTGATTTTAGCGAGATTTTGATATCGGTAAAGTCAAAATCCTCGAGCAAATTTATGTTGTAAAGCGCGCTTTGCACCATCGCTTCGACCGTGCGGCCGTATCTGTCCTCAAACTGCTTTTCGAGCGAGCCCGAGTTTACGCCGATACGGATAGGTAGATTTCGCTGCTTGCACGCATCCACGACGGCTTTGATGTTCTTTTTCGAGCCGATGTTGCCCGGGTTTATGCGGATAGCGTCGACAAACTCGCTAACTATCACGGCGTAGTTGTGGTTAAAGTGGATATCGGCGACGACGGGCAGCGGGCTGGCCTTCACGACCTCGCGCAGTGCGGCGGTGTCCTCCTTGTCAAACACGGCGCAGCGCACAATATCGCAGCCAGCAAAATAGAGCCTTTGTATCTGCTCTAGCGTGCCTTTTACGTCTTTGGTTTTACTAAACGTCATCGACTGCACCGATATGGGCGCGTCTCCGCCTATTTTTACATCCCTGATTTTTATCTGTTTCGTGGGGTATCTTTGCAAATTTGGCCTTTAAATTTTATTGTGCGATTATATAAAATCTTGGCTTGGGAAGAGATGAAAAAGTAGTAATTTAAAATAGCGTAGAGGGTAAATTCAATAGCAAGGTGCCTCGCGCAAAATAAGACGAGGCGTTTTAGCTTAAATTTGAACGCGAAACGCAAGCGGTAGTGTCTCGAAGTTAAACAAGGTGTGGATTCGATTTGTGTGAGCACGTATATACAATACGCAACCGAGTAGATTTTAAGCCAAAAAGACGCAGTTTTTTGCCTTATTTTGTGCGAGGAGACGAGACTGTTTTTAAATTTAAGTAAAAAAATATGAGCGGCAGTATCGCGAAGCTAGACGAGGCGGCTTAAAATTTTACGACGGGAGTTATCATATAGATAATGACCGAGTAAAATTTTAAGACAACGAAGTATAGTAACGCGAGACAACGCATCATGTGTTCAAATCAGGATAATCCCACGCGTTATATTTATCTGTCAGATTATCGTTCTCAGCCCCCTTGCAGCATAGCCACTCTAGTCCGCCGCGCCTCTCCATCACGACTTCTTCATCAAGGCCTGCGCTCTTGGTGCCGTGCACACGAGCATTGACGCACGCCCAGTGGTAGCGGTAGACGAGATCAAGCGCTTGCAAGATTTCATCAGTACCCCGCATTTTCACGTGCTCCGAAAAATCACCGCCAACAAAGGTATCCATCACAAATTTGCAGTCGCAGATGTCGCTTGGAAAACTAAGCTCCTCTACGAGCCCCATGGCCCACATTAGCGCCCACAGCGACTCGTATTTCCAGCCCATATTTACAGCCTCGTCGTAGCTCGCCTCGCCCTCTATGACGCGGCACTCCATGCGCGTGAGCTTGTCTATGCACCCAAAGCGGTTATCTAGAAAGTCCTTCGTGCCTTGCTTGTCCTCGTCGGTTAGCTCGCCGTTATCTCTGATAGTGCAAGCGCACATTATCGCAGCAAACGAGCAAATAGCACGGGCGATAACCTCGTCCTTTTCGCGCGGCGCGACCTCGCCCGTCTCGTATCGTAGCGGCAAATGGTCGATATACGGCACGCCCTGCGATTTTAAAATTTCAATGCTTATATCCTTGCGCTCTTGCGCGGTCTTACCGATTTTTGCGGCGTTTGCGCTATTTTTGCCGCCTTTTTTAAAAAAATCGAAAAATGCCATATTTTCTCCTTTAAATTTAGGGTTGCATTTTACCTGATCTTCGCTTACGGCAGCATTTTACGCGGATACGGTTTGCTAAATTTAACGAGCGAGCAAACGGATAAAATTGATTTGGTATATATTGAAAAAGCAAAGTAAATTTCTAACGAGATAGCAAAAAGTAGAGATGAGAAAAACGGCCGCGAGCGGCGAGTCGCCTAAAAATATAAATAGGCGCACCGCTCGCTAAAATCTACAAATTTTACTTAGCCGAGCAGCTTTTGCAGCACTCCAAAAGCCTGCGCGCCGCATTTGAGGCTACGATTAGCCCCGCAGCAGACATTATTATATCTTTTAGCACCAGTCGTCCAGCACCCGATAGATACGGAAATCCGTGATTAGGGCTTTCAGTTATGCCAAGTGCTGGATTACCTAGATTTGGCACCCAAGTCTCAGGCGTCGTTATCAAAAAGCTAAGCGTTACGATAGACATACCAAACGTCAGCAGCCCGCCGATAAGCCCTAGTTTAGGGAACCAGATGCCAAGCAACACGAGCGTGCCGATAGTGCAGATCATTGCGCCGATCAGGTACGAAACCGCGTAAGTACCGTTTTGTTTGTGCCACTCGATGTTTTTAGGCACGACCAAGCCTTCCGGGTTTTTATGTAGGTTATACTCGGCGACCATTTTGCCCTTGCCGTTATCTACGATATCTTTTTTGCTATACATGTAGCTAAAAAACGGGCTGTTGGTTACAAACGGCACGATGCCGTCGGCCTCGTATTGCACGACTTTGAGTCCGCCTATCCACGCCATCACGATGAAAATCGCGACGCTAACGTAGTTTACGAAACATTTTTGCGAGCCTGCTAAGACTTGTAAAAATTTTTGCATTAAGTTCCTTTATGGTGATTTTTATAATTTTAATTAGACTGTATATTTAAAACTAGATAAAATTATAACGGGATTATATATAAATCATATAAAATTCGGCTTAAAAAGATAAGCATTATCATAAATGGAAACTTTAATTACATTTTAGTTTTGATTTAAGTAAGATTTTTAAATTTATAATATCTTTATCCACAAATAGCCGCCAAAACACACCAAAGACTATTTAGTAGATTTGGCTGGTATATATGAGCGGATTAATAGCAAAACTTACGTTAAATTTAAGATTTGATCTCTAGCTGCCAAAACTAAAACAATCTCGTTTTAGCTTAAATTTTGACACCAAGCCGAATGTGAAATTTGATTTTACGAACCTTGCAAAACATTTAAGACGCTTTCGCGATACCCAAACTAAACATCGAAAATCAAACGAAAAGAAATCAAATTTACGAGAAATTTATCGGATCCATATCGACGTCAAAGCCGTGCGCGGCGCAGATGCGAGCGGCTTTTATGAGCGGAGCATGCGAGGCACAACGCAGTAAAATCTCAAAACGGTATTTGCCGCCAAGTATTTCGATCGCGCACTTGCCGTGTCCGACGATCTCTAGCGAAGATTCGGCAATGCGCAAATTCTCAAGCTCGGCTACGCAAATTTCAAGCCTTTGCTTTGCCGCCTGCTCGCTTTTTTCAGAAACGATAACTCGTAAAAGCCTAGCAAACGGCGGATATATCGGCTCGCGCGCCGCGATCTCCTCGTCCAAAAACGCATCGTAGTCCGTGATAAAATTTTCAAAAAACTCTCGCTGCCTGCCCTGCACGACCACGCGCCCTTCGCCCGAGCGCCCTGCCCTGCCCGCCACCTGCATCGCTAACGCCAATGTCCGCTCTCGAGCGCGAAAATCCGGGAAATTTAGCAGCTCGTCGACGCCCATAATGATAGCAAGATCCACGTTGTGGTAGTCGTGCCCCTTGCTCAACATCTGCGTGCCGACTAGCGCGTCTATCTCGCCCGCGTTAAAGGCTTTTAGCGCCTTTTCGAGCTTATTTTGCGTCGTGATCTCGTCGCGGTCGAATTTCTCGATCCTAGCCGCGGGAAACGCCGATCGCAAGGCTTCCGTTAACTCGTCGGTGCCGATTTTTTTCGCCTCGATCATCTCGCTACCGCACTTCTCGCACGAGCATGTCGCAGACGTCGTAAAACCGCAGTACTGGCACTTTAGCACGTTTCGCTTTTTGTAAAAGCTCATCCCGACGCTGCAAAACGGGCACTTTATCGTACTACCGCATTCGCGGCACGATAGGTAGCGGAAGTTCGCGCGCGTGGGCAAAAAGACGACTGCTTGCTTGCCGCCCGCAAAACTCGCCGCAAGCTCGCCCAGAATCACATCGCCGAGCCCCGTCTCACTCTCGTCGTAGATAAATTTTTTCTCACTTTTAAAAAACGTTCCCCTTAGCCTAAAATGCGGCTGCTTTTTAAAGCTCACGACGCTCGGAGTAGCCGAGCCAAGCACGACTCTGACGTCAAATTTGCTCGCCAAAAAAAGCGCTAGGTCGCGGGCGTTGTAGTGCGGATTTTGCGCGGATTTGTAGCTGTCGTCGTGCTCCTCATCGACGATAATTAGCCCAAGTTCGCTAAAAGGCAAAAATAGCGCCGAGCGCGCGCCTGCGATCAAATTTATCTCGCGACTCTGAAATTTTTGCATGATTTCGCCGCGCTTTTTAGGCGTTATTTTGGAGTGCCATACGCCAAATTTCTCGCCGAAATAGCTTTTTAATCGCTTCGTCATCTGCGGCGTGAGCGAGATTTCAGGCATCAAAAGCAAAACCTGCTTGCCCTCGAGCAGATATTCGCGGATAAGGGAAAAATAAATCTCACTCTTGCCGCTTCCCGTATCGCCGAAAATCAAACTCGTTTTATGGTTTTTTGCAAAATTCAGCGCTTCTAGTTGATCTTGGTTTAGGTTTGGGATTTTTGAAAAAAACTCCGTCGTAGCTGATTGGTCGGTGCTTATTTTTGGTGACCGTGCGGGATTATTAAAATTTAATTTAGTAGCAATACTCTCATTTAATTTCAAATTTTCTTGATAGTTGCCGCTATTTAAATTTTCAGGCAAATTTGACTGCGATGATTCGTCAAATTTTGCAGTCAAATTTAACTCTTTGCTATCGTCAAATTTGACATCTAAGTTATCGTTTAGCTCATTTTTGTCGCTCAAAATTTGCGCTTGCGTCAAATTTTGCAAGCAAGGTACTTCAATTTCTAGCGGAGTAAAAAGTCCGGCCGCGATAGATAAATTTACGACATAGTAATGCGAGATAAATTTCAAAAGCGAAATTTGTATCGGCGTAAGCGTGGCGGGTAAAATTTCTAAAATTTCAAGCGTTTTAAAATTTGGCTCGGCTACGCTTTGGAGGACATAACCGATAGTTTTTTTATTTTTTATATTGATTAAGACTTGGGTAAAATTGGGTATTTTAAAATCTGAACAATATGTAAGCGGCTTAAGATTTAAGCCGCTCGGAATTATTTGGTAGTAGAGCATTACTCCAATTCTTGACAAAATCGACCGGCCTCGTTATCGGCGCACGCGAAAGTTCCGTTGTTTTGAGTGTATGTAAAAGTAGCCGCTCTGTCTCTCAATGTAAAAACATAAACATTAGCCGCGCTGCTAGTCCAGCCACTTTGCCTACTAGGAACTATACCGTTTTGTAAAACCCCTTCAAAAAGTACAGCATTATTTGTACCCTCAAGAGCTGGATATGCGAATCTACCGGATAACATATTGGTATTGTATGAGTTTATTATCGCGCTTCTTATAGATGCTATGTCAGATTTTGCTCGCGTGATTATCGCATCATCCCTATTAACAAACAGTCTAGGCACTGCAACTCCAGCCAAGATACCTATAATAACTATTACAAAAACAAGTTCAATTAACGTAAAAGCGCGTCTCATTGAGGCCCTTTCTTGATATAAAGGATTATTAAAAATAAGTAAAAATGGGTAGGTAAAATTTAAAAAGGGCTCGATCTAGTCGAGCCCAACAAATCTAAATAAATAGACCAAAGGTATTATCTAACTACAGATAGTCCTGTAATCTGTACACCATTGGCAGCAGGAGCAGCTTCCCATTGGTTTGTACCAGTATTAAATGTTTGACCTACAAATTGTGCATTCATATATTTTTGAATTTCTGGATCAGCTATAACTTTTACGCAAATAGGCGCAGCGGCATCGGTACCATTCGCTATAGTTACAAACGCAGGTGTTCTAGTGGTTGCGTTATTTACCTCTGGAGTAAGCGTGAATGCTAGGCAGTTTTTGCCGGCTGATTGTAGATTTCCAGTCGCTGTTCCAGTCGCTGTTCCATTTGCAGCTATAGTAAGATCACCACCGCCACTAATAACAACGTTACTCATTTGTGCCTTTGTACCAAATCTTCCTTGTGAAGTATAGTAAGCTCCGATATCGCTTATTAAAGTGCTTACGTTTGTTGCAGCTTTTGCTATCTCAGCATCATCACGAGTTGCAGTTAGTCTTGGTACTGCTACAGCAGCTAAAATACCTAAAATAACGATCACGAAGATCAACTCAATCATTGTAAAACCTTTTCTCATATGAGACTCCTTGTGTTTATTTCTGCATACACTTATGCAGTTGGCGGAATTATATAAATAATTAGCTTAAAAATAGATTAAAATGAAATCTTTTTATATGGGTGCGTGTAGAAAAGTAATCTAGGATAAAATTTAACTTATTTCTTTACTTACTTTTTGGGCTAAAGAGCGCAGATCACGCTCCTGTTGGTAGTTTTCATAGCATTTTTGGACAAAGGCGCTTAGTAGCTCTTTGACGTCGAGATATTTTTTACCTCCGGTAAAGGTCTCCCACTCTTTTTCAAAATTTTGGGCAAAGTCGTCCTCGAGGCTGATGTTATAGAATGTGGAAGCTATTTTTACCGTTATTTTTTTCATAGTTTATTTATTTTCCCAGTACCGCTTCGATCTTGCGGATAACGTCGTCGCTCTCGGTGTTTTTGGTTCTCAGGTCTTCTTCTAGGCGGGCGATTTGATTTGTTTTTGCTTCGTTTTGGGCCTTGACGCTGATTAATTCGTTGCGTAGAGACTCGTTTTCTTCGCAAATTTCGTTATATCTAGCCAGCAGGTCGTTTACCTTGTCGGTTAGGGTGTTTAGTACTTTATCGTTATCAAACATCTTTTTCCTTAGTTTTGGTATAATTTTACGTAATTGTAACAAAAAAAGCTGATTTTTAAGGTAAAAAATGAAAAATTTTGAAATTTCGTCCAAATTTAACCCGAGTGAGGATCAGGCCCGTGCAGTCGCTAATATAGTCGCATCTGTAAAATCAGGAAACAAATATCAAACGCTTTTAGGTGTCACGGGCTCAGGCAAGACCTTTACGATGGCAAACGTTATACGCGAGCTAAATATGCCAACCCTAATAATGACGCACAACAAGTCTCTTGCCGCACAGCTTTATAGCGAATTTAAGGGCTTTTTCCCTAAAAATCACGTGGAGTACTTTATCAGCTACTACGACTACTATCAGCCCGAGGCCTACATCCCGCGTCAAGACCTTTTCATCGAAAAAGACAGCTCCGTAAACGAAGAGCTCGAGCGTCTGCGCCTATCTGCGACGGCGAGCTTGCTTAGCTTTGACGACGTCGTGTGCGTGGCGTCGGTGTCGGCCAACTACGGCCTGGGTAATCCTAGCGAATACCAAGGTATGGTTGCGTACCTAAACGTCGGCGATAAAATCAACCAGCGCGCGCTACTGCAAAAGCTAGTGGATATGGGATACAAGCGAAACGACGTTTATTTCGACCGTGGCGACTTTCGCGTAAACGGCGACGTGGTGGACGTATATCCCGCGTATTTTAACGACGAAGCATTTAGGATCGAGTTTTTCGGCGACGAGATCGAGACGATGTATAGCCTGGACGTGCTGGAAAACAAAAAAAGACACGACCTGAAAAAATTTATCCTCTACCCGACCAGCCAGTTTATCGTGGGCGAAAACCGCCTAAAAATCGCCATCAAGCAGATCGAGGAGGAGCTAGCGGAGCGGCTAAAAGAATTTAACGAGCAAGGCAAGCTCGTAGAAGCGCAGCGCCTAAAACAGCGAGTTGAATTTGACCTAGAGATGATGAGCAGCACGGGCATGTGCAAGGGCATCGAAAACTACGCGCGACACCTAACGGGGCAAAAGCCCGGAGAGACGCCCTACTCTATGTTTGATTATTTTGAGCTGGGCGGCAAGGACTATCTAGTCATCGTGGACGAAAGCCACGTGAGCCTGCCGCAGTTTCGCGGGATGTATGCAGGCGACCGCAGCCGCAAAGAAGTGCTGGTGGAGTACGGCTTTCGTTTGCCCTCCGCGCTTGACAACCGTCCGCTTAAATTTGACGAGTTTATCAACAAACGCGCCAAATTTCTTTTCGTATCGGCGACCCCGAACGAATATGAGATAAATTTGAGCTGCGGCCACGTCTACGAGCAAATTTTACGCCCGACGGGGCTGCTCGATCCCTTAATAGAGATAAAAGACAGCGAAAATCAGGTGGAGATTTTATTTGACGAGGCAAAAAAAACCATCGAGAGAAACGAGCGCGTGCTAGTCACCGTGCTCACCAAAAAGATGGCCGAGGAGCTTAGCCGCTACTACACCGAGCTAGGCATCAAGGTCAAATACATGCACTCCGATATCGACGCCGTCGAGCGAAACGAGATCATCCGCGGGCTGCGCGGAGGCGAGTTTGATATGCTCATCGGTATAAATTTGCTCCGAGAGGGGCTTGACCTGCCCGAGGTTAGCCTCATAGCCATCATGGACGCCGATAAGGAAGGCTTTTTGCGCTCGACGACGAGCCTGATACAAACGATGGGGCGCGCGGCTAGAAACGTAAACGGCCGAGTGCTGATGTTTGCTAAAAAGATCACCAAATCCATGCAAGAAGCGATGGATACGACGCTAGCTCGCCGCAAGATGCAGGACGAATACAACCGCGCACACGGCATCACACCGCGCTCGGCCAGCCGAAATATCGAGGAGAGCCTGCACGTCGAGGACGGCACGGAGATCTTGAGAAAAGGCGCAAATCTAGAAAAAATGCCTGCTAGCGAGCGAGCGAGTATAATAAAAGAGCTAAGAAAGCAGATGCTAGAAGCCGCGGCGCAGCTGGAGTTTGAGAAGGCGGCGGCGTTACGCGACGAGATCGCCAAGATACGTAAATTGTGAGCGGCTCGTTTCTTGCGCGCCTTTAAATGAGCTAGAAATTTTCTCCCTCGATGAACTATATGTTCTATCTTCGGTCGAAAATTTCGTCGCAACATTTAAATTCATCGCAAGATACTTCGCCTTATTATTTTTCGCTCAAATTTGAAATTAAATTTGTAAATTTCGGTTTCAAATTTGACCCACCGAGACCCGCGCCCTGAAAACATTAAATTTGGAGTCAAAAACTCGCGACGCTTTGCGCAAGCAAAGCTATGTCGCCACCTCTAATGTGCAGTGGGGTTGGAGAGGGCTTGGGAGAGGAAGGGGCGACGCTTCGTAAGTAGAACCCCCTTCCTCTCCCAAAAAAAGAAAAAGGGCTCTTTTGCTTCGGCTTTGCCTCGCAACTGCTAGCAGAGCGTAATTCAAGCCCCTTCCCCCTTAACAAAGAAGCGAGACGGCTTCAAACAATCATTTTCGTTTAAAGAAATTTAAGGACATAACGTTAAATTTGACCAAAAACCAAATTTAATACTTTAAAGACTCGAGTCTCGGCGGATAAAATTTCAAATTCTAGTCAAATTTAGCCTCAAATTTTACTAGAATCACCCGCCGTCCTCGATATTTTCCTGCAAAAAGACTCGCATGCTCGGAAACTCCAGCGCACAAAGATGACCGAATTTATGCTTATAGACGCAGCCAGTGTCGATGTTTGCGCTAAAATTCGTGATGTCAGGCTCAGCGATCGGCGTATGGCCGTAGACGTTAAAGACGCCATCGTTTTGGCTAAAATCGCCCCTGCCGCAAAGCACGTGCCGCCTAAACTCTGCTGCACTATCACCGTCCGAGCTGCGTAGCGGCCACATCCGCCCGGCCGCCGAATGCGATACAACGAGCCGCCTGCCTTGCGCGTTTTTAAACTCATGAAATTCCAAATAAAGCGGCAAATTTGACAAAAACTCTATGTGCGCGAGCTTCTGGGCGCGGCTAGCTTTGGCGTAGGATGCGAAAGTCTGCGCGCCGCCATTTAGGAAAAACCAGCGCGGATCGCTAGGCATTTCGCCGCGCAAAAATGCGTCTTTGTGCTGCAAAAGGCGGTATTCGTGATTGCCCATTACAGCCGCGTAACCGCGCTGCATCGCTAACTGCACGACCTCAAAACTCCCCTCGCCGCGGTCTACCAGATCTCCGACGAAGCAAATTTTAGAATCAGCGCCGCCTGGCAAGCGATCTATAAGGGCGCAGAGGGTTTTATAGCAGCCGTGCACGTCGCCGATGAGGTAAATTTGGTCGTTCATCTTTTCCTTTTCTTGTAAATTTACTTAAATTTTAGCAAAGTTTAGCCAACGGGGCATAAAAACAGCGTACCAAAACTACATAAATTTGATCATTAAATTTAAGCACCCTCACTCGCCGATCAATAGCATCACGTCAAGCGCTATCATAGTGACGCCGACGAAAAACTCCAAAATTTTCCATGCGGCGGGCTTTTGAAACAACGGCGCTAAAAATCTAGCTCCGTATCCGAGCGAAAAGAAAAACGCAAACGACGCGCACATCGCGCCCGCGCCAAAGAGTCCCGCACGCTCGCTAAATTTCGTAGAAACCGAGCCCAAAAGTACGACCGTATCAAGGTATACGTGCGGGTTTAGCCACGTAAAAGCTAGCGTTAGAAGCGCAGTTTTAGCCGCTCCGTGCGTCTCCTCGCCGCCCGCTGCTAGCGCATGCGAGGCGCTAAACGCACCATAAAGGCTACGAATTCCGTAAATACTCAAAAATACAAATCCGCCCCAAAGCGCGGCGGTTTTGATGATGGGATAGCGCTCCACCACGTAACCAAACCCCGACACGCCCGCAAAAATCAGCGCGGCGTCGCTAAGCGCGCAGATAGCGCAAACGAGAAAAATATGCTGTTTTTTGATGCCTTGTTTTAGCACGAAGGCGTTTTGCGCTCCTATAGCTAAAATCAGCGATAGTCCGAGTGAAAAACCAGAGAAAAAGACGTTAAAAGAGTTCATTTTATCCCTTAAATTTGGCGTATTTTGGTGTTTTTCAAATTTTGTCCAACACGCTTACGACAAAAAGCTCGGCGAAGTAAAATTCGCGACATGCGGATATTCCTGCAAATTTCATCAAATTTAGCAGTTTCAAGGTGCGGGTCTCGGTGGGTCAAATTTGAAGTCGAATTTTGCGATTTTAGGCAAAATTGACCCCAAATTTGAACGTAATAATAACAAGGCAAAGTATTTTGAGATGATTTTTGAGGTTTTGAAGTTAAAATTTGACGAAGATAAGGCACGCAGCCTATCGAGTCAAATTTTAACGAAATCCGCAAAAAGCACTCAAAAGACGAGCCGATCAACTCTCTTTCAAAAGTTTCGCCACCATCTGCTCGCTTTTTCCCTTATCGGTATCCTTTTTCGTCGCCTTATATATCCCGCTCACGTACTCCTCAAGCACCTCTTGCGAGTTTATACGCGCGTCGCCCTCTTTAGGTCTCACCTTGGTGTATTCGCCGCTGTTTTGCAGCTCAAATGCCAGCTCGTTATCACTAAGCTGCAATCGCAAAAACTCGAGCAAGCGCTCTTGCAAATTTTTATCGATTATCGGCGTCATGAGCTCTAGGCGGCGCTCGAGATTTCGCGGCATCCAGTCGGCGGATGCGATGTAAATTTGAGGCTCGGCGTGCCTAAAATAAAATATCCTCGCGTGCTCAAGGTATTTGCCGATGAGCGATCTCACGCGGATATTTTCGCTTAGGCCCTTCACGCCAGGGCGCACGCAGCAGATGCCTCGCACGATGAGGTCGATCTTTACGCCCACGCTACTAGCTTTTACCAGCGCATCCACGATATCGCTATCTACTAGCGCGTTCATCTTGGCTACGATCCTACCCTGCTCGCCGTGCGCGGTTTCGGCCTTTATCATCTCTAGCACGCGCTCTTTTATCTGCATCGGCGACATAGAAAGCGTCTGCAAGCGGCGGTTTTTAGAAAAACCCGAAAGTATGTGAAAAAACGTCGTCGTATCGCTCGCAAACTCCGCCCTGCTCGTAAAATAGCTGACGTCGGTGTAAATTTTCGCCGAGCCGCCGTTATAGTTACCGGTGGATAGATGCATGTAAAATTTGAGCTTACCGCCCTCCTGGCGAATAACCTGACTCACTTTTGCGTGTACCTTAAAGCCCGTGATACCGTATATCACGTGCGCGCCGGCGTCCTCTAGAGCTTTTGCCCAGTGCAGGTTATTTTCCTCGTCAAACCTCGCCTTTAGCTCGACCATCACGGTTACTTGCTTGCCGTCGTTTGCGGCGTCGATGAGAGCCTGGATGATAGGCGAGCTTTTATCGACGCGGTAGAGCGTCATGCGGATCGAGATCACGCGCGGATCCTTGCTCGCCTCCCTGATAAACTGAACGACGGGATCAAAGCTCTCGTAGGGATGCACGACTAGCACGTCTTCTTTATCGATGACGTCAAACATCGAGAGATGAGTGCTAAAAGGCGGCAATGTCTTTGGCGCGTACGGCGGCAGGCAAAGGTGCGAAAATTCTTTATTTCCCACGATTTGCCAAAGCGAATTTAGCGTGAGCGGGACGGTGTACTCGTAGATGTCTTTGTAAAAAATCTTCATATGCGAGTTTAGGAACTCGACTATCTCGGCGTCGGCGTCCTTTTGTATCTGCATGCGCACAAAGGCGCCCTTGCGGCGCAGCTTGAGCCCTTGCTCGAGGATCATCATAAAATCATCAGCCTCTTCCTCCTCGATGACGATGTCGGCATTTCGCGTCACCCTAAACGCCGCCGAGCTAAGCAGCTTGTAACCCGGGAAAATCTCCTCCGCGTGGCGGTGCACGATCGTTTCTATCGGTACGTAGACGTTGTCGGCTGCCTGATAGAATCTCGGCAAAACGCGCGAGATACGTATCATGCCAAATTTCACTATCTCGGGGCTATCCGAGTCGGCAAGCTTGACGGCTAGGCTAAAGCTGAGGTTGTTTAGATGAGGATACGGATGCGTGGCATCGACCGCGATAGGCACGATGACGGGCAGGATGTTTGAGAAAAAATACTCGTCGCATTTGGCGCGAAGCTCGGGCGAAATTTCGTCGTAATTTTTCATAAAAAGCCCGTTTTGCGCGAGTTCTTTTAGCGCGTCTTTGTAGTGCCTTTCTACGATAGATAGCTCGTCTTTGATGTATTTTCTGATCTCTCTTAGCTGATCGAGCGGACTCATGCCGTCGCTACCGCTAGCTGCGACTCCGGCGGCAAAAAGCTGCTTAAGCCCCGCGATACGGATCATGTAAAACTCGTCCAAATTCGTCATATAAATCGCGATAAATTTTAGCTTTTCAAGCGGCGGTAACGCCTTTTCGCACTGGGCTAAAACGCGCGAGTTAAAGCGCAACCAGCTAAGCTCGCGGTTGATAAAAACACTCTTTGTCTCATCCATTTTCCATCCTTTTTAAACTTTTATAAATTTTAGCGAATTTTATCTTAAATCACGGTCTACCCGAAAAAGACGCGAGCTTGTGTTACAATAAACAAAAAAATAAATTAAGCTTCGGCAAAAGCAGGCAAGAAAATAAGTTGGGTTATATTTGGGCGGTTATTATTTTATGCATTGAAACGGCGGTATTTTGGGTTTTAAAGAAAATTTCGATGTGATCGATTTTTAAATTTGACGAATAAAATTAGTGTTGTTGCAGTGATTTTTTATTTTGGTTCTGAGTCAAATTTGACAAAGTTTTTAGAAATATTTTTAAATAGTTAAAAAGATGAAATTTGAAGTAAAAACGGCGGCACAAATCGTCCGCCGCGGATAAGTCAAAGATTATTTTCCTTTTTATATTCGGCTAAAAATGCATAGATTTCGTCTTTTAGTCTGAGTTTTTCGCGTTTTAGAGCATCCACTTCGGCATCGTTATAGACATTGCCTTTTTGCATCTCGGCGATCTTTTCGTCTAGGTCGTTGTGCTTATCAAAAAGCGATGTAAAGTGCGCGTTTGTACCTTTTAGCTTAGTTATAAGCTCTCTATCCTCATGAAACATCTTTGCTCCTTTAATTAAAGTTTGATTTAATTTTAGCGAATGTTATTTTAAGAGAGGGTTAAAAAAAGCGTAAAATTCGGAGCATTCTCTAAAATTTACGGCAGTTTAGTTTCGTCTCTAAATAGCTTAAATTTTTACGCTATCTAAATCCAAAAGATGCTTTTGTAAAATTTAAATTTTAGCAAAAGATCAAATCAATCCCTGATTTTACCGTTAAATTTACGGTTGTCTAGGCAAAGGCAAAATTAAAATACGCATAAATCGTCTCAAATTTTAGACATATTTTAGCTCTTCTGGCTTATGCTTGCTTTTTATGACGCGTTTGGTTAGGCGTATCGACTCGCCAGTGCCGATAACTAGTAGCTTCGTGCCAGTGCCGATTAGCGTATCGCCCTTTGGCATCGGAATAAATTTGTTATTTACGTCTTTGATGCCCACGACATCAGCGTTTGTTATGTTACGCAGGTTAGTTTCTTTTAGCCGTTTAAAGCGTACCCAGGAATAGTCGGGAACCAAAATCTCCTCGATATCGATCGGCGAGTCTTGTTTATATAAAAACTGCTCGAGCAAATTTTCCATATCGGGTCGCACGCTCATGGCGCTAAGGCGCTGGGCAACTAGCTTTGACGGGCTCACGACGCTATTTGCGCCGAGTTTTTTTAGGCGCTCGGTATCGTCTTGGTTGTCGGAGTTCGTCATTATAAAATACGGCTTTTTGCGTCCGATCTCTTTTTCAAAAAGTCTTACGGTCGCGATAAGCGCGATATTGTCGGCGATATTAGAGCTTAGCGTGATCATACCTTTTGCACTTGAAAAATGTGTCTTTAAGAGCGCGGTTTGCGTGTGCGGCTGAGAGACGATATAGTATGGATACTTATTTTTTTCCGCGATTTCCGGCAGATCCTCGCGCGGATCGATAACGATGAAAGGAATATGATTTTCCCTAAATTCGCGGCTTAATTCCATTGTGTATTGGTTGTGATAGCAGATGACAAAGTGGTTTTTTAGTCTTGCGATCTTGTATAGCATTTGTCTTTCCTTTATGATCGCTACGAGCGCGCCTTTTTTTAAAACCTCGAGCATCAAACCCGTAGAAAACGTAAAAACAGCAAAGCCTAGCAAAATAAAAGTGATAGTAAAAATCCGGCCGGCCGGAGAAATAGGTGCGACCTCGGTAAAACCGACGGTCGTAAAAGTCATACCAGCCTGATAAATCGCGTCTATCAGGCTAAAATTGTCGATCGTGACATAGCCCATAGCCCCGACCATCATCATCAAAACGACTAAGATGAGCGGTAAGCGAAACGGGCGAAGTTGTTCGTAAAGTTCGGTATTAAGACTAATTTGAGGTTTGGCGGAACTTGACCAGTTGAGGAATTTTAAAATCTTTTTAAACAAAGACAACTCCTCAAATTTGCGGTAAATTTAGCGTGACTGTTTTCTCATTGTTCTTAGCGTAGAAGCAGCTACTTTGATCTTTCTCGTAGTGCCGTCCTCTAGCGTAACGCGGATGGTTCTTAGGTTTGGTAAAAACCTTCTTTTTGTTCTGTTTTTGGCGTGGCTGACGTTGTTGCCTACCATTGGACCTTTGCCTGTTATTGCGCATACTCTTGACATTTTATTTCCTTAAAATTAAAAATTTCTGCTGATTTTATCCAAAATAAACAAAATAAAAGCTTAAAGCCGCTTTTACAAACGCGTTAGTTTTTAAACTGAATTTATGGATAAAAAAGCTAAAATAACAAAATTTAAACACAGTTAAATTTTAAAAAATTACCGGCTCGATTTACGTAAAAAATATCATTTTTTTAGGAAATTCTTTTATCTTATGAGATTAGATTTTAAAGACGACGTAGCTATATTTTATCCTTCCGGCTTTTTAGACGGCGATATCGATAAATATGAAATCAGCGACGCAAATATAAAATATCTATGCCAAAAAGCTCCGCGTCATATCCTAATATCGCTTAAAAATACCGTTTATTTTAATAAGGTAGGCTTTAATCTAATCCTTGAGTCCGTCTCAAGAATAACAAAGGAAAGCGACGCGGACATAGGCTTTTGCGACTACAATGAGATAAAATTTAAAGCCCTAAAAAGAATGTCTAAAGATGTTTTAAATTTATCTTTTTTTGAGACGCTCAGCGTTGCGCTTTTATTTTGGGGGAAGTTTGAATCGGAAAACAAACAAATCATCGTTTTTAACGCCGATACCGAGCAAAAACGCCAGATTGCGCTAACATTATCAGGGCGCGGATACAAACCGGTTATCGCAAAAGACGAGGAAGAATTTAATCGTTTACATAAAGATTTCGAATGCGCCATCCGCCTCACCGACATAAAATCAAACAAAAAAGAATTATCCACTACCCTTAAAGAAAACGTCGTCGTTTACGAGATAAACGGCTTTATTGACTCGGAATTTGCAGACAAATTCGCTTATAAAAGTTTCTTGCAATCGCTAAAAATCGGCTTTAAATTTTTTGTTTTTGATATGAAAAAATCAAGTTTTATAAATATTCACGGCGTGTCGTTTTTAGCAAAACTCGCGATGGAATGCGCCGATAGCGGTGCAACCATAGCTATGTGCGGACTAAAAAAATCCAACGTCTCAAAAGCCTTACTTCATGATTTAGAGGACTGCGGAATTTTACTTTACGACACGATCCAGGATTTTTTCAATGATGACGCGACGATAGAAGGCGGCGGTAGTATAGAAGACGAAAAACCCAAAAACATAACCAAAGAGTTAATAGATCTTTTACCGGATATCTTAAAAGTAGTGATGGACACGCTAGCATCTTTATCAAATTTGCCTATTTCTCGCAAGAGTACCGAGATAACAAATTTTAGTTGCGACGAGGAGAAATTTTGCATGGGCTCGGTAGCGTTTTACGGCGAGATAAACGCCAAATTTATCCTCTGCATCGAAAAAAACGCAGTTAGTAGTATCTGCAAAATTTTACTCCAAGAAGGCGGTGAAGCAAGCATAACCGAAGCATATGCAGACCTGCTTAGCGTCATCTCAGACCGCATCGAGGCATGGCTAAAGAGCCGAAAGATAGAGGCGAATTTCACCTTGCCGCATGTTTTTGAAGAGATCAAAGAGGAAGACAAAAAAAACAAAGGCGCCCTCGTGCGACTCGATATAGACGGCATGGACGCGATATTTTTTCTAAGTAAATAAAAGGACACTAAAATGTATGTAGCACCGAGTATTTTATCGGCGGATTTTGGAAATTTAAGAGCCGAGATCGAGGCCATCTGCGAGGCTGGCGCCGATCTAGTGCATGTAGACGTGATGGACGGGCATTTCGTGCCGAATTTAACCATCGGCCCCGTCGTAGTAAACGCCGTAGCCAAGGCCGCTACAAAGCCGCTAGACATACACCTAATGGTCCGAAACAACACCTTTTTCGCCGATCTTTTTTTGCCTCTGAAGCCTAAATTTTTAAGCTTTCACATCGAGGAGGAAAAGCATCCTTTGCGTCTAATAGATCATATCCGCAGCCACGGCACGGGGCCCGCGATCGTACTAAACCCGCACACGCCGGTATCGGCGATCGAGCACATCGTAAACGAGGTCGACATGGTGCTGCTAATGAGCGTAAATCCTGGCTTTGGCGGGCAAAAATTTATCCCTTCGGTGCTCGAAAAAGCCCGCAGCCTACGCGAAATGATCGAGCGTAAAAACGCTAAATGCATGATCGAAGTCGACGGCGGCGTGACAGGGCTAAACGTCGCGCAACTCGATGAGGCGGGCGTAGATATCGTCGTGGCTGGCAGTTATATATTTTCGTCAAATTCATACGAGCACTCTATCCGCTCGCTAAAGCTCGAGTTTTGAACCAAGATTTCGAAGCCCTACTCGCCGTCATCGCCAAACGAAACATAGCCTACGCAGACTTTGTCGCCGCGACCAAGCAAATGGACGAATACTCCGAGCTTTTTGACGTTCGCGACGTACAGATGTGGCGCGCGCTGGGGCTCGACATAACCCGCACCGCAAAAAACCAAATCGAGCTAAAAACGCGGCGCAATGAGATAAAAGATCAAATTTTTTGCGTCGTGGACATAGAAACTAGCGGTGGCATAAATAGCGGCCAGATCATAGAAATCGGCGCGCTAAAGCTACAAAACGGCGAAATAATCGGCAAATTTGAAACATTCGTGTACGCGCCATACGTCCCGGAAAATATCAGCGAACTAACGGGCATCACCGCGGAACACCTAAAAAACGCGCCCAGCCTAGCCTTCGTCATGGAGCAGTTTAAGGTCTTTCTAGGCCAAAGCGTTTTCGTCGCGCACAACGTTCGCTTCGACTACGGCTTTATCAGCGCGACGCTGGAGGCGCTAGGATACGGCGAGCTACTAAACCGCAAGCTCTGCACCATAGACCTAGCCCGCCGCACCATAGCCTCGCCAAAATACGGCCTAGGCACGCTAAAAGAACTTTTAGGTATCGACAATACCCATCATAGAGCCCTGAGCGACGCTATCGCGGCTGCTGAAATATTTAAACACTCACTGCAAAAGCTCCCGAGTGAGGTAAAGACAACCGAGGATCTAATAGAGTTTAGCAAATCGGCTAAAACGATGAAGCGACTAAAAATCACGACGAATGAAACCGGCGAGCCGGTCAAATTTGACGACGCTGTGCAGGCTGATAAATTTGACGATAATAAAAATTTGAGCGCCGCGAATGATGCACAAAATTTAAACATCGGCAGTAAAACACAAAAAGCAAAAGAGCTGAAACTTCCGATATTTGAGGAGTAAATTTAGCTCAAATTTGGCGTCAATTCTACTGCTCAAAAACTAAAAAATTAGCCTTTTAAATTTGCCGATTTTAACTCTCGCCGTTTATTAAATTTTAAAATTTGATGAAATAAAAAAGTTTGAGTCGGCGCAAATTTGACCTACTCACCGACTCGTTCGCCGTTTATACGCACGATCCTAGCGGGGATGCCTACAACAGTAGCGTTATCCGGCACGTTTTTTAGTACGACGGAGTTTGCGCCGATTTTTGCGTTTTCGCCGATTAGGATGTTCCCTAGCACCTTTGCACCGGTTGCTATCGTGACGCCGTTTTTTACGGTAGGGTGGCGCTTACAGCACTCTTTGCCCGTACCGCCCAGAGTTACTTGATGATAGATCAGTACATCATCGCCCACCTCAGCCGTCTCGCCGATAACCACGCCCATACCGTGATCGATAAAAAGCCGCCTGCCGATCTTGGCGCCCGGATGTATCTCGATGCCAGTTAAAAAACGCGACATCTGCGAGACAAAGCGCGCCGTAAATCGCCAGTTTTTAACGTGTAAAAAGTGCGCTACCCTATGAAAAACGACGGCGTGGATGCCTGGAGTGTTTACGAGGATAGCCCCGTAGCAGCACGAGGCCACCGAGGGGTCTTTCTCGCGTACGGTTGCGACTAGCTCGTTTATCTCAGCGATAAAGCCCAACTCACGCCTCGTAAAGCGGAGTGCTGAGATATCTCTCGCCGTTATCGGGAGCTACGAAAAGCACCTTTTTACCCTTGCCTAGTCTCTTTGCGACTTTTACTGCAGCCGCCAGAGCCGCGCCGCCAGAGATACCTAGCAAGATACCCTCCTCTTTAGCCAGCTTTCTAGCCGTCTCAAAGGCCTCGTCGTTATCCACGCGCTCTATCTCGTCAATATAGGCGGTATCAAGCGTAGCTGGGATAAAGCCCGCGCCGATGCCCTGGATCTTGTGCGGGCCCGGTTTTTCGCCCGAAATCACGGCAGAGTCATTTGGCTCGACGGCTATGATTTTAGTGTTATATCCGTTTGCCTTTAGCGCCTTAGCTACGCCGCTTAGCGTGCCGCCGGTACCTACGCCGGAAACAAACGCGTCAAGTTCCTTAAAGTCGTCTATTATCTCTTTCGCCGTGGTTAGCTCGTGAGCTTGCGGGTTAAATTTATTTTCAAACTGACTTAACATCACGTAGCCTTTTTCGCGCACGAGTTCGCTTGCCTTTTCGATCGCGCCTTTCATGCCCTTTGTGCCCTCGGTTAGCACTAGTTCCGCTCCGTACGCCTTTTGTAGCTTGCGTCTTTCGATACTCATGGTTTCAGGCATTACCAGCACTACTTTAAAGCCTAAAGCAGCACCCGCCATAGCTACGCCGATACCGGTGTTACCGCTAGTTGGCTCCACGATGACGTCACCTTTTTTTAGCGTGCCCTCTTTTTGCATTCCAAGGATCATACTTGCGGCGATTCTATCTTTTACAGATCCGCCCGGATTAAAAAACTCGAGCTTTGCGTAAATTTCAGCCATGCCCTCTTCGTGCACGCTATTTATCTTTACGATCGGCGTTTTGCCGACGGTATGGATTATATTTTCATATACCATTTTTGACTCCTTTTGAAAAAATCGTGTAATAATAACTTCTTTTTCTATAAATATAAATAAAAAAATAAATTTTCTTTTATATTTTTAGGCTCAAATTTAGCTCGCGCTCTCTATGATTTTTAGCGTTTTTAGGCTATCCTCTATGCTTGCTCCCAAGCTTTGCTCGCCCTTTAGTAGGCGCACGAAGTCCTCCAGCTCGCTTGTTAGAGGATCAGCTCTTTTGACGAATATATTTTGCGTTTTATACGAGCTTGCGTCAAATTCGCTAAATTTAACGAGGCTTTGGTTTAGTAAATCAGCCTCGTAAACCGCCCCTTTGCATGCGACCTCGACCGTTCTTTTGCGTCTATGCGCAAGCCAGCTGGTGGCGATGAGAGCCGTTATCTCGCCCTCAAGCTCAAACGACAAAACCGCGTTGTCTTCAAATTTGGCGTGGATTTTGCGCGAGCTTTTTATATCCGCACTTTTTATCTCTTTGCCGCTTAAAAATCTAATCAGATCTATATCGTGCACGGCTAGATCGGTCAGTATCCCAACATCCGCGATGCGCTGCGGAAATGGCGCGTTTCTAGTTATTTGCACGCTGTAAATTTCCTCGTTTTCAAGCTCTTTTTTTAGCGCCGTGATTGCGGGGTTAAAGCGCTCTACGTGCCCGACGGCTACCTTTATATCTCGCCGCCTAGCTTCCTCAAGTAAAATTTGAGCGTCCGCGGCATTTGCGCAAACGGGCTTTTCGATGAGCAAATTTAGCCCCTTTCGCATACACTTTAGCGCCGCTTCTTTATGTAGCGAGGTCGGCGTAGCGATGACGGCGGCGTCTAAATTTTCGTTCTCTAGCATCTCGTCAAGATCAGCGTAAATTTTTTGCGCGAAATTTTCCTTGCTAAACGGATCGCAAAGCGCGGTTATCTGCACGCTAGCGACGTTTTGCAGCGCGCGGTAGTGGTTTTTGCCCATGACGCCAAGACCTATGAGCGCAAATTTAAGCATTATTTATAACCTCGATGACGTAGTCTTGCTCCTCTTTGGTCACAAACGCAGACATCGGCAGCGCCATTATATCCTGCGCCACCGCTTCGCTCACGGCAAAATCCCCCCGATTGTAGCCAAGACCTTTGAACACCTCTTGCAAATGCAGTGGCACAGGGTAATAAACCCCCGTCGGCACGCCTTTTTGCGCGCAGATTTCTAGCATCTTCGCTCTATCTTTTACGCGGATGCAGTACTGCGCCCACGCCGAGACGTTACTCTCCGCGACGAAAGGCGCTACTACGCCCTTTAGCTCGCTAGCATATCTCGCCGCGATCTCTTGGCGTTTTGCGATTTCGGCGTCAAGGTATTTTAGCTTGACGTTTAAAATGCCCGCCTGGATGGCGTCCAGCCTGCCGTTTATGCCGACGTATTTGTGGATATAGCGCTCGGACTGGCCGTGATTTAGCAGGATGCGCATTTTTTCGTTTAGGGCGTCGTCGTTCGTAAATATCGCTCCGCCGTCGCCGTAGCAGCCAAGCGGCTTAGCCGGGAAAAACGAGGTCGTAGCGATGCGCGAGAGGTTGCAGGATTTTACGCCGTTTTGGCTCGCGCCAAAGCTTTGCGCGGCGTCCTCGATAACGGTTAGGCCGTGCTTTTGCGCGATAGCGTTTATCGCCGCCATACCCGCCGCCTGCCCAAAAAGCGACACCGGCACGATAGCCTTGGTCTTTGGCGTGATCTTTGCCTCGATCAAATTTGGATCGATATTATACGTCCTCTCGTCGATATCGACGAACACGGGCTTCGCGCCCAAAAACGCTATCATCTCGGCCGTAGCAATAAAGGTAAAAGGCGTCGTGATGATTTCGTCGCCGGGCTTTATATCAAGCGCCATAAAGGCGAGCATTAGCGCGTCCGTGCCGCTACTACAAGCTATCGCGTGCTTTGCGCCACTAAATTTAGCCAGATTTTGCTCCAGCTCGCCGACCTTGCCCCCGATATAGACCGAGCTATCTAGCACCTCTTTGATCTGCTCATCGATTTCGTTTTTGTATTTTTGATACTGGGCCTGTAAATTTATAAAATTTATCTTCATCTTTGCTCCTATTTTATGGATTTTAGTATCTCTTCGCCGACGTCATCTAGCCTCTTTCCGTTAAAGTGCGCCTTGCAAAACTCCACTATCTTGCCGTGAAATTTGGCGTAAATTTCATTCATCTCTAGCTCGCGTCCGTACGCCTCGCAGATTTGCTCGCTATCTACGGCCTCTAGCCACTCGCGAGCTTCTTCGTAGCTTTCAAACTCGTATCCCAAAAAGCCCAAAATCCGCAAAGCATAGCTATCTACGACCATCACGTCGCGTCCGCACGCGTAGCAAAGCACCGCGTCGCAGGTCTCTGCGCCGATGCCTTTGACGCCAAGCAGCCACTCGCGGCTCACGTTTTCTTTGAAATTTTCAAAATCGCCGAATTTTTTAAAAATCGCATCGCAAAGCGTTTTTAGGCGTTTTGCCTTTGTGTTGTAAAAGCCGCTTGGTTTTATGAGCAAGGCAAGCTCGGCCGCGGGAGTTTTTACGATGCCCTCAAGGCTCATCAAATTTGCGTTTTTTAGATTATTTAGCGCTTTGTCGGCGTTTTTCCAGTTTGTATTTTGTATCAAGACGGCGCCGACCACGACCTCGAAAGTCCCGGCTCCGGGCCACCAAAGAGGGCCGTCTGCGTCAGCTCTTACGCCCGCGTTTTTTAGCGCCAAAAAAAGCTGCGTGCTATCCATAGTTTTCCTTTTTTCTTTGTTTATTAGCAAATTTTACGCCCGACTCTTGCTCAAATTTATAGCGGCAAAGGCGTTAAATTTATCGCCAAAATAACGCGATTAAATTTGAGTAAAAGCCGCAGCCGTTAGCTCGGCTCAAATTTGAGCTCGTTTATGCAAATTTAACCGCAAACCTCATCGCTAAAGCTTCACCGCTCGCTGCACCAAAGGCTCGCCAACTCCGTCTATCACGCGGATCTTAAAGGCATCCGTGCAGCGCCCGCCGTCAAATTCAAACACGACCATTTGAAAGATTCGCCTGCATTTTTCATTTACCTTAAACGAGTGCTTAAGCCCCGTTAAAAAGCTCTTCACGGGCGCCTCCGCGTCCATGCCGATGACGCCGTCAAACGCCCCGCTAAGCCCGACGTCGCTCACGTAGGCGGTGCCGCTAACTATTTGCAAATCATCGGTGCCCACGTGCGTGTGAGTGCCGGCTATCGCTCTCACTCGCCCGCAAAATAACCTAAAAAAGGCGTTTTTCTCGCTCGTGGCCTCGGCGTGAAAGTCTATGAGGATATTTTCGCTCTCGCACTCCTCTAGCGCGCGCTCGGCCTCCAAAAAGGCGTTATTCGTATGCGGCAAGCCGTAGTGCCCCATCAAATTTACCACGCTTAGGCTCTTGCCCTCTTTGTTCAAATTTATCGCTCCACGCCCTGCAGTTCCCGCGAAGTGGTTGTAAGGGCGGATGATAGGTAGAGCCTCCATCAGCGCAACCACATCTTTTTTATCAAAGCTGTGATTGCCGCCCGTGATCGCATCGATTCCGCAGCCTAGCAGCTCGTGCGCATTTGTCGCGGTTAGACCAAAGCCTCCGCTTGCGTTTTCGGCGTTTGCGACGATAAAGTCAAGCTCAAACTCACGCTTAAATTTGGGCAAATTTTGTATCACCGCACTTCGTCCAGCGCGCCCGACGATATCGCCCACAAAGCCCACTCTAGTTAAATTTGCCATCAAATTTTATCTTTATAGCTTAGATAAAACTGCCTCGCGGTGCGTCCCGAGCGGCTCGCGCGAAGCTGGGCGTATTGCTTGGCTAGCTCGTGAAGCATCGCTCTATCGCCCGTGAAATCTTTAAAATAAAAATCCACTATCTTTAGATAGTCCTCAAAACTGCCCTGATAAAAGCTAAGCCAAAGCCCGAATCTATCGCTAAGCGCGATCTTTTCCTCGACCGCGTCGCTATAGTGCAGCTCCGTCTCGCCGACTCTTGCGCCTTCGTTGTCGCTTTTTAGCTCGCTGATCAGGTGGCGGCGGTTTGAGGTGGCGTAGACCAGCACGTTTTTAGGCGCTTTTTCGATCGAGCCCTCAAGCACGGGTTTTAAAAATTTATAACTCCTATCGCCCGTCTCAAAGCTAAGGTCGTCGCAAAAAACGATAAATTTAAAACTGCTATCCCTGATCTCGTAAATGATCTCGGGTATCATCTCTAGCTCGTCGTTTTTTAGCTCGATTAACCGAAGGCCCTCTGGGTAAAATTTAGTAAAAACGGCCTTAACCAGGCTGCTTTTGCCACAGCCTCGCGCGCCCCAGAGTATCGCGTGATTAGCGCCCTCGCCTTCTAAAAATTTGCGCGTATTTTCTACTAGCTCTTCTTTTTGCTTTTCGATCCCCACGAGCCCCTCAAGCTGCGTAAAATCAACGTCCGTTACGCCCTTTAAAGCGCCGAATTTGCGCCGATAAATCGCTGCGGCAGTCGTGTTCCAGTCTATCATTTTTCCGCCCGTCCTTTATTTAGTTTTCTAAGATAGATCAAGATCTCCTCTATCACGTCATCATCGTCTTTGCTCTTTGATTTTAGCCTGGTTTGCTCGCCGTTTTGCGCTGTTAGCACGATATTTTGCTCGGCATTTGAGATAGCTTTAAAGCCCGCTTTTATCGCTAAAATTTTAATTATAATGAGGCTTAAAAACTGCTTGGTGTAGATATCGGGCTTGCCGAATCTATCCTCGATCTCGCCCTCTATCTCATAAACCTCGGCGACCTCTTTGCACTTGCTAAGCCGTCTATATAGCTCCAAGCGTAGCCTGTCCTCGCCGATAAACTCCGAGTTTAAAAACGCGTTTATGCTGAGTTTCAGGTCGATTTTCGCACTCTCAAAGCTCTCTTTGTTTAGCAGTTTATTTATCTCTTCTTCAAGCATCTTGATATAGAGCGAGTAGCCGATCGCCTCTATATGGCCGCTTTGAGCTTCGCCGACGAGGTTTCCGCCGCCTCTGATTTCTAGATCGTGATACGCCAGCACGCTGCCCGAGCCCAAAAAAGAGTTGCTCTCAAGCGCGACTAGGCGTTTTAGCGCGTCCTCGCTTAAGGCATTTTTGTCTTCGACCAGGAAGTAGCAATACGCCTGCTTGTCGCTCCTGCCGACGCGTCCGCGCAGCTGATGCAGGTCTGCGATACCAAATTTATTCGCGCCCTCGATGATGATGGTGTTTACGTTTGGTAGATGTATGCCACTTTCTACGATGCTGGTGCTTAGCAGCACGTCGTATTCGCCGTTTTCAAACCTCATCATCTCCTCTTCGGTCGTTTTGGCGTCGATCTTGGAGTGTAGCGTGAGGATGCGTAAATTTGGCATGATGTCTAAAATTTGCTTTTTTGCTTGAGGCATCGTGGCGATGTGATTATGGATATAAAAAATTTGTCCGCCACGGCGCAGTTCGCGCATGATGGCTTCTTTTACCGCCTTTTCGTCCCACTCGCGCACGCTGGTTCGCACGTCTAGGCGCGAGCTTGGCGGAGTTTGTAGCACCGAGTAGCCCTTGACGCTTGAAAGCGCCATATTTAGGCTACGTGGTATCGGCGTCGCGCTCATAGATAGCACGTGCGAGGCGCTTGAAATTTCCTTTAGTTTTTCTTTTTGCTTGACGCCAAATTTATGTTCCTCGTCGATGATGATGAGGCCTAAATTTGAGGGTTTAACCGATAAAAGCGAGTGCGTACCAACGCAAACGCAAGGCTGCCCCGCCTCTAGCGCCTTAACCGCGGTTGCTTTTTCCTTCGCGCTCGTAAAGCGGTCGAGTTTAAAGACGCTAACGTCAAATTTGCCCAACCTCTCTTTTAGGCTCTTAAAATGCTGCGAGCTAAGAAGCGTCGTCGGCACGAAAAATAGCGCCTGAAAGCCCGATTTTACGCACTTAAATATCGCATTCATCGCGACCTCGGTCTTGCCAAATCCCACGTCGCCGCTGAGCAACCTATCCATTACCTTGCCGCTTTTTAGGTCGTTTGAGATGTCGCTTGAGGCGCGCTCCTGATCCCTCGTATAGGCAAAGCCCGCATTTTGTAAGAAATTTAGATACTCAGCGTCATCTTTTTCGATGATCTCGCCGCGGATGAGCTCGCGCTGGGCGGCTAGTGAAATAATCTTTGACGCGATAACGAAAAGCTTGGCTCTAACTTTTTCTTTTATCTTGGCGAAATTTGCCTTGCCCAGGCGGTCTAAAACCGCGATACTGCCGCTGCTTGCGACGTATCTGTCGATCAAATTTAGATGCTCGACGGGCAAAAGCAGTTTGTCCTCGTTTTGATAAACGATCACGACGAAATCGCGCGTCCTGCCTAGCACGGTTAGCTTTTCAAGCCCCGTAAATTTGCCGATGCCATACTCCTCGTGCACGACGTAGTCGCCGGCTTTTAGCTCGTCGATCACTAGGCTTGGCTTTTTAGCGCGCTTTTTCTTTTCGAATTTATTTAGCGAGACGATGATTTCGCTCGGTGAGACTAAATTTAACGCCGCTTCGGTTTGCACGAACTCTACGTTTTGATATTCGCTTAAATTTAATGCGTTAAAAAGCCCCTCGTTGCGCGCTAAAACCTTGATTTTTTTATTTTTATTAAGCTCGAAAAAATCGGCGTTTGGAGTTACGCTTAAGTCTTTATAAACTTTAGCTGCGGGCAGTACGGGCAAATTTGCCACCTCGCCCAGATCCCGCTCAAAGCCGTCAAATTTTTTCGTTAAGACCGTTTTAAATTCGCGCGTATAGTCGATAAATCCATCTATCGCCCAAAATCCGAGCGTCTTTAGGTCGCTGATTAGCGCGTCCGTTTGCATATCTTTTATTTTTTCGGAGGTTTTTTCAAACTCGGCCTCGCCCAGAGCCGCGATAAAAGGCGAAATTTCAACGCTTTTTAGCTCGGTTTTGTTTGAAATTTGCGTTTGAGTGCTGTAGTGCCTGATACTCTCTATCTCGTCGTCAAATAGCAAAATGCGGTTTGGCTCCTGCGCGCCGACGCAAAAAACGTCGATGATCTCGCCGCGAACGCAAAACTCACCCTCGCTCTCTACGATATCAACCGCCTCGTAGCCAAAACGTAGCAGCTTTTCGGCTAGCTCTCTAGGATCGATTTTGTCGCCGAAATTTAGCGTTAGCTTTTGTAGATGTTTTTTGCCGGGAAGTTTGTTTAGCACCGTGCAAACGGGACTAATGAGGACCTTTTTGCCCTCAAATTCGTAAAATTTAGCTAGCTCGGAGGATAACTCGAAAAGCTCGGCGCTAAAGCTACGCAGATCATCGCCCTCGCGCGCCCTAAAATCAGGCAATCTAAAAGCCCTAAGCCCTGCAAATTCCGCCGCGCTAAGAGCCGCGATGGCTTCCTTGTCATCCTCACAGACAAGCAGCTGCGCATCGCCTCCGTTTAAAAAATACTCAAAAACCTCACTTTGCACCGCGGTACCTTTTTAAAAAGGCTTCCACGAGGTAAAACGACCCGAACGCCAGATACTCCTCGTCCGCGCGCACGTCCGTAAAGTCAGCAAACTCCATACCAAGCTCCCTCAAAGCCTCTTTTACCTGCGCCGTTGCTAGCTCGCGGCCCGGCGCCTCGTACTCGATGATGTAGGTTTTTTTAACGATCGGCCTGATCGCCTTTAGGACGGCTTTTATGTCCTTGTCGGCAAAGGCGTTAAAGATCAAATTTAGCTTTTTGCCCTCAAATCTTTTCACGAGAGCCTGCGCCGCCATCTCGTTGTGTCCGACGTCTATAGTGACGTTTGGCGCGATCTTTTCGCAGCGTCCGTTTAGATCTAGCGCACCCAAATTTGCTAAATTTAAGCTAAACCCAAGCTCCTTAAACGCCGAAGAGCTAAGGGTCAAATTTGAGCGCAAAAAATCGGGTAAACCAAATTTTTCCGCATAAATTTTAATCTTATTTTTATCATCGTCGCTTAAATTTTCAGACGCAAATTTGAGCGTCGCGCCCTTTTTAGCGGCGATCCCTCTAGCGATACCGACGCAAAGCTCGTTCATATCGTCGTTCATTAAAGCAGCGTCCACTATCGCGTTAAATTTAGTCGTCGCGATCTGCTCTAGCGTGTCGCCAAGCAGCGCCGTGTGGTCAAAACCTATCGGAGTAAAGAGGCTAAGGCGCTTGTCAAATACGTTCGTAGCGTCGAATTCTCCTCCGACGCCCGCCTCGCAGACGAAAAAGTCGCACCCCTCAAAAAGCGGAGCACAAAGTAGCGTCGCATACTCGAAATACGAAAGCGAGCGCGCGACCTCAGCAGGCAAAATTTTAATCAGCCTCTCGTGAGCCGTCTCGAGCGCATCCGTGCTAGCTATGGCGCCATTCATCCAAAATCTCTCGCGAAACTCGAATATATGCGGGCTCGTATAGTGTCCGACGCTATGGCCGCGAGCTAGCATCTGTGCTAAAAATCGCCCCGTACTGCCCTTGCCGTTCGTGCCGATGATATGGATGATTTTTGGTATTTTAAACGCGCCTTGTACAAATTTAAAGGTGTTTGGCATGCGCGCGCGGTTGATTTCCTTATAAAAAAGGGGTTTATTTTCTAAAAAATATTCTAGTTTCATTAAATTTTAGGCATCACCTGATCTCTGCCGTTTTGCTTGGCCTGGTATAGCATTTTATCCGAAGCTTCTAATACGGCTGCTTGACTTTGATTTTGGCTACGTATAGCAACGCCGCAACTCACCGTAACGCTAATGCGTTCGTCTTTGTATAAAAATTTGGAGTTTTTTAGCGCATCGCGCACCTTATCCGCAAACTCTATACTCTGCGCCATATCAAACCCCGGCAACAACACCACAAACTCCTCGCCGCCGTACCTAGCGACGAAATCGGCTTCCCTGGAGTTGCCCCTAAGCACCCTTCCTACGCTTGCTATTATCACGTCGCCGGCGTCGTGGCCGTATACGTCGTTTATATTTTTAAAATGATCTATGTCAAAAAAACACACGGCGTAGTCGGCATTTTGTTGTAAAAAATCAACCTCCAGCCGCCCAAGCTCTTCCATTAGTGCTTTTTTTGTCGCGGTTTTAGTTAAAAAATCCTCTTTGCTCTCGGCTTTCGCGCTTTCTAGCTCTACTTCCAGCTTGCTCACTTTTGCTTGTAGCTCTTTTATAGTTTGCTGGTCGCTTAGCATCTGCTCGCCCAATTGCTTAACCTCAACATCTAGGGTATCGGCGATATTTTTTAATTTATCCCTGATCACCTCAAAGCTATCTTCGTTTAAATTTATCGAATTCAGATCGTTTTTGATAAACTGCATCTGGCTCGAGCTCTTAGAAGAACTGCTGATTAGGCCTGCTATTTGCTCGTTTATGCCGTCCAAAACTTTATCTAGCGCTCCAACTTTCGTCGAAACCTCAGCCCTATCAAGCTCGATACGCTTTTTGGTCAAATTTTCTATATTTTTTCTAACCGAGAAATCTTCTAAAAGCTTTGGATCGCTTTTTAAAATTTTATTTACTTTTTCTATCTCGCCGTCGATTTTATCGGTAATAGAAGGTCTTAGCATATCCGATACAAGCGGAACTAGTTTTTCGCAAGCCTGCTCTTTCGTCAAAACATCCTCAAGCTCAGCAACGATATCTTTTAAGTCACTAAAATTTTTAACGCCGTAAACACCCAATCTTTTCAAAAAACTATCGTCGTAATCGGTTAAAAAATCAAACCACTTATCTTTTATTCTATCTATGGCTTGCGCATCTAGTCTTCTATTTAGAGCTTCGGAGCTTGCTTCGGCTAAATTTTTAGCATTTTTATTATGTAGCGAAGCTACGGCCTGAAAAACCTTTTTATTCATAGCTACGAGCGCATTTATTAGTTTTGGATACTCGGCAAGGCCGGGCGAATTTAGCCTAGCCGCCATAAAAGCAAAAAGCTCATCCAAGTTTCTTACGTTTTTTTGTTTTAGTTGCGCTTTAAGCTCGTCGTTTAGGCGAGCCGAGTATTTTTCAAGCTTCTGGCAATCAGGCACTATTACGCCGTTTTTTTTCGCTATCTCGCAAAAAACCTCGGCGTAGTTATCCGGAGTTAGCATGAGCCCGCGCTCTTTCATGGTCTGGATTGATTCTTTTATGACTTGGCTGACGCTAGTCGCCATTTTTTAGCCCTTTTACCGCAAGCACGGCGATATATTCGTCAAAAGCCTCCTGCGAAGCCTCTTTTATGGCGTTATATTTTTCGCTCTCACTGATAACGCCGTCGGCAAATCTAGTATCCCTTACCTTTTGCGAAACGGTAAAGTCGTGCTCGCCCGAAGTCGTCACCGATAGCGTTTTGCCGCCTTTTAACTTAGTGTCGAAATTTAGCGTTAGTATCGCTTTATACGACGTCACATAGCCGTTTTCGTCATATAATAGCGCTTGATAGTTGAGCGATTTGATCGAGACGGTTATGGTGGTTGGCTCGTTTTTATCGTAGCTTATGCGTTTGCCCAGCCTTGTTACGATACCCTCTAGTACGCTATCTTTGATCCAAACGCTGTTTTTAGGCTCTTCTTTGCTTATTAGCACATTTACGTATACACGGTCGCCCATTATGTCGTTCGTGATCTTTGAGACGGGCTTATAACCACATCCAACCAAGATGAAAGTCGCCAAAAGTAGTAAAATTTTTATCTTCACGATTTAGCCTTTTATTACAAAATTTACGAGTTTGCCGTTCACGTAAATTTGTTTGATTATTTCTTTTCCTTCTAGCCATTTAGCCGCACTTTGTCTAGCTAGAGCCAAGACCTCGTCATCGCTCGCGCTGCTTGGCGATTCAAATTCGCCGCGCCTTTTGCCGTTAACGGTAATAGCCAAATTTAAGCTATCTTTTTCGAAAACCTCGTCTAAAATTTCTATTTTCGTAAAATTCGCCCTGCCAAATAGCCTCTCGCTAAGCTCGTTTGCAATGTGCGGCACGATAGGCTCGAGCAAATTTAAGATGATAAAAAACGCTTCCGTCGTTACATCCTCGTTATCCTGTGCGTTTATAGCATTTAGGGCCTCCATGCAGGCGGCGATCAGGGTATTAAAGGTAAAATTTTCCTCATAAACGTCGTTTGATTTTTTAAGCGCTTCGTAAACCTTCATACGCGCGTATTTTTCTTCTTTGCTCAAATTTGCATGCACTATCTGCGGGATTTGCATGCATTTTTTTACACCCGCGCTTCGTTCGTACAAACGGTTTAAAAATCTAAATGCGCCCTCGACCGCGCTGTCGTTCCACTCAAGCTCTTTTTGCGGAGGCGCAGCAAATAGGATAAAAAGCCTCGCCGTATCGGCGCCGTATTTATGTATGATGTCATCTGGATCGACCACGTTGCCCTTGCTTTTACTCATTTTTTTGCCGTCTTTTAGCACCATGCCTTGAGTGAGCAGGCGCTCAAACGGCTCGTCATCTCTTAAGTAACCCAGGTCTCGCAAGGCCTTTTGGAAAAATCTCGCGTAAAGCAGGTGTAAGATCGCATGCTCGATACCGCCGATATACTGATCCACGTTCATCCAATAATTCACGCTTTTAGCGTCAAATGCGCGTTCCTGCCACGTTTTTTCGTCACTCGCATATCTAGCGAAATACCAGCTACTCTCAAAAAACGTATCCATCGTATCGGTTTCGCGCACAGCCTCACCGCCGCATTTTGGGCACTTTACGTGCTTCCAGCTCTCGTGCTTATCGAGTGGATTTCCCTCGCCTGTTATCTGCACATCGTCAGGTAGCGTCACTGGCAGATTTTCGATCTTTTCAGGCACAACGCCGCAACACTTGCAGTGCACCATCGGTATCGGCGCGCCCCAATAGCGCTGCCTAGAGATACCCCAGTCGCGGATCTTAAAATTTACGACGCGTTTGCCGATCTTTTCCGCTTCAAATTTTTCTATGATTTTTAGCTTTGCCTCTTCGCTGTCTAGTCCGTTTATGAGCGGCGAATTTACAGATATTCCGTACTCAGTTAGAGCCTTGCCGCCCTCAAATTCGCCCTGCGTAGGTTTAACCACCCATTTTATAGGCAGGTCAAATTTGCTCGCAAACTCATAGTCGCGCTCATCGTGAGCCGGTACCGCCATAACCGCGCCGCTACCGTAGTCTGCTAGGACAAAATTCGCCACCCAAACCGGCACCTTTTCTCCGGTTAGTGGGTGTAAGACGTTGATGCCTAAAAATAGACCGTCTTTTTCGCTAGCTTGGCGTTCGCGCGGGCTTTGGTTTAAAATTTTTCTGATTCGCTCAGCCTTATCCGCCTCAAGCTTACCGCCGTCAAGTAGCCTTTTTACAATCTTATGCTCAGGCGCCAAGGCTGCGTAGCTAACGCCGTAAATCGTATCCGGGCGCGTCGTAAACACCTCAAAACCGTCTATCTGCTCATCGCCTTCTAAAATCCGCTTCGACTCCTCGTCTAGATCAAATTTAAACTCAAGCCCAAAGCTCTTGCCGATCCAGTTTTCCTGCATCGTAAGCACTTGAGACGGCCATTTGCCCTCTAATTTTTTTAAATCGTCTAGCAACTCCTGCGCGTAGCTAGTTATCTTTAGGTAGTAGCCCGGCAGTTCGCGCTGAACGACGGCGTTACCGCATCTCCAGCAGCATCCGTCCTCGACCTGCTCGTTAGCAAGCACGGTCTGGTCGTATTCGCACCAGTTTACGACCGCACTTTTGCGGTAAACCAGACCTTTTTCATACATTTTGATGAAAAATTCTTGCTCAAATTTAGTATAAAGCGGATCAGATGTCGCAAATTCGCGCTTTTTAGAAAAGCTAAGCCCTAGCGTCTCAAGCTCGCCGCGCATATAGTCTATATTTTCGTAAGTCCAAATTTTAGGATGGATCTTGTGCTTTATCGCCGCGTTTTCCGCAGGCATGCCAAAGCTATCAAAGCCGATCGGGTGAAGGACGTTGTAGCCGCGCTTGCGGTAGTAGCGAGCCAAGGCGTCGCCGATGGTGTAGTTTCTCACGTGTCCCATATGGATGCGTCCGCTAGGATACGGAAACATGCTTAAGATATATTTTTTAGGCAGACTATAGTCGTCTTTAGGCTCAAATTCGCCGTTTTTACTCCAAATTTCTTGCCATTTTTTTTCTATTTTCGCCGGCTCGTATTTTAAAATTTCACTCATTTTTACTCCTAAAATTCTTCTTGCGTCTTGCCGGACTCGACCAAAACAAGCGCCAAAGAAAAGACGTTTGCTATCGCGGCGCCGATCGCTAGCGAATACGCCATATGCGCGTTGCCGTTTACCTGAAGTAGCACAAAAGCCGGAATAAGATGCAAATCAGCCACCAGCGAGCTAGCAAAAAGCTCTGCAGCAAAGACGTTTTTGACACCGATTTTTAGCAGCGTCGAGATCACGTTTACGCTCGCCGCCACAAATAGCGCAATCTCGTTTTTATCGTATAAAAACCCCGCCGTCGTCGTCAGGCTCATAAGCGCGAAAAATATATAAACAACCTTGCCCCAGTTCATCGCTTCTCCTTATATAGTGCCTTTTTCAAACATCGCGCGTTGCTTGTCTTTTTCTCTTTGTACGCGCGCCTTTTCCGCTTCCATAGCGCGGTATTTCTCCACGCTAAATTTAAACCACAAAAGCATAGGCGCGGCGACGAATATCGAACTAAGCGTACCGATGACGATGCCCACTATCAGCGCCAAAGAAAATCCATGTATCATATCTCCGCCGAACAAAAATAGCACGACGACCGTGATGAGCGTGGTGCCCGAGGTGAGTATCGTTCTAGTTAGCGTCGCAGAGACTGATTCGTTTATTATCGTGTCAAGATGCGTGCTCTTGCTGGTTTTTATGTTCTCTCTAATGCGGTCAAAGACGATGATGGTATCGTTTAGCGAGTAGCCCACGACCGTAAGGATCGCCGCGAGAGTGTCTAAATTTACGTCGATAGCAAAAAAGCTGATCGCGCCCATCGTGATCACGACGTCGTGAATCTCCGAAGCCACCGCCGCCATCGCAAATCTCCACTCGAATCTAAACGCAATGTAGATCAAGATGCCCACGAGCGAGATCGCAAGCGCCATCACGCCTTTTTCGCGTAGCTCATCGCCGACTTTAGGCCCGACCACGTCCGTACGGCGGATCTCAAATTTGCCCGTATCTTTTAAAAGCTCGGCAACGCTAGCTCCGACGTCGCTACCTAAATTTGAGTTTGCCCCTGAAAATCTAATCGTAACTTCTTCCGCTGAGCCAAATTCCGTAACGCTCGCGTTTTTATAGGCTTCGTCCTTTGCCAAAGCCGCGCGAATTTTATCCAGCGAGACCGCGCTATCGTATTTCACCTGGATGAGCGTACCGCCAGAAAAGTCGATGCCGTAGTTAAAGCCTTTCGTCGCCATCAAAAAAAGCGAACCGAAAAATAGTACGGCAGATACGGCGAGCGCGATATAGCGCTTGCTCATAAAATCATAAACATGTGCCTTTGAGAAAAATTGCATTTATACCCTTTTATAACCGAACCAAAACCGCGTGTTGCCGCTTTTTTCTATTTTATTTATAATCGTATCAAACATACCGTGAGTACCCAAGATCGCCGTTATCATCGAAGCGATGATACCTATGCCCATAGTTACGGCAAAGCCCTTAACCGGTCCAGTACCGTAAGCATAAAGCACGACCGAGGTAATAAGCGTAGTCAAATTTGCGTCTATGATCGCGCTCATCGCGTTCTCATAACCTTTTTTCACGCTCGTTGCGATACTAGCTCCATCGCGCAGCAGCTCTCTGATGCGCTCGTTTATGATGACGTTGGCATCGACTGCCATACCGATAGTTAGCACTATACCGGCCATACCCGGTAGCGTTAGAGCAGCGCCGAACATCGCCATCACAGCGACCAATATTAAGATATTTGCGACAAGCGCGATATTTGCCAAAATGCCGCTAAATCCGTAATAAGCTATCATAAACAACACCACCAAAACCGAAGCCGACGCAAGCGCGATCATAGATTGTCTTATGCTATCCGCACCCAGGCTTGGTCCTACGCTTCGTTTTTCTAGCATTTTTACGGGAGCCAAAAGAGCGCCACTTCTAAGAGCGATAGCTACGTCGTGAGCCTCCTCGACGCTAAATCCACCGCTTATCTGACCGCTTCCGCCGCCGATTCGCTCGTTTATCGAAGGAGCCGAATACACCTTGCCGTCAAGCACGATAGCTAGGCGCTTGCCTACGTTTGCGCCGGTAAAATCGCCAAAAATTCTAGCTCCCTCCGCGTTTAGAGTAAAGCTGATGATAGGCGCGTTCGTGCGCTGATCAAAGGCCACTCTAGCGTCCGTTAGCATCGCTCCGTCAAGGACGGGGATGTTTTTTACGACGTATTTTATCTGTGCGTTTTTGACGTCAGGATAGATGATATCGCCGTAGCTCTCGGCCTCAGCCTCGCTCATAGAGTTTGCCTGCGACTGGCGCTTTTCATCGACGGCCATCAGCTGGAGGTGTGCGGCTTTTGCGATGAGATCGCGTGCGCGCTGCTCATCGGCCGCCGTTTTGATGCCAGGAAGCTCAACTAGGATATTATCCTTGCCCTGCCTTGCTACCGTCGGCTCTGCTAGACCGAACTGATCGAGACGGTTTCTGATCGTTTCGACCGCTTGGTTTATCGCGTATTCTATCGTCTCGGCCTTCTCGGCGTCGGTTAAGCCGACTGAGTATTTTAGACCCTCTTTTTGCACGTTAAGGCCCTTGATGTCTTTTAGCATGCCGTCGATCTTAGCGGCTTCGTCCGCATCGAGTAGCTCAAAGTCCACCTTATCCTCGCGGATCTTAAAGCTATCGATCAAAACGTCTTCTTTTTTCGCAAAATAGTTCACGCTAGCGGCGATAGACTTGATCTTTGAGTGCACGGCCTCCTCGGTCTCAACGCCAAGAAGCATATGAAGTCCGCCCTGCAAATCAAGACCTAGACTGATTTTAGATCCGCCTAGCTTGTCCGTAAACGACGGTGCGGAAAAAATAATGCCGAAAATCAAAGCCAAAGCAAAGATAATCAGCCTATACGTTATTTTGCCGTTACGCATTTGCTTTCGTCTCTGTTTTTTCTATTTTTCTCGCGACGAATTCGCGTGAAACGCGCACGATTACGTCGTCGTTAAGCTTAACTCTGATAAAATCCTCTTCCGGTTTTATCACCTCGCAGATTAGTCCGCCGCTAGTTATGATCTTGTCGCCCTTTTCGAGTGCGGCTATCATCGCTGCATGCGCTTTTTGCTGTTTTTGCTGCGGTCTGATAACCAGAAAATAAAATATCGCGAAAAGCACGACTAGAGGCAGTAATGAAGCTACGAAATTTCCTTCTTGCATGGGGTTCCTTGATAAAAAAAATTTTAAGCCCTTATTTTAGCACTAAAATTATAATAAAAGCCTTTGTCGGCGCGATTTTAATCTCAAATTTTATACTTGCCGATGTTTTAGGCGGCGAAATTTTAAATTTCATCTCGCCGCTTTTTGCGATCACGGGCTTTTATTTGCTACTCAAATTTGACCGACGCAGCTTTTTTTGGACGGGATTTTTTATCGGGATTATTTGGTTTTACTGGATCAGCTTTAGCCTCGTTTATTACGAGCTTAGCTACCTCATCCCGCTTGAAATTTTAGCTATCGGGATTATCTACGGTGTGCTGTTTTTGATAGCGGGTATACCGGATCAAATTTGGCTAAAAGCATTGTTACTTATCTTGGTTTCAAACATTCATCCATTCGGCTTTAACTGGTTAAATTTGGAGGCTATTTTCGTGCCGGGTATCTTTGCACCCAGTTTGCTCGCCCTTGCGTTTATTTTCGCCGCGATTTTGTGCCTGTTTTACGTCAAAAACCGTCTCAAATTTATCGCTTTTGCCGCGCTTTTAGCCTGCGCGGTGCAGTATGATACGCCAAATTTTAAAACTCTGCCTTTTGAAATAAAGCTTGCAAGCACCGAAGTGCCGCAAGAGCTAAAGTGGGCCAAGCAGCTAAAAAACGAGTTTATAAATCAAAATTTAGCCATCATTGATGAGGCGATAAACGCGGGATTTAGGGCGGTTATTTTGCCTGAGAGCGCCTTTCCCGTCTATATGACGCACGAGCGAAATCTCATCTCCGAACTACTGGAAAAATCGCAAAAGATCGCTATCGTTGCCGGCGCGCTAGCTCGCGAAAACGGCGCCAACTACAACTCGGCATTTTTCTTTGACCGCAGCAAGATGCGACGGCTGGATAAATTTATCCTCGTGCCCTTTGGCGAGGAGATCCCGCTACCGGCGTTTGCGCGTGATTTGATAAATAAGATATTTTTTGGCGGCGCAAAGGATTTTGAGACCGCAAGCGCTCCGGGCGACTACGAGATAGATGGCGTAAAAATCAGAAACGCGATCTGCTACGAAGCGACGAGGGACGAGCTATTTGCGGGAGAATTCGATGTCATGATCGCAGCGACCAACAACGGCTGGTTCGTGCCTAGCACCGAGCCAAATTTACAGCGAATTTTACTCAGATACTACGCAACGAAATACGGCAAAGCCATCTATCACAGCGTAAACGGCTCGCCGTCTGAGATAATAACACCAAAAAAAGGCCTGCTCGATAAATTTTTCAGATAAATTTGCTAAATTTAAGCGTTTTTGCGTTTGTAGAATACGGCTAAAATAGCCGCTACCGTATAGATAACAAAAGCCGCCACGCCGCACAAAACGCAAAAATCAATACACATCTGCCAAAACAGTTCGCCGGGAGACCTCAACACCCATTCGTGTTCAGACGAGTATCTTGGATTGCGATAACCAATATAAGTGCCGTTAAAGTCCAAATTTATCATCAATACCGTAGCAAAAATACCAAAAATAGAAACAAATGCTCTGCTTGCGACACTTTGTTTTTTTATGGCCTTTGCCATAGCGGCCCTACCGGCCCTATGACACAAAAAGCAACCCATGTAAACAACAAGCGTGACGACCTTGATAATCCCCATATAAGCGATATAAAATGTTGCCTTTTGCGTAAAATCAGTGTGAGTAAAGGCTCGCTCTACTGCGGGGTAAATTTTAAGCATAGCTTCCACGAAATCTCTAGCCAAAGACGAGTGAGCCAGCACGTCAAAAGGCAATACAAAAATGCCTAACGCGCAAAGAAAATAAAAAGCGCAAAGCCCGAGCAAAACGAGTCCGAGCGTCTTGTTTTGCCGTTTTGGTTTGTTGCCGTTTGCATTTTAATTCTCTTTAAATTTTGCCGAGCGGTTTTTGAAGTAAAATTTAAGACGTAAAGCTGGGCGAAATTTCATACGAAGCCTTAAATTTGAGGGTGAATTTAAGCCCGCGTTAAATTTAGCGGGCTTAAAGATTTATTTAATCAAAGCCTTGAAAGTATCAACCGCGTCAAGCTTTTCCCACGGATATTTGGCGTTTCCGACTTGACCTTTGGCTGCTACTTTAGCGTATAAAAACGTATCTTTGCCAGGTTTATCCAGGCCGAATTTATTCGTGATCCAGCGCGGAGTGAGGGCGAAATTTTCGCTAACGAAATTTGACAGCATATCGTCGTTTACGCCCGCGATCTGCGTACCCATCGTATCGACGCTCACAGAGGTAGGCTTTGCCATGCCGATAGCGTAGCTTAGCTGGACGATGCATTTTTTAGCAAGGCCTGCCGCGACGATATTTTTAGCTATCCAGCGTGCCGCGTAAAGACCGCTGCGATCGACTTTCGTGTAGTCCTTGCTGCTTTGCGCGCCGCCGCCTATCGGGCTATATCCGCCAAAACTATCCACGATGAGCTTGCGACCCGTTAGCCCGCTGTCGTGAAGCGAGCTGTGATTTACGTATCGACCAGTCGGGTTGATGTAGATGAGCGTTTTGCTTTTGTCGTAGAGACCCTTTGGCAAACCGGCGTCGTCGATCAGAGTTTGCACTAGAGCGCGCAGCTCCTCTATCTTCATCGTCTCGACGCAAGGGGCCGAAACCACGATAGTGTGGATACTTTGAGGCTTGCAGCTTTCAAAGTTGTCTTTGGTGCCATAGTCTACGGTGACCTGAGTTTTGATATCGACGCCCAGTTTATCGGGATTGGCTTTAGCAAATTTATAAACCTTATCGCAAAGCATCCTAGCGTAGGTTATGGCTGCTGGCATATACTCGTTTGCTTCGCAGCTAGCAAAGCCAAACATTATGCCCTGATCGCCTGCACCGATCTCGCCGCCTTCTTGATCGACGCCTTGATTTATATCCGCACTTTGCTGATTTACGCAAACTTTTATCTCGATGTCGTCCGGATGCAGGCACTGCTCTTTCGTAAATTTAGACTTGCCGTCGTAGCCGATTTTGGCTAGTGCGTTTTTAACGATCGCCTCGTAGTCTTTAAAACTTAGCTTGACCTTAGAGTTTATCTCGCCGCCTATTATAATGTTTTTACCCGCGACGAAAACTTCGCTAGCAACGCGACCGTTTGGGTCTTGCATCAAGATCGTATCGACGATACTATCTGCAATGATGTCGGCGCATTTATCCGGGTGACCCGGGCTCACAACCTCAGAAGTAAATAAATACATGCTTTTCCTTTATGAAAATTAATCTCGCAATTGTAACATTTCATAATAAAATTCAAATTAATCTCGCTCAAAGCTTGTAAATTCCGCGTAAATTCGGCTATAATCCTAAACTAATATTAAATTTTAAGGCAAGGACACTAGAATGTTTAGCAAACTGGCAAAAAGGTTCGCCGACGGAAATTTGATCGTTCAAATTTTAATCGGCATAGCTCTAGGCGCCGTTATCGGCTTTTGGACGCATAGTCAATCGGCGGATTTTAACAAGCTCATAGCAGAGGGCGTAACCGATACGGCGCAGCTAGCCGCTGCTAAAAAAGGGCTAACGGACGCGGCAAATTCGGTAGCAAATTCTATCGCCGTTTTGGGCGATCTCTTCGTCGGAGCGCTTAAAGCCATCGCGCCGATCCTGGTTTTCGTGCTAGTGGCGGCCTCTATCATCGTAAAAGAATTCGGCCACTCCAAAGGCATGCAAAAGGTAGTCGGACTATATCTAGTAGGTACGTTTTTAGCCGCCGTGGTCGCCGTAGTCGCTAGTTTTCTTTTTCCTACGGAGCTTATGCTAAAAGGCGTACAAAGCGCCGATATGAGCGCTCCGCAAGGCATCGTAGAGGTGCTAAAAGACCTCATCTTTAAAATGGTTCAAAATCCGATCACCGCGCTTTCTAGCGGCAACTACATCGGCATCATTACCTGGGCCGTGGGCGGCGGTATCGCGATGAGATTTTGCACCGCCGAGACTAAAAAAGTCTTCCAAGACGTTAGCGACGGCGTGACTAAAATCGTTAGATTTATCATCCGCCTAGCGCCGTTTGGTATCTTTGGTCTAGTTACCATCAGCATCCATAATACCGGCTTTGACGCGCTTGCTGGCTACCTAAAACTAATCCTCGTTCTAGTAGGCTCCATGGCCTTCGTTTCTTTCGTCGTTTATCCTGCGATAGTGTTTATTCTAACCAAGAAAAATCCTTATCCGCTCGTGATGACTTGCGTGAGAGAGAGCGCAGTTACGGCGTTTTTTACCCGTAGCTCGGCGGCAAACATCCCGGTAAATATGGCGCTTTGCAAAAAGCTGGGTCTAAAAGAAGAGCTCTACTCGATATCTATCCCGCTAGGAGCTACCATAAACATGGGCGGCGCTGCCGTAACTATCGGCGTTTTGGCGCTTGCAGCGGTAAACTCGATCCCGTCTATCACGGTTGATTTTGGCGACGCGTTACTGCTTTGCTTTATCTCGGCTCTTGGCGCGTGCGGGGCTTCGGGCGTCGCGGGCGGTTCGCTACTGCTAGTGCCGCTTGCTTGCGCGCTATTTGGCATCGGTAACGACATCGCGATGCAAGTTGTCGGCGTAGGATTTATCATCGGCGTGATCCAAGACTCGGTAGAAACAGCCGTAAATAGCGCCTCTGACGTACTTTTCACAGCCGTAGCGTCTGAAACGTCAGAGTAAATTTAAGGTCGCAAAAATGAACGTTTGGGACTTGACCCCGCTTTTTAAAAACGAAAAAGAGCTGGAGATTTCGGCTCTTTCGTTGCAAAACGAGTGCGAAAAATTTGAAGCCAAATACTCGGATAAATTTTTAAATTTAAACGACGAGGAGTTTCTCGCCGCGCTTAACGAGTATGAAAATTTACTAGAAAACATCGCTCGCGTGCAAATTTACGTGAGCCTGGTCTTTTCAAAAGACACCTCAAAGGGCGCGTTTTACGCCAAATTTGACGAGCTTAGCTCAAAAGCGCAAAATCATCTGCTCTTTTTCGAGCTTAAATTTAACGAATTTGACGAAGCCAGACAAAACAAAATCATCGCCAAAAGCCAAAGACTTGGCTACTATCTAGATAGTATCGCAAAAGAAAAAGCCCACCAGCTAAGCTTAAAAGAGGAGCAAATTTTACTACGCACGGCAAACACCGGCGCGGAAGGTTTTTCGCGGCTTTTTGACGAGACGCTAAGCGCGCTTAAGTTTAAATTTAAAGGCAAAATGTTGGGCGAAGAGGAGATCTTATCTAAGCTTCACAGCCCAGACCGATCCGAGCGAAAAGCAGCCGCAAAGAGTCTATCAGACGGTCTTGCGCCCCAGCAGCATCTGCTTAGCTACATCTACAATATGATAAAAACCAGCCTAAAAACTAGCTGCGAGCTGCGAAAATTTGATCTACCAGAAAGTCCGCGACATTTTTCAAACCAAACGACTAAAGCCAGCGTAGACGCGCTCATAAAGGCCGCCGAGACGAGCTTTGATCTACCGATCAAATTTTACGAGAAAAAGCGCAAAATTTTAGACTTTAAAAAGCTCTACGACTACGATAGATACGCGCCGCTGGGCGAGAGTAAGAGCCTTTATAAATTTGAAGAGTGCAAAAAAATCGTACTTGAGACTTTTTCTAAATTTAGCCCGAAATTCGGCGAGATAGCCGCTCGCGCATTTAAAGAGGGCTGGATCGACGTCTATCCGGCCGAAAATAAACGAGGCGGTGCCTTTTCACAGTCAGGCGTAGCAAAAGCCCACCCATACGTGCTTTTAAACCACACCGACGAGAGGCGGGATCTTTTCACACTAGCGCACGAGCTAGGTCACGCCGCGCATCAAAATCTAGCCTATGAAAACGTCGGATTTCTAAACGCCGACACGCCGCTAACTACGGCAGAAACAGCATCGGTCTTTTGCGAGATGCTGGTTTTTGATCACGTCAAAAGCACGCTAAAAGGCAGAGAAAAAACCGCCCTACTCGCCGGCAAGATCGAGGATATCTTCGCCACGCTCTACCGCCAGATAAACTTCACGACCTTTGAGCGCCGAGTTCATGCGCATGATGGCGAGATCAGCGCCGAGGAGCTAAATAAAATTTGGCTCGAAGAAAGCGCCAAAATGTTCGGGCGAAGCGTCGCGCTAAACGACTACTACAAAATTTGGTGGAGCTACATCCCGCACTTTATCCATACGCCGTTTTACTGCTACGCCTACTCCTACGCGCAGCTTTTGGTGCTGGCGATTTTCGGGCTTTATAAAAGCGGTAAATGCGAAAATTTCGTGCAAATTTACACCGAGTTTTTAAGCGCAGGCGGTTCGCGCTCGCCAAAAGAGCTGGTCGGGATGTTTGGCTTTGATATCGAGGACGCGGCTTTTTGGCAGATCGGCATAAACGAGGTTAAAAAGCTAGTTGAGGAGTTTTGCCAGGAGGCGTAACGGGCATAAATTTGACGCGTTTTGGGGAGTAAATTTAAAAGCGTGGCCAAATTTGACGAGCCGAACCGAGTCAGGGACAGCAATAAATTTGAAGCTAAATTTTGCGTTTATTTGAAGCCAAATTCGGCGCGGCGACAGACGGCAAAATTTAAAAAGGTACAAAAGGAGGCAAAATGCTTGATGAGATTTTAGACGACGAGAGATTTGCGGCGATGATGAAGGAGCACGTTTTTGAGTGCGTGGAGTATCTGCTAAAAAACGACCGATCCTTTTCGGCGATGGCCAACCTTGATCTGGTTAAATTTAACCCCGAGCTGCCGGAGTATATTAAGAGCACTTTTACGGCGCCTGTTATCGTCTTTACGCTTGCGGGCTATACTTTTAGCAGCGCCAAACTCACTCCGGACGAGTTAAGCTTTGAAGCTGGTTTTGGCAAGGAGAATTTCGCCAGCGTCGTTAGTTTTCCGCTTGGAGCGATAGTTCAAATTTTAGTAGAAAACAGCCCGATTTTGGTAAATTTTTCCATTTACAAATCCCAAAAAAATCAGCTTGAAAAGTCGATGTCGGCGCTAATGTCAAACCCGAATAATAAAGATTTATTTAAAAAGTGAGCAAAATTTTATCCGCCGTTTTGCTCAAATAGGCGGCTTTATAGCGCTTACTGTGCTTTGCGTTTGCTTTTCGACAGATACAGGCTTCATCTTAAATTTATTAAATTTGCTTAAGCAAAATATTATCTTATTTACAGCGGTTTCACTAATAACAACCACCTGATTTCTTAATATAAAAAATTGATTTATAATTTTTAAGATAAACAACTCATTTTTAATCAAACTATAAACAAATATTTATTATCATTTCGTCTTTATAGCAAATGAATATCAAAACTATCGTTAATAAGGGTAAAAATGAATCATCTTAAATTTTCTCTTGCCGCTTTGCTTATTTTGTCGAATTTAAATGCAAAAGAAGTCGAAGTCGAGCTAAAGGAAGTAACTGTTAGCGGCGAAGCGGAGGCGCAAAGCGATCCGCTACAAAAAAAGGTAGGCCAAAACGTAAAAAGCGCCAAAGAACTAACCAAAACGCAGGTTTCTGATAACAAAGACCTAGTGCGATACGAAACGGGCGTAACGACTGTGGAGGCCGGGCGTTTCGGTCAGAGCGGCTACGCGATAAGAGGCGTGGAGGAAAACCGCGTAGCTATCACAGTAGACGGCCTGCATCAAGCTCAGACGCTAAGCTCGCAAGGCTTTAAGGAGCTATTTGAAGGATACGGCAACTTTAACAACACCCGCAACGGCGTGGAATTTGAAACGCTAAAACAAGCCACCATCGCAAAAGGCGCGGACTCCGTTCGCACGGGCTCTGGCTCTCTGGGCGGCTCCGTGATGTTTGAAACAAAAGACGCAAGGGATCTTTTGCTAGATAAGGACTATTTTTACGGCTACAAGGGCGGCTACAACACCGCTGATAATCAAACCATGCACTCGCATACCTTAGCCGGTAGGTTTAAGTGGTTTGACATCCTAGCCGTACAAACTAAGCGCAGACACCACGAAACGGAAAACTACGGTTACAAGGGTTATGACGATAGCGTGTTAGGTAGAACCAGAGAAAAGGCCGACCCGTACTACATCAAAAAAACGAGCAGTCTTATTAAGCTAGGCTTCCAGCCTCACGAGGAACATAGATTTACCTTTATGTCAGATACCTACAAAAACCGATCTCAAGGCAAAGACCTATCATACACGCTTACGCTTTCTAGCAACAGGGACGAGATCGTAGATACCGGACTAAGATACAACGACGATATGATGGATAGGAAAAATCGCGCTTTCGGATATGAAAATTTTAGCGAAACTCCACTATGGGACACGATGAAATTTACCTACTCTAATCAAAAAATCAAATCCCGCGCCAGAACCGAGGAGCACTGCCAGGGAGGCGAAAACTGCTCTGAAATTTCAAACCCTATCGGACTTCAGGTTAAAAATAACAAGATTGTCGATAAATACGGCGGCGAAGTAACCTTGCAAAGAACCCAAGAAGTAGATCCGCAGTACGGCGGTCTAACGTGGGTAAACAGACTCGTAGATAGCCAAGGAAACGTCCATGATCAGAAAAATTTTAGCATTAGTCAAAACGTGGGCAACACGTGGCTGGACTGCTCGATATTTGACTGCTCTCAGCCAAATATCGACGTGTTAAAATACGACTATGCCACCGAGCAATACATAAAATCAACCGTCCCGCTAGATAAAAGCTACACCGACGCGCGAACAGGTAAGACCTTTAAACAAAGCTCAGAAAGCGGATATCTCATCACTCCATACGGCCAAGGCTACATAAGCCGCGACTGGAAAGAGCGCGATCTGGATACCAATACCAAGCAATTTAATCTAGACTTTAATAAATACGCTAAAACCGGCGACGTAGAGCACGATATCGCATACGGACTAAGCTTTGCTAAAACCGAAAAATCCATGACAAATAAGCAAGGCTACGATACTACAAGCAACCAATGGTGGGCGCCTAAGACTCTAGGTACGGATTTTACCGGTACGCCGTATACGTGCGAAAACGCGCCGCTAACGCTACTTTACGCGCTTTGCCCTAGAACCGAACCGCTCACGTCGTTTTTAATCCCTGTTAAAACAAAAGAAGGCGCACTATACCTCAACGACGATATGCGAGTAAACGACTGGTTGGGGATAAATTTAGGCTACCGCTACGACAAGATAAAATATAAACCAAACTACGTCCCGGGCTCTACGCCTAAAATCCCGGACGATATGGTGCTAGGTCTTTTCGTACCGTATAATCCTAGCCCAGAGCCAAAATGGTGGGACTATGCGGATAGAGACGAGTGGAAAATAGCCCACGACGCATGGAAGCAAGAAGCGCCAAACAACGCGCTAGCAAATATAAAATACATCGCTCAAAATAAAAAATTTACCAACAGCTCTTATGCTATCGGGGCCGACATCGATCCGCTGGATTACTTTAGAGTGCAGCTAAAATACTCCAAAGGCTTTAGAGCGCCGACTTCGGACGAACTATATCTAGCGTTTAAGCATCCTGATTTTACCATCCAACCAAACCCGGATCTAAAACCTGAAATAGCTAAGACAAAAGAGCTTGCATTGACGCTGCATGAGGATAAAAGCTTTATAACCACTAGCTTTTTTGAGACCAAATACGATAACTTTATCGACCTAATCTCTCTAGGCACTAAAAGCTACGCCACTGGCGGCGGCGGCAACACCATACCTTTTGCGCTATATGGCAACGTAAACCGCAGCAAAGCAACCGTACGCGGCTTTGAGATAAACTCTATGTTGCATTTTGGTCAAATTTCAGACTCGCTAGAGGGCTTTCACGCTAGCTACAAGCTAACGATGCAAAAAGGCAGAGTACAAACGGGTAACGACGGCAAAGTACCGATGAACGCCATACAGCCGACCACTGCGATCTACGGCCTAGGATACGCAAGTCCGGCGGATAAATTCGGCGCCGATATCTATGTAACCAACGTCGCATCTAAAAAAGCAAAAGACACCTATAATATGTTCTGGCGCCTAGACACCGACCCGTACGGCAACCCGTACAATACAAACAGCCACTCTAAATGGCGAAGCAACGCCTACACCCTAGTAGATGTCGTAACTTACGTGCGCCCGATTAAAAATTTGACGTTTAGACTGGGCGTTTACAACCTAACCAACGAAAAATACATCACTTGGGACGCTGCGCGCTCCATCAGGCCGTTTGGCACCATGAACATGATCGATAGAACCACTGGTTTAGGTATCAATCGCTTCTACTCGGCTGGTAGAAATTTCAGACTAAACTGGGAATTTACGTTCTAAACCGCATTTTATTCAGACGGGCTCTTTGCCCGTCTCTTGCTTTTGCTCTTACTTATTTTTCACTTTTAAAAAATGATAAATTTACAGTCAAATTTTACGGCTTAGTTTTAAAAATTTGAAATTATAAAAATCGCCAAATCGAGATTGCTCCCGATTTGGCTTTACGCGAGAGTATTTTAAATTTACGCGGCGAAAAGACCTATTTTGGTCAAATTTAGCGTCCGCGCCAGAGCGAATTAAAAATTAAAACTAGTCTTAATTTTTAAAAATTTATGAAGCACTTCCTCGTTTTCTTTTAGCGCGGCGGCATAAACCGAGCGAGTGAGCTTAAATTTAGAGATGTTTATCTCAAACAACCTTCCGTTTTTTAGCTCGTTTTCGATTAAAAATCTCGGCAAAAACGCCACGTACGTATCGGCATGGTTTGACGCCAACGCGCGGCAGACCATTATCGAGCCGTCTAGCGAATACGCCACGTCAAGCGCATGCGCGTCCACGCCGTGCTTATGTAAGATATCATCCAGATAAGTTCGCGTCCTATCTTTGATAAATTTAAACTTGATAAGCTCCTCGGGCTTCACGCTTTCGGCGATTTTTTTATTAGAAACTAAAATCAGTTCGTAGTCAAATAGTTTTTTAACGAGCAAGCTGCTATCAAGCGACTGCTCAAGGATAATGGCAATGTCGCTGCGGCGGTCTTTTAGGTAGTTTATGAGCTCGTTTTGCTCCTTTATCCTGATATCTAGCTCACTGCCTACGCTTTGCGAGATTTTATCCAGTAGTATCGAGATGACCGCCTCGGCGATGAGCTGGGTGGTTGCGATGACTAACGGTACTTTATCGGTTTTTATGCGCGACAGCTCGTCTTTAAAGCGAAACATAGCGCTTTCAAACTGAGTACAGAGCTTGTAAAATTTCTCGCCCTCGTGAGTTAGGACGATGCCGTTTTTCTTGCGCATTATTAGCGTAGTTTGTAGCATCTCCTCGAGCTTTTTCATCTGAAGAGTAACTGCTGGCTGCGAGATGCCAAGCGCCCTTGAGGCCTTTGAGAAACTTCTTTCTTTCACTATCTCCATAAAGGTATAAAATTTACTAAAATCATTGATCATATCGGACTCCTTATTATTATATCAGCTTATAAAATCATATTTTTAATATTGTATTGATTTATATCTGAAAACGCTCTTAATCAGACCCAAATTTAAATCAGCGGCGATTTTTAAGCTTATTTTGTTAGAATTTAATCATTTTAATAAATAAAGCAGGAAATTTAATGCCCGATTTACTAGACGAACTAAACGAAAGCCAGCGCGAGGCGGCCTCGCACACCGACGGAGCGATGCTGATTTTAGCCGGGGCCGGCAGCGGTAAAACCAAAACCATCACCACTCGCCTAGCCTATCTCATAAGCGAGCTAGGCATCCCGCCGTCAAATACCCTAACGCTAACCTTCACCAACAAAGCCGCAAGCGAAATGCGAACCCGCGCGCTAAATATGCTAGGCGTCGCCGGTAAAAATTTCACTCCGCTACTTTGCACTTTTCACAAATTCGGGCTTTTGTTTTTAAAATTTTACATCGACCGCCTAAAGCGCAAAAACAACTTCGTCATCATCGACACCGACGATAAAAAGCGTATCTTAAAAGGCTTTGAGGGCGATATCGCGACCTCGGTTTTAGCTAACGAAATCTCAAATTTTAAAAACTCGCTTTTAAGCGTAGAAGAGGTTTTAAATCAAGGCGATATCTTTGCAAACGGGCAAAATTTCAAAGACGGCTACCACGCAAAGCTAGCAAATATCTACAAGCTTTACGAGGAGTACTTGGCGGCAAACAATCTCGTTGATTTTGACGACCTGCTGTGCCTTAGCTATAAAATTTTAGACGAGGACGAGGCTCTAGCGCGCGAAATTTCACAGCGCTACTCCTACATCATGGTGGACGAGTACCAAGACACCAACGACTTGCAGTATAAGCTCCTGCGCAAACTCTGTCTAACGCACGAAAATATTGCGGTCGTGGGCGACGACGATCAAAGCATCTACGGCTGGCGCGGCGCAAGAATCGAAAATATATTAAATTTCAAAGATCAATTTAAAGATGCCAAAGTCATAAGACTAGAGCAAAACTACCGCTCGACGAGTCAAATTTTACGCGCGGCAAACGAGCTCATCGACCATAACAGAAACCGCCTAGGTAAGGAGCTAAAAAGCACAAAAGAAGGCGGCGAGGACGTCGCGCTAATGGAATCGGACGACGAAACGATGGAGAGCCTAAAGGTAGCCAAACGTATCAAAAAGCTGCTTGATAGCGGTGCGCAGGCTAGCGATATCGCGATCTTGTACCGCATAAACGCCCTCTCCCGCTCGCTCGAAGAGGGCCTAACCAAAGAAAAAATCCCGTATAAAATGGTCGGCGGAGTTAAATTTTACGAGCGCGCCGAGGTCAAAGACGTCATCAGCTACCTAAGGCTAGTCGCAAACGAGAACGACGACTTCTCGCTAAAACGCGTCATCAACCGCCCAAAACGCGGCCTTGGCAAAGTAAGCCTCGCAAAGATCGAAAAAATCGCCTTCGAGCATAAATTTTCGCTATTTGAAGCGATATCCAGCCTAGACGAAAACGACAAGGATCTAAGCAAAAAAATCGTTTCAAGCCTCGGCGAATTTGCGGCAAATTTAAGAGAGCTAAAAGAGTGCGACTCGCCCTATGGGCTAGTGGATAAACTAGAGGCGAAATTTGGCATCAAAAAATACTATGAGAGCCTACCCGACGGCTCCGAGCGCGTGGCAAACATCGACGAGTTTTACGCTACGATCAAGGATCAAATCAAACAAAATCCAAGCTTTTCTATAGAGGAGTTTTTAAACGAGATCGCACTGCAAAGCGAGCAGGATAACATCGGCGGCGAGGCGATCTCGATCATGAGTATCCACGCTAGCAAGGGGCTTGAGTTTGAGCATCTTTTCGTGATCGGGCTTGAGGAGGGATTTTTCCCGCTGCTAGGCGACGGCAGCGACATCGAGGAGGAGCGACGCCTAGCCTACGTCGCCATAACCCGCGCCAAAAAAACCCTGACGCTAAGCTTTGTAAATTCGCGCTTTTATAAAGGTCAGCGAACGAGGCTGGAAAAGAGCAGATTTTTAAGCGAGGCAGGCGTTTGCAGCGGTAGCCTCATCATCCAGACGCAAACGCAAACCGCCGGCGAATACAAAAAAGGCGACCTCGTCAAGCATAAAATTTTCGGTATCGGGCGCGTGACGGCGGTAACAAAGATCAAAAAAGAGTTAAAGCTAACGATAAATTTCGGCGGAATCAGCCGCGAGATAATGTCTAGCTTCGTCGAAAAAGCGGTGTGAGAATGGGCAAATTTGAGGCTAGGCGCGCCAAAAGTGGCGTCAAATTTGATCAAATTCATGCAGCCGAATTTGACGCTCGCGGATCAAATTTAAAAAACGACGCAAATTTAACGCAGGCTCCAAAGGGCAAATTTAAATGAACGCGCTTTTTGTCGCAAATAAGCCCGCCGGCATCAGCTCAAATCGCTTTTTAAGCAGGCTAAAGCGTAAATACGGCGTAAAAAAGGCGGGCTTTTCGGGCACGCTTGATCCCTTTGCCAGCGGCTGCCTGATCGTAGCTCTGGGCAATCACACGCGGCTTTTTAACTACGTAGACAAAACGCCCAAAATCTACGAAGCGACGATGTGGCTGGGTGCGACGAGCGCTAGTCTAGATAACGAAAATATCGAGGAAATAAAGCTTTGTCCGCCGTTAAATTTAGCGGACGTAAAAGCGGCGCTAAGCGAACTAAAAGGCGAGATCGCCTACGTACCGCCCAAATTTAGCGCCAAGCACGTAGACGGCAGGCGCGCGTATGAGCTAGCAAGAGCGGGCGAAGAGTTTGAGCTAAAAAGCCAAACGATGAGCGTTTTTGACGTAAATTTAACTGCGTATATGCATCCGTTTTTGAGCTTTCGCATTAGCGTTAGCGAGGGCTCATACGTGCGCTCGTACGCTCAAATTTTAGCCCAAAAGCTTGGCGCAAGAGCTACTCTAAGCGCGCTAAAACGCGTGAGCGAAGGTAAATTTATTTACGAAAACGAGCGATTTTTAAATCCGCTTGATTTTATCTCATTGCCGCAAAACGAATATCTTGGCGACCCCGCAGACGTAATGCTAGGCAAAAAACTGAGCGTAGAAAAGCTAAAATTTGGCGCCCAGGGGCTATATTTAATAAACTTTGATGAATTTTTTAGTATCATTGAAATCAAGGACGAAACCGTAACATATAAACTAAATAAGGTCGAAAAATGCTAATACTCGCAAGAAAAGAAGACGAAAGCATAATGCTGGGAAACGATATCAAAATCACGGTCGTAGGCATCTCAAAAGGCGGCGTGAAAATCGGCATCGACGCGCCTAAAAATATGATGATCCTGCGCTCCGAGCTAGTCGAGGACGTAGCGGCGGAAAACAAACAGGCCCTAAACGGCGCTGGCGAAGCGAGCCTAAAAGAGTTGAGCGATAAAATCGTAAAATAATGAAAAGCTACGCAAAAATCAACTCGTTTTTAAAAATCGTCGGTACTCGCGGCAACTACCACGAGATCGTCTCTCGCTTTGTTTTAAGGCGCGAGATTTACGACGAAATTTTCTTTGAAAAATCTAACGGCTTCGCGCTTGAGTGCGATAACGAAAATATCGAAAATAATATCGTTTTAAAGGCCAAATTTGAGCTCGAAAAAGCGGGCTTTAAAAACGAGCTGGACGAATTTTTCGCCTCGCATAAAATCGTGATAAAAAAGCAAATCCCGCTAGGTGCGGGTCTAGGCGGAGGCAGCTCAAACGCGGCTACGTTTTTAAAGATGGCGAACGAGGAGTTAAATTTAAAACTAACACGCGAAAATTTGATGAAAATAGGCGCAAATATCGGAGCGGACGTGGCGTTTTTCGCTAGCGATTTTGAGGCGGCAAACGTCGGCGGTATCGGCGAGATAATAAGCGAGTTTAACGACGAAGTGCCGGAGGTAGAAATTTTAACGCCAAATGTCTTTTGCTCGACGCCTGCGGTTTACGGCGAATTTAGAGCAAATTTTATGGATAGTATCGATGTAAATTTGGCGGCAAAAATGCGCAAGATGACGACTGTGCAGCTACTAGAGCGATACGAAAATCGCAAACTAAACGATCTTTTTGCGCCGTGTTTTAAAATTTACCCGCAAATGGATAAATTTAAAGATTTTTTCCTAAGCGGCAGCGGCGCGAGCGTGTTTTTCTTAAAATAAAAAGGTAAAAAATGGGTAAGGATTTAGCCAAAAATAAAAAGGCGCTGTTTGACTTTAGCATTATCGAAACCTTTGAGGCGGGCATCGTGCTAAAGGGTAGCGAGGTAAAGGCTCTGCGGGCGGGCCGAGCCAATCTAAAAGATAGCTTCGCGCGCGTGATAAAGGGCGAGCTGTTTTTACTAAACGCGCACATCAGCCACCTAAACACGACGCACTCGGCGTTTCGCCCGGACGAAAGGGCTCCTAGAAAGCTACTGATGCACCGCAAGCAGATAGATAAAATTTTCGGTCAAGTCACGCAAGAGGGCCTCACACTAGTCGTTTTAGCACTCTATCTAAACGACAAAAACATCGTAAAGGCGCGGGTTGCGCTAGCAAAAGGTAAAAACCTGCACGATAAGCGCGAGACGATAAAACGTAAAGAAGCCGACAAAGAAGCGCGTGCGGCGATGAAAAAGTACGCTTAAGGAAAGCCCGTGCCCTACGTAAATATAAAAATCACAAAAGAAAAAGAGGCCGTAAGCGTCGAGCAAAAGCGTGCGCTCATAGCCGGCGTGACAAAGCTGCTAGGCGATACGCTAAAGCGCGACGCGAGCAGAACAGTCGTCGTGATAGAGGAAGTTAGCACCGACGACTACGGATTTGGCGGCGAAAGCATAACCGAGCTAAGATCAAAACAAGGAAAATAATATGAAAAAAACTATGAAGGCGATTTTTGCGGCTTTGGTCTGCGCGATATTTTTAGCAGGCTGCGGCGAAGACGAGACGGCGAAAGCCCCAGTAAAGATAGAAGGCTATAAAACGGGCGAGGAGATCGCGCTAAAGAGCGTATTTGGCAAAGAGCTCACGCTAAAGCGCGTCGAGGGCGGCTTTGTTATCAAGGGCGACGAGGATAAAATTTTGATGTTTGATATATTCGGCACGTTTTGTCCGCCGTGTCAAAAAGAAGCTCCCGATCTCACCAAATTTCAGATCGACAACCTAAATGATTTTACGATCGTGGGGCTAACGCACTTTGAAAACGTCACGAACGAGTACGTAGTGGAAAATTTCGCGCAAAAATACAACGCCTTTTACTTTATCTCAAACGATATAAAGACAAACAACAAGCTTTCGGCTCAAATTTTAGAGGATATAAAATACGAGCGGCTTGAGAGCGTGCCGATAAAAATGGTACTAAAAGGCGGCGTATATCAGGAGCTAACCGACGTAGATAGCGGAAAATTTGGCGTGAAATACTACCTAGGTGGCATCCATCTAGACGCGATGACGAAGGATTTTGAAAGAATAAAAAATGCCCGCTAAAACCGCCACCGAGCGGGAGCACGGCATAGACGTAAAAGAAAAACCGGAATTTCCGCGTAAATTTAAGGTTATTTTGCTAAACGACGACGTTACGAGTATGGATTTCGTCGTGAGCGTGTTGGTCGAGATTTTTCACCACACAGCCCAAAGCGCGGTAACCGTGATGTTAAAAATCCACAACGAAGGCAGCGGAGTGGCGGGCGTCTACAATAAAGAGATCGCCCAAACCAAACAAAACCAAACGCTAAAAGCCGCAGCCGCCGCGGGCTACCCGCTAAAGGCCGTCGTCGAGGAAGAATAGCCCGCAAAAACGGGCGCGCAAAAGGCGCAAAGAGGAGGAAATAATGTTTGACTCGGATTTAAGCTATCTTTTGGAAAAGGCCGGGCAGTTTGCCTACTCGAATTTTCACGAGTATCTAACCAGCGAGCACGTGCTTTTCGTGCTGGTAAATTTAAACGAAGAGACTAGAGATATCCTAGCCGACGCGGGTCTAACCGACGTCGAGGGGTTAAAAAGCGATCTAAAAAACTATCTACTGCAAACCAACGAGCAAGTCCCGCACCACAAACAGCCGCGTATGACGGTGCTTTTAGAACAAATTTTTAAAGAGCTAAACACAGAGCTAAAAGATAAAAACGTCGGTATCAGGGATTTACTCTTTAAAATCGCGGCCAGAGGCGACACGTACGGGGCTAAAATTTTAGAATTTTACGACGTCGATCCGCAAAAGATAAAACAACACGCAAAAGACGACAAGCAGACTCGCGCTAAAAACTTCCAAAACCTAGCCAAATACTCGTCAAATTTAACCAAACTAGCCGCCGATGGCAAGATAGACCCGATCATCGGGCGCGAAAACGAGCTAGCAAGGCTAATGCAAACCCTAAGCCGCCGCAAGAAAAATAATCCAATCCTAGTGGGCGAAGCGGGCGTGGGCAAGACCGCCGTAGTCGAGGGGCTCGCGCTAAAAATCGCAAGCGGCGAAGTACCGCAACGGCTAAAACAGGCGCAAATTTTCGCACTAGACATCGGCGCGATGATAGCTGGCACGAAGTACCGCGGCGACTTTGAAAAACGCCTAAAAGACGTGATGGACGAGGTATCCGAGCAGGAGGACGCGATAGTTTTTATTGATGAGATCCACACTATCGTGGGCGCGGGAGCCACAAACGGCGGCGGGCTTGATATGTCAAATTTACTAAAACCGGCTCTCGCAAACGGCTCGCTTCGCTGCATCGGAGCGACGACTTACGCAGAGTATCGCAGCTTTTTTGAAAAAGAAAAAGCTCTCTCGCGCCGATTTGCTAAAATCGACGTCGTAGAGCCGAGCACGGACGAGAGCGTCGAGATCCTAAAAGGGCTTCGCGCCAAATACGAGAGCTTTCACGGCGTCAAATTTAGCGACGAAATTTTAGCTAAAAGCGTGGAGCTAGCCAAAAAATATCTAAACGATAGATTTTTGCCAGATAGCGCCATCGATCTCATCGACGAGGTCGGCGCGGCTCTAGCTCTGCAAAGTAAAAACAAAGCCGTAAAAATGTCCGATCTAAGCGCGGTTTTGAGCAAGATGGCAAATATCCCCGATACCAATCTAAAATCTGACGCTGCGGCAAATTTGAAAAACCTAGCCCAAAGGCTGAAGTCCGAAATTTTCGGCCAAGACGAAGCCATAGATACGTTAGTAGCGGCGATCAAGCGCTCGTATGCAGGGCTAAAGCAGCCAAACGCGCCCGTTGGAGTATTTTTACTTACAGGCTCAAGCGGCGTGGGTAAAAGCGAGCTAAGCGCGGCTCTGGCGCGAAATTTGGGCGTGCATTTCGAGCGGTTTGATATGAGTGAATACATGGAAAAGCATAGCGTCTCGCGTCTCATCGGCGCGCCTCCCGGATATGTCGGATTTGAAGAGGGCGGCATACTCACAAACGCCGTTAAAAAGCACCCTTATAGCGTGATCTTGTTTGACGAGATCGAAAAAGCTAGCGACGAGATGATAAACGTCTTTTTGCAAATTTTCGACAGCGCGAGCCTCACGGATAATACGGGCGCAAAGAGCGATTTTCGCAACGCCGTCATCATAATGAGCTCAAATTTGGGCTCAAAAGAGGCGCCGACGCTGGGCTTTAGCAAGGATGATAGCGGTAAAGCGGACTCCGCGGTAAAGGGATTTTTCAGCCCTGAGTTTCGCAACCGCATCGATAAAATCGTGCATTTTAACGACCTTGGCGAGGACGCACTAGGCCTCATCGCGCAAAAAATCATCAACGAGATAAACTCAAGCCTCGCCGAGAAAAAAGTCGTCATAAAAGCCTCCGCCGAAGCTAAAAAATACCTCTGGCAAAAGGGCTATAGTAAAGAATTCGGCGCGCGAAATCTAAAACGTCTAGTGCAAGACGAGATCTCGACCAAGCTTAGCGACGAGATACTTTTCGGCGCGCTAAAAAACGGCGGCGTCGCAAACATCACGTTAAAAAACGGCGAGCTGGCGTTTAAATTTGAAGCCACAAAATAAGCGGTAGCGGGGTCAAATTTGCAAAAAATCTATAACTTCCCAGACCCCGCAAACGCCCCTGCAAACTCCCCTCTAGCCGTCGGCGGCGATCTAAGCGCCGATGCTCTTTTACAAGCTTACGACAAAGGCATTTTCCCGTGGTTTTTACCCGGCGAGCCCATATACTGGTGGTCGCCCGATCCGCGCGCGGTGCTAGTTCCAAGCGAAGTAAGGGTACAAAAAAGCATAAAATCCGCTCTTAAAAAATTTGAAGTGCGGTTTGATTACGACTTTGAAAATTTCCTAAAAATCTGCAAAAGCGAGCGCGAAAAACGAGAAGCCACATGGCTATCGGGAGACATCGTGAACGCCTACGTAAATTTACACCGCCTAGGCGTCTCGCACAGCGTGGAGGTATACGAGGACGGCGAGCTAGCGGGCGGGCTTTACGGGCAAATTTTCGGCAAGGTCTTTTGCGGCGAAAGTATGATCAGCCTAAAAACGGGCGCGTCAAAGGTTTCTCTCATCGCGCTTTGCCGCGCTTTAGAGTCGTTAGATTTTCTCATCGACTGCCAGGTTATGAACGAGCACCTAAAATTTATGGGCGCAAAAGCGATGAAACGAAGCGAGTTTTTAGCCAAATTTAACGAGCTAAAAAACCAGCCTAGCGGGTTTGGCGAATTTAAAAATTTACTCTAAATTTGGAACGTCTTTTGCTTATTATCTCGTAAATTTTAGAGAAAAAGGCAAGAAAATGTTCGCAGGTATCCAAACCTCAAAATCAAAACCGCTCGTAGAAAGCGCGCTGACAAGCAGAAATTTACGCCAGCAAATGATTTCTAGCAACATAGCAAACATCGACACGCCTTTTTACAAAGCCCGCGACATCGCGTTTGAAGCGGCTCTGTCGCAAACGGCGCAAGAGATCTACGGTAAAGACGAAAACAAAATTTTAAAACTCGCGCAAACGGACGACGCACACTTTCCCCGCGTGGATTTTCCGGCATCAAACGGGGCGACGATATTTTTACGCGACGGACACATGGCTCGAAACGACGCAAACACCGTCGATCTAGACGTCGAAACAACTGAGCTAAGCAAAAACGCGATAATGGTAACCGCTCTTGACCGCGCCATGAGACAAAGCGGCCAGATATTTAAAAACGTGATCGACGCTAGCAGCAAAATTTAAGGATAGACTATGAGTAATTATTTAAGCGATTTTGATATCAGCGGATACGGACTAAGCGCCCAACGCTTTAGAATGAACGTCATTAGCTCCAATATCGCCAACGCAAACACTGTGCGAACGGCGGAAGGCGGTCCGTATAGACGCCGCGAGGTGATATTTAAGGCGGTTGATTTTGATAGCGTACTAAACGACGAAGTGGCGAAAAAACACAACTTGCTCGAATATGAAAATCCGCTAGACGATAAATTCTATACAAAAGACGCAAAACCTGCTATAATGAGCGTCGTAGTTGATAAGATAGTGCGCGACGACAAGGACTTTAAGCTAAAATACGATCCGTCCCACCCGGACGCCGACGCGAGGGGCTACGTAGCGTATCCGAATATCAATCCCGTCATCGAAATGGCGGACTTGATCGAGGCCACGCGCGCCTATCAGGCAAACGTTTCGGCATTTCAGTCGGCTAAAACGATCGCTCAAAGCGCATTAGAATTATTACAAGGTTAAATTTTATGACAAATATAGATAAAATCGGCTCGGTCGCTTCGCCGTTTGAAAAAAAAGAAGCAAAGACTCTACAAAATCAAAAAGGTGAGTTAAATTTCGGCGATGTACTGGATAGCTCGCTAAAAGAGCTAAACGAGATACAAATCAACGCAGACAAAGCCATCGCCGATCTAGCAACGGGCGAGGTAAAAGACCTACATCAAGCCGCTATCGCCATCGGCAAGGCCGACACGTCGATGAAGCTTATGCTAGAGATCCGCAATAAGGCTCTAAGCGCGTATAAAGAAATCTCAAGAACGCAAATTTAAGCCTTGAATCAGCGAAAATCAAAAACAATCGCTTTATTTGCGTTTATTCTGTTTTTTATCTGCATATTTTTGGCAGTTATCTTTTACCGAGCAAATATCGAAAGACGACTGCCAAAACTAGAAACTAGCGACATAAACACGGCCCTGCGCGGCAACATAATAACAAAAGACGGCTTTAGTATCACCGGCAACCAAAAGCTCTACAAAGTGATGGTGGACACTAGAAACATCGATCCTGATAAAAAAGATCTATTTATCAAACTCTACTGCATATATAGTGGCGACGATATCAAGCGCGTAACCAAAATCATCAATAGCCAAAAAGGCGCCGTCACGCTCTCCTATAAGATCGACGCCAAAGGTGCAGCGTATCTACAAGAGCTATCAAAAAAGCTGTATAGAAAGAAAATCTTTATCCCGTACGAAGACCCAAATACCGGTGCTGCGATACTGCGTAATATGAGCATAATAGAAAGCGGAGAAAGTAGGCAATATGTCGCAGCAGACGCACTCACACCGATGATAGGCTACGTAAAAAAGGTCGAAAAAGACGGCATCACCAAAACAGAGGGCGTAAAAGGGGTAGAAAAAGCCTACGAATACTACATCTCCTCGATCCAAGACGCAAAACTGCTAGGCCCGAAAGATATCGGAAACAACATCATCCTTACAAGCGATTCAAATTTGGCTAACCGCGTGGACGGGTACGATATCATCTTAAACGCCTCGCTTAAACTACAAACCAGACTAGAGCAAATCATCGATGAAAAGAAAGAATTTCTAAACGCAAAAGAGATAATCGTAGGCATCATGGACTCAAAAACAGGCGGCCTACTAGCGCTTGCCAGCACATCTAGATATAGCCCCTCAAACATCAGAAAACAAGACTACAAGTCGCTCAACTCCTCGGCAACCGAGTATGCATACGAGGTCGGTTCGGTATTTAAACCGTTTATTTTCGCCATTCTTTTAGCAAATGATAAAATCAATCCGCTCGAGCGAATAAACACCTACAACGGCGTCTACCAGCTAGGCAAACGCACGATAAAAGACACGCACCCAGAGCCATTTCTCACGGCTGAGGATATCATCGTATACAGCTCAAATATCGGCATGATACAAATCGCCCAGCGCCTAGACGGTTCTCAAATTTACTCAGGGCTTTTAAATTTCGGCTTCACGCAAAAAACTGGCATCGATATGCCATACGAGCAGGTCGGAAACATGCCGCCGGTAGCCAAGCTAAATTCTCAAATTTACAAAGCCACGATCAGCTACGGATACGGCTTGCAAGCGACTTTTATCCAGCTTTTAAAGGCGTATAACGTATTTAATAACAAAGGCGTGATAGTGACGCCAAAAGTCGTAGACTCACTCTATAAAGACGGCAAATTTTTCGTCGTAAACGACCCAAAACCGGTCGAAGCCATAAGCCAAGAAGCAGCCGAGAGGATGAAGCGCATCCTGATAAAAACCGTCGAGATCGGCACCGGCAAAAGAGCGAAGGTGGAAGGCCTAGAAATCGGCGGCAAAACAGGTACCGCACACATCGCCACGACCGGAGGCTACGCAAATACCTATAACGGCTCGTTTTTCGGATTTGTCAACGACTCGCAGGGCAATAGTTATACAATAGGGGTTTTAGCCAGAGAGCCGAAGAAACCCTATTATTATTTCGGCGCTCAAAGCGCGCTACCGACGTTTAGGGCGGCTGTAGAGCTGATGGTCGAGGAGGGATTTTTAAAACCGGACGAAAATTTGACCGCATCGGAGCAAGCTGCGCCGCCAACCGAAAATACAGAGAAAAAAACCACAAACTCAAATTCTAAAAGCAAGCAAAAAAAGAATTAACTCTCAATCACCCATATACAATATTAAATTAGACTTAACGGAACTTAATTTAAATATAAGAAGTATTAAGTTGCTATGAAAAACATGAGAGCCAAGTGTATAATCCGTTCAAGAATTTCTAAGATAAATTTATAGAAATCTTATAGCATTTTTATCTGATATAGAAGCTCTAAAATAGCATAATTTTCCAAAGTATCAGAAAAACAGTCAATAAAATAAGCAAATTGAGAAACTTCTACAGTATCGGTATTAGTTCACCAACAGAGCAGCTCATGACTATTTGGTATAAACTTTGCCGTCCATTTTAAACATACCGTTCCGATTGGAGTAACGAGCGAAGCGAAGTAGAAAAGCGGCTTTCCCAATCTCAAAGCAAAGCTTCTAGGCGGGCTTGGAAATCTCACCGCAAGATTTACTTATTTTTTACTTCTATATATCTTCGGCAAAATACTTGAGAATTTATCTAAATTTCTTCTCAGAAAATCGCGAACGGTAGATATACTTGTTTTCATCTACAAAATCATAGTTCTTGTGTTTGCACACTCTTTGAGAAAAATTCCTTTAAAAGTTTTTAACTTATCTTGAGTCTAAAAAGCATAAAACCTAGCTTAACACACCCAAGTTGGATACTCAGCCAACTACACTA